>JANLQI010000211.1:0-61204 GCA_031367705.1 Saprospiraceae bacterium | reverse complement strand
AGCAAATTGTTTTTCAAAGCCGTTGTATTGTAGTAAATACTGCCAAAAACGTTGGAATATTGCCGATTCAGCCGCAATTGCGTAGGCATTTGTGCCGCATTCCAATTCGCATCTGCATTGATTCTGTAAGCACCTTGACCGATATAAATGTGTTTCCCAAAAGCAATATCGTTCCACCAAGGTACTAAAACACTGTAATTGGCGACTGACAAACCGATATACCAATACAATTGCGGGGCAGCATAGTCGAGCCAACCCTCTTGCAGCCATTTGCGGGTATCGCCATACAAATCATTATAACTTTCCAAGCCACCCGTCGTAGAACCAAGCGGTTGCGCTGTGCTTTTGTTTTGCCAAATACCAAAAGGTGAAATGCCAAATTTTACCCACGGCTTAATGGCTTTTATTGTATCAGAAATCATTTTGACAAATAAATCCACATTGTCACGCCGCCAAAAACCTCTGTCAACAAACCCTCGATTGTAGCGGATATACGTCGAATCGTCGTTCAAAACCAAGCCTGTTTGTGGATAAGGATAGAAATAATCGTCAAAATGTACCCCATCAATATCGTAGCGTTTTACCACATCTAACACAATAGAAGCGACATAATTCCGCACTTCTGGTATCGCGGGGTCTAAAATTCGCAAATTCCCATACACTAAAAGCCATTCAGGATGTTTGCGGGCGACATGATTTGAGTCCAAAACAGCTGTATTGATATTCGCCACAGCCCGATACGGATTGAACCAAGCGTGAAACTCCAAACCTTGCTTACGACATTCCGAAATCATAAAATCCAAGGGGTCGTACTGAGGGGTACGCCCTTGAACGCCTGTCAAAACATCAGACCAAGGCTCAAAAAAACTTGGATAGAGCGCATCGCAATAACCCCGAATTTGGACAAAAACAGCATTCAAACCCGCCTGTTTGTGCCTATCAACGATTGCCACAAACTCCTGCTTTTGAGCAGCTATGGACAATGACCGACTGGATGGCCAGTCAATATTAGACACCGTAGCCACCCACGCAGCGCGGAACTCTCGTTTTGGTGGTGTTTGACCCCAAAGTAAATGAGTCATGAAAACAGTTACCAGTAGGATGATTAATTTTTTCATACACAAACGCCATATTGATTAAAGAAAGAACCATTGAATCGGAGCAAATTTTTCATTTTTCACTAATTTTACGACGAATGATCCGCAATTATGACCCATTTGCCTTTGATTTTTTCAAAAATAAGCGAAAAATGACCGCCCACATCGCCTTTTTCAGGACGTGTCAAATGCCATTTGCCGACGACAAAACAGTGTTTTTTGCCCAACGGTTTGATTTTCAAAATATCAAATTTGAGTGTACCCATAGCGGCACGGTCGGGATAGCCTTTTTTGTAATTGTCCAAAGTCGTTTGATACCCTTGATTCATGCCCGATTTGCCGATAAACATCAACGAGTCCGATTGCCAATAACCGACCATAAATTGGTCAATATTGCCTTGATTCCAAGCTGAAGTTTGGGTGTTGAGGACGTGCATGATGGCATCACCGTCTTTGTTTGATTGGGCTTTTGAATTTGTTAAAACAAGAAAGGTGCATAACAGAATTGTTAATTTTTTCATAATGTGTATTTTTCTGCGAAAGTTAGGATTGTTTTGGTTAATTAAATCATAAAACGCAAAATACGTAGCAGCAAAAATCTATTTTTGAACGTAAGAATTATGTTCAAATTAATTTCTAAACCTTAAAATCCAAACCTCATGCGCCAGTTCTACTTTTTACTCACGTTTATTCTTTTCTTTTTTACGGGAAACAGTTACGCTCAATTGACAAATGGCTCACAAACCTTAGGTGGTTATGGTCTTATTAAAACGTCATACACTAAATTTGTCCAATCCTTGGGAGCGCAATCTTCGAGTTCATCCTATTTAGGGTTTAGCCCAACTTACGGCTATTATAAAAACAGGTTTTTGGTAGGTGCTGCGTTAGGCAGTAGTTTTGATTGGAATAGATCCAAAAGTGATATTGTGTTGAATTCTTATGATGATAGCTATCATACTTTTGGTTATCATTTCAGTCCTTACTTACGCTACTATACAGCTAATAACAGTAAGTACGCGCATTTTGCCTTTGTTGAGGCAGGCATATATGGTACTTTTAGTAATCGAACACGGCAAGTTGGAAACAATACGGTCGAAGTGAATGACCCTATCAATTTTACTTGGAATGCAGGTTTTGGCGCACATAAAATCATAACAGACCAATTGGTGGCTGAGGGCATTTTGTATTACAACAGCGATAAAAGAATCTCATTTTCTGTGAATTTGCGCCCTTTTTACAAGTCTTTTGATGCTAAAAACCAAGATGCCCCCCCTCAGTATATTGCCAAAAACAGATGGCAAATTGATGGTGGTTTTAGTACGGGCTACGATTTTAATCAAGAAAGTTTATTCCTTGGCATCTCTGCATTCGGTGGTAAAATGGTGACAAATCATTTTATGGTTGGCAGCGAATTGCGTACAAGTGCTGGCATTCCAACGGGTGATAATATTTCGTATTCATCCTTTACTTTTTCTCCGTTTGTACGTTATTATATTCCAATTTCTAACCGTTTTTACGCCTATCCATTCATCAACGCTTCATTTTATTGGTCAAAAAACAGTTCAAGTTCTAATTATTCAAATATTTCTTTTGACCGAGGTATTGGCTTGCAATATTTTCTAACCCGCAGTTTGGCTCTTACGGGTATTGCCAAAGGTGCTTTTGAGCGTACAAAATCAAACTTTACAGGGGTGAATGGAAGCGCCGCACTTACTTTGGGTTTCAGCTATTTTGTCAAGTAACATTGGTCAGTTTAACCCCCAAATTTTAACACTCGTTAAAGTTTTGACTGTAAACAATTGTCTTTCAAAACCGCACGTTTTGGACGGACTATTAAACCTGATTCTTCATTTTTGTAAAACCTTATTACTGTATGAAACGAAACCTGCAACCACCTAAATGGTGGGTTATGCTTACTTTTTCAATGATTGCCGCCCAACTTTTTGGTCAAAACACTAACAAAATAATACCTTCTTATCGCTTTGCTTTTAAAACTTATTTGACTGTTTTACATGAAAAAAAACACGATGTAAAAACAGATGTCATCAATAGGATTACTGAAAACACACGCACCAACACAACATTTTTACCCGTTGTGGGCTTGACAAAACTTAAAAAAAAGGGTGCTTTTTATGAGGTCAGTTTGACACCTCTCAATTTCATACATGACGATGATTTAACATTACATTCTATTTTTGACACTGCAAGTAATACCGTGACAAGTTTAAGTATTCCGTCAAGAGGTGCTAAGGCTTTTAAGGCGCATGTAGGATTAAGGTTTGAATGGGCTTTTCCTTTGTTTTTTGAAAAATTAGGACGTTTTCAACCCTATATTGGCGTTTCAACCGACCCCTCAGTATTTTATGAAAATATTGTTCCTTACACGACAGCATATTATCCGACTATCGGTTTTGAAACTCGAAATACGGTTTCTTTCATTCCAAGAGCTGTTTTTAACGTCTCTGCTCGATTGTTTTTAGACTTAAATGTGCCGATTTCTGTTTTCTCAATGGCGTTGACGTACAACCATGTTGACAATCCAATATTGCCAACTTATGCTCGAACAGAGACGGAATTTTCAACAAAATTATTTCCAGCACAGCTGAATATGCGTTTAGGCTTAGGTTATAAGTTTTAATAGTTTTCCGCAATAATCAATCTGATAAAAAATGCTCTGCGTATCTTAACGCAGAGCATTTTTTGTTTTGTTTAATTATTTTCAATGAAAAGTTAAACAAAATAAAGAATTGTGTGTTTGAATTTGTGCTTAATAAAAAAATCAACTTTTCAATTTTGAAGAAAAAAGTCATAGTTATAGGTGCCGGTTTTTCGGGTTTGTCGGCAGCGACACATCTCGCTGCTAAGGGATTTGATGTTACGATATTAGAAAAAAATACTGTCCCAGGAGGTCGTGCAAGGGTCTTTCAAGCAGAAAATACTGAGGGGGTGTTCACATTCGATATGGGCCCCAGTTGGTATTGGATGCCCGATATTTTTGAGCAATATTTTGCTGATTTTGGTAAAAAACGCTCGGATTATTACGATTTAATTCGCCTTGACCCTTCATATACCGTCACTTTTGAAGACGGTGATACGATGCGTTTACCCGCAAAAATGGCTGATTTAGAAGCTCTTTTTGAACAATACGAAGCAGGAAGTGCCGTAAAATTGCGCCAGTTTTTGGCAGAAGCCAAATACAAATATGATGTAGGTGTAGGCGAATTTGTACAAAAACCAGCACATTCTATCTTGGAATTTGCCGATTGGCGGGTACTGAAAAGTATGTTTAAGCTTGAAATGTTGACATCTCTATCGAGTGCGGTTAGAAAATTATTCAAAAATGAAAAATTGATTCAACTTTTAGAATTTCCTGTCTTATTTTTGGGTGCAACGCCACAAAAAACACCTGCGCTTTATTCGATGATGAATTATGCCGATATGTCGCTCGGTACGTGGTATCCAAAAGGTGGCATGTTTGAAATCGTGAAAGCGATGGTTAAATTGGCAGAAGAGCAAGGTGTGACAATCTGTTTGGGTGAAGAAGTTCGTACATTGAAGGTAGAAGCGGGTAAAATTACAAAGGTAGTGACGCAAAATGCTGAATATCAAGCAGATATAGTTGTCGGTTCGGCTGATTATCACCATGTCGAACAAGTGCTTTTGAGTGCCGAAAACCGCCAATATACTGAGGGGTATTGGCAAAGCCGCACGATGGCACCGTCGAGTTTTTTATACTATTTGGGCATCAACAAGCGGTTGAAAAACTTGGAGCATCACAATTTATTTTTTGATGCAGACTTCAATCAACACGCCGCAGAAATTTATGAAACGCCAAAATTGCCTACAAAACCGCTGTTTTATGTGTCCATGCCTTCAAAAACAGACCCCTCAGTAGCACCTGAAAATTGTGAAAATTTGTTCGTTTTGATACCAACCGCTCCCGATTTGAGCGACGATAGTGAAGAAACACGTGAGTATTATTTTAACTTAGTCATGGCACGTTTGGAGCATTGGACGGGGCAGGAAATACGTTCTCATGTCATTTTTAAGCGTACTTATGCCCATTCTGACTTCAAAAATGACTATAATGCATTCAAAGGCAATGCTTATGGTTTGGCAAATACGCTGCTTCAAACAGCTTTTTTGAAACCTAAAATGAAGTCAAAAAAGGTCAAAAATCTTTGGTACACAGGTCAGTTAACAACACCTGGCCCAGGCGTACCACCTTCATTAATTTCTGGAAAAGTCGTTGCAGAAGATATTTTTAAAAACGGATAAAAGGAAATGATGAATTATAAATGATGAATGATGAATTTGTAAAACGTTGATTTTCAACGGTGATACAAAGTAAAGTTTGGTATTTTATTTTTCACTATTCCTAATGTATAATATAATTCATCATTTATAATTCATCATTCATCATTAACTATGAACCATTTTAGTCTATACCGCAAAGTCTGCCAAGAGTGCAGCGAACACATTACGAAGCGTTATTCGACCTCGTTTTCCTTGGGCATACGCGCCTTTGATGCCAAACTGCGTGCGCCTATTTATGCTATCTATGGTTTTGTGCGTTTTGCGGATGAGATTGTAGATACGTTTCACGGCTTTGATAAAGACACTTTGTTGCGTCGTTTTCGAGAGGAGACTTATAGAGCTATTGAGGAAGGCATTTCGATGAATCCTGTATTGCAATCGTTTCAGGAAGTGGTGCATAAATACAGTATCGAGCGCGAGTTGATTGACTCTTTTTTAGACTCGATGGAGATGGATTTACACTTTTCGAAATACCATGATGCCTTGTACAAGCAATACATTTACGGCTCTGCGGAGGTTGTCGGTTTAATGTGTTTAAGGGTTTTTACTGAGGGGGATGATGTTGAATATCAACGACTTAGAAGCGGCGCATGTGCTTTGGGTTCTGCTTTTCAAAAGATAAATTTCTTAAGGGATATGAAAAGTGATTTTGATGAAAGGGGGCGTGTTTATTTCCCAGGTGTTGATTTTCAACATTTTGATGATGAACAAAAACGCTTGATTGAAGCAGATATAAAAGCTGATTTTGATGCAGGTTATGCAGGTATTTTGAAACTGCCCAAGTCGGCTCGTTTTGGCGTATATTTGGCATATATTTATTATATCAATCTTTTTGAAAAAATAAAAAAGGCACATGCCCAGCGTGTCCAAGAAGAGCGTATTCGCGTTAGTGACCGCCGAAAAATGTATTTGCTTTTTAGCTCAGCGTTGAAAAGTAGTTTTAATATGTTGTAAAGAACTTGGCGCAAGTTTTAAACTTGCGCCAAGTTGCTATCCGCTACCAACGGCGGCGATAACGTCTGCCTCTGTTACGTGGAAAAGGGATGCCTAAAATAAGCATGACCAAACCGACGACTAAAAGTACAGGCAATAAAGCAATGACGATAACCCCCAAAATGATGACTCCGAGAACGCCCAAGCAACCCAAACAGCCCATTCCCTCGCCATAATGCCGCCGATAACGCCGATGAAATAGGGCATAACCACCGCCCGAAACGCCTAATGCTAATGCCGTTTTTTGCCAAAATTCTAATTTTTCAAAGGAAAATGCTTGTAAAGTTGTCCAAAACGTGTGTTTTGTTTCAGCAACTACTACATGGATTGCCAAATAAGTAAAAGAGGAAAATAAGAGAAAGAGTGCCACGAGGCTGAGTAAGTTAGTCGTGATAAACAGTCCTTGTTTTTTCATTGTCATTTTTTTAGATGTGATAAAAAGTCTTTTTCAAAGCTTATTTATGAGACATCTGAACTGCTTTTATACCCCCCCTCAGTATGGAGGGGAAAAGCATTAAAAAAATGTTAAAAAACAAGGGCTGTTACTTTTTAGGGCTGTTTTTTAGGTGAAATCTTTTTTTTCAATTGTTCAAAAAACGGTTTGATTTCCTTCTCCTCCATTTTATAAATAATCAAAAAATAGACGATAAAAATCAATGTATTGACCAATAATCGTTCAAAAGTGGATGTATCGAAGTTCTCACGGAACAGTTCACTTGAAAAATAAGCGGTTAAAGCCAATGCTAAATAGGAGGCGATACGGCGCATTGGGTAGGGGACAGGATAGTATTTTTGTCCTAAACCAAAACTGATGGTTGCCATTGCAAAATAACAAATCAATGTTGCCCACGCTGAACCGACATAACCCATTGTTGGAATCCATAACCAGTTTAAAATCAATGTGATAACTGCACCAATAAGGCTGACGACTGCGCCCATTTTGGTTTTGTCTGTGAGTTTATACCAAATGGAGAGGTTGTAATATGCGCCGAGAAAGACGTTTGCCATGAGGAGAATTGGGACAACGGTTAAGCCTGCCCAATAGTCCTCGCCAATAAAACCTTTGAAAATGTCGAGGTACAACAGGACACCTGCAAAAATCGTCGCACATATCAACATAAAATATTGCATCACGCGGGCATAGATAAGGCGTGAATCGGACTCTTTCGCTTGTGCAAAAAAGAAGGGTTCTGCCCCAAATCGAAAAGCTTGTATGAATAAGGTGATGATGATAGCAAGTTTGTAATTGGCGGAATAAATACCAATTTGTATTTCTGCAGTGGCTTGGTCGGCGATTAGGTACTTTAATAAAACACGGTCGAGGGTCTCATTTATCATACCTGCGAAGCCCATAAAAATCAAAGGATAGGCATACGTAAACATGTCTTGCCACAGTTTTTTGTCTAATCCATGCTTTAAAAGCCGCAATTCGTTCATGAAAAAAGGCAAAATAACGATGCTTGACATGACATTTGCGATGAACATCCACTTGATAGACACCCCCTCAGTATCAAGCGGTGCAAGTAGCCCGCGAGTGGATAAGAAAGGTACGACTATGTAAAAAAGTAAATTTAAACCGATATTGACACCAATACTCAATAGACGAAGCATGGCAAACCGCAAGGGATTGTTCTTATAGCGTAGCCATGCAAAAGGAATTGTGGTAATGGCATCTGCCCCAAAAATGATGGCGAAGAAGATGAAATACAGCTCACGCCCTTCGTTTTTCGTCCAATTTGCCAATGGTGTAGCGAAAATGATGATTAGAGCACTTAAAATGAGCGATGAAATGGCAACTGAAATGGCAGAAGTGGAAAATACTTTTTCTTTATCGCTGTCCTCTTTTTGGGCAAATCGAAAGAAAGCCGTTTCCATGCCATACATATATATTACGCCCATAAATGCGGCGATGGCGTAAAACCAAGATGCTGCGCCGTATTCACCTGGGTCGAGTACACGCGTATATATAGGTACGAGTAAATAGTTCAAAAACCGCCCGACGATGCTTGATAAACCATAGACGGCTGTTTGTCCTGCTAATTTTTTTATCACTGATTAAGACAGATTATACTGATTTTTAGATTGAGGATATTTGAGGTGCAATTTTAGTTAATTTACGGCTTAACTCGGTTTATCTTTGCTTTTTTAAACTTAATCACAGACCTAATTGGTTTAATTTTTTGTATTTTTATGAAAAACGGTATAAAAAACCTCATTTTCGACTTCGGAAATGTTATTATTGACCTCGATATTGATAGGACTTGGGCATCGCTGCAACATTTTGTCGGTGATGATTATGCGCAAAAGCTGAAAACGGCTTATCCTTCGGGCGACGTTTTTATTGATTTTGAAGTGGGTAAAATTTCTGAGGAGACATTTTTAGAGACGCTTCGTTCGGTTGCAAACGTACCCCTCAGTATTCGACAAGTCAAAGAGTCTTGGAATGTGATGTTGTTGACGATTAAGCCAGAACGTTTTGAGATGTTGCTGCGGTTGCGGAAAAACTATCGTGTTTTTTTGTTGTCCAATACCAATGAAACGCATTTGAATTTTGTTGATGGCTATTTGCGGACGATTTATGGGTTTGATATTCAACATTTTAGCAACACCTATTTTGACAAGGCGTATTATTCACATCTTATGGGTTTGCGCAAACCCAACGACAATATTTATGAATTTGTCCTCAATGATGCGGGTTTGAAAGCCGAAGAATCGCTTTTTATTGATGATATACTCGAAAATACTGAGGGGGCAAAACAAGTGGGTTTGAATACGTATTTGCATCGAGTTGGCGATGAGATTGTAGATGTTTTGAAGGATTTTTAGCCGTAACGCGAACTTTCAGTTCGTGAATGGTAATACGACGATTTTCAAGTAAAATACCTGATTTTGGAGCAAAAAAAGAAATATATTACCAAGGAGGTTGCGCTGCAAAAACTGCAAGCCTACTGCGCTTACCAAGAGCGTTGTCACTCGGAAGTGACAAAAAAGCTGCGTGATTTGGGTATCTTTGGCGATACGGCTGATGCCATTATGGGGCAACTGATTGAAGATAATTTTTTGAATGAAGAGCGTTTTGCGAAAGCTTATGCACGTGGCAAGTTTCGGATGAAAAGTTGGGGTAAAATGAGGATTCAACAGGAGTTGAAAATGCGGTATATTCCAGATTATTCGATTCAACAAGCCATGAAAGCTATTGATACTGAGGGGGGGTATTTGGAAACTTTGGAACGGGTTATTGCTCGAAAAGCCCTTGAATATGCTGATAATGACCCTCAAAAAACGTCGAAATTGTTTGCTTATGCCTTTCGGCGGGGGTTTGAATCGGAGTTGATTAGTCAGGTTTTGAAACTTATACGCCTTGAAGATGATGGATTTTGAAAAAAAGGATATAAACTGGACTCATAATTCTAAGAAGTCAAACCTTTTTTTTAATTTCGTTTTTCGATGATTATTGATTGACTATAAACCTATTTGAAAAAATCTTTTTTAGAAAAACTATTTATGGATAAGACAGTTAAAGACCAAATTCGCAACCTCGTTTCGAGTGCCAAAACGGATCAAGCATTAGATGCTTTTATTCAATGGGCAAATACATCTGGATCAGATTTAGGTAATGACTTAATTGGACTAAAAGCGCAATTTTCATCGCTCAAACGCAATGAAAATCTGGGACTTATCAGCTTTTCAGAAGCAAATATCAAACGTGCGCAAATCTCGAATGGCGTTTTGCAGATATTGGAAAGCGCCGATGAATCTGTGCCGCAGGCTATACTGATTCAAACGGATGCGCGGGCAACTATTTCAAATGGTCAGAGTGCTGTGACTACAGAATTGCGTAAGACTATTCTTTTTATGGGTGCAAACCCTCCTGGAACGAAATATTTACAACTTGAAATTGAACACAGCCGCATTGCGACTAAAATCGGTAATAGGTGTAATTTAGAGACTGAAAAGTTCTTGAATGCGGGTGATATTCCAGAATTAATTTCAAAATACAACCCGAATATTATTCATTTTTCAGGTCATGGCAAAGACCCTGTGACTGGAGAATCGGGTACAACAACAGATACATCACGTGGTATTGGCTATGCTTTACCGGCTGGTTATGAACAGCAGGGCGGTATTGTTGTTTTTGATGATGATATGCGTGGTATGCGTGTCATTGACGATGATTCATTGGCTTATCTTTTTGAAGCCACCGTTAATGACTTTAAAGTACCACTCGAAGTTGTGGTTTTCAATAGCTGTTATTCTGAATCACAGGCAAAAGCGATAGGTAAATTTGTGCCATATGTTGTTGGTTCGGCTTATGCCCTTGACGATGATTTGGCATTGGCTTTTGCAGAAGGCTTTTATTTTGGTATCAGCAACAACAATACGATTGAAAAAGCCTTTGTAACGGGCAAAATGAATGTCGTTTTGCGTAAATCTAAAGCCAGAGATTTAATTGTTTTGTATAAAAATGGCGAAAAAATGACTTTATAAACCCTCATTTACTGAGGGGTACATGCACAGATGACTATTACAGAAAAATACAATCTAACAGCCATTGATATTGACCGCATCATCGAAATGGCTTGGGAAGACCGCACGCCGTTTGAAGCGATAACGTTTCAATTTGGTTTGTCAGAAGCGGAAATCATCGCTTTGATGAAATTGGAAATGAAAGACAGCAATTGGAAAAAGTGGCGTGGACGGGTACAAGGACGAGCGACGAAGCACCGCGAACTGCGCGACGGGGAGGTGTTGCGTTTCAAGAGTCGGATGCAGAAGCTGTCTGGTAATCGTATCAGTAAGAAAAAATATTGAGTGTATTTTTTTGATTGTTAATGTTTTATGGAAATGGAAAAACGCCCCTTCTTTACTGAGGGGGCGTTTTTCGTTATTCAAGTTCGGCGAGTTTTTCATAGACCCATTTCATGGATGCAATACCAATTTTTTTATCGTCTTCCATCTCTTGCTTGATTTTAGCGATTTCTTTTTGGTCGCCTGGTATTAGTTTGAGTAGTTTTTTGGTGTATTTCATGAGGTTCAAATAATGAACTCTTTGAGTATCAGAAATTTCTTTATGTCTTTGTAAGAAAGCCTTAAAACTATCCATAAGGGAAACAAGCGCATCATCTTCGTCTAATTCGTAGTAAACGGCAAGCAAAATGGACTTTGAACTTAGATTATAAACTAAGTCATCATACTCCACAGATTGGAGCAATGAAATGACTTTGTCGTATTTTTTTTGATAGAAAAAGATTAACGCCCGATTGTAGGATAGCGCATTCTTTTTAAAATCAGCTGGAAGTTTATCGCCATATTGATTTAGGAAATTTTCAGCCCATTCGTATTCACCTAAACGCAAGGAAATTAATATAGCATTTCTAAAATACCATGGATAGATTTCTCCATCTGCCCATAAAATATCGGTTTTCAAAAGTTCTTTTGATATATCAACATATTCGCGTAAAAAAAATGAATTTCCTTGATTGGATTTTTTACTACAGTAGCTCAATAGATGTGTATAAGCTTCTTTTGCCTCTTCTAATTTCATGGTCTTCCAATACTTTGATAGAACATCCTTTAGCTCATGATAGTGTACTTCATTTTCACTTTCAGCGTGCGTTAAAAAAATCAAATAATGAACCCTAATGAGTGGAACATTATCATATGGGTGTTTACTAAGATGATTGATGATTTCGTCTATAAAAAGCAGTTTATATTCATGTGAAACCAATGTTTGTTGGACAAGAATGGCAGAATACCATTTTAGTTTTTCAGCCAAATAAAAATAATCTAAATTATTGACAATGTCTTCGACGTTGGTTTTTTCAAACCGCTTGAGTTCTGCTTCATTGATGTCATACAGCTTTTTTTGAATTTCGAATTGATGGTAGTAGTAACTGGCGGGTCTTTCGGTTTGGATTTCAGAAATCGCCTGTGTTTGACGGATAGCACTATTGTAAAGTTTTTCTATCTTTTTGGCATGGATGGCTTCTAACAATAGGTTCGCTTTTTGAATAGGTCTGTCATCGTAAACTTGTTGAGCTAAAAAACCTTCTACCAGCTTTAGTAGATCAGAAGATAGTTTTCTAAACCTGACATCATTAAACGTTTCTTTTTCATATAGTTGTGTCCATAACTGTTCTTTGGTCAGCTCTCCCGCTTTGCCATTTGCATTTATATGCTCCGAAAGAACCTCATAGAACGCCATTAAGGTTTCATTAACGTTAAAATAGGGCGAACGGATGTATTTTCGCAAACGATTCTGCTCTACTTTGTCGAAGTAAGTGAGTACATTGTAAATTTTGCTGTCGGTCATGGAAAGTGAAAAGTGAGAAATTTATGTGTGTCTGATTATGTTCTCAAAATTAGGGCAAAAATTGTATTAAATCCGAATCTATCTGTAAAAATCTAAATAAAGAGCTGACTGAGGGCAATAAATACTGAGGTGGTGAAAAATTAGTTTTTAAAACTGAGTTTTTTAGTTGATTTTATATGAGAAAAACCATTATCTTTGTAAAAAATTTATGATTTTATTATATGTTTAATCTTAGTAGATAAAATTTGGTATGATATTTGTTTATGGTATTATACAAATAACAATTATATAATCCTACCTTTTTTCAGTATTCGTCCCGTGAACATCAAAATTACGTTTTTTATTTTTTATTTTTTTTAATATTCACATTTTACGTACGCTTTTTTTACTCAAATTTATCATTTATTTGATTCTGTGTGTTTTATCAATCTATGAATTTTTAAATTTGTTTAAAAAACATATTTCAACGTGTATTTTGATGACCTATTAGAGAGCATACTCTAAAGAATTTTTTTTTATTTACAACTTTTAAACATCTGTAAGATGAATACACCCATGCTTAAAACATATAGGATGTTCATTGCAGCCCTCATCGCAACGATGCCGCTGTTAATGTTTGCCCAAGTCAAAGCGACGGATGACTATGCTCATACGACAACGAACGCTTCTTCTTTTGGTATAAAAGTACTGTCAAACGACAATGCCTCTAATGGTATTCTGAAAATAGATAAAATACCGCTTTATAATCATGGTACTGCGGCAGTGAATGCGGACAGTACCATGATTATCTTTACACCTGAAAAAGATTTTAAAGGTGTCGCATTGGTGAACTATACAGTTACGGATAAAAATGGTCATTTTGATTGTGGTTTGTTGACTATTGATGTGTCCGCACGAATATTGCCTTCGACTCAAACAATGAAATTGTTTACACGGCCAGGTGAAAAAATTACTTTTACGATACCTAAAGGTTTTGGCGGTAATACACCAACCAATGCACAGGGGGAAGCACAATGGGAAGGCGGAGAAGGCAGCGGAGTTTACTCTTTCACGCCAAGTAGAAATTTTGTTGGGGCTGGGGCTGCAGAATTTTATTTCAGTAAAACTGAAAATGGTATTTATTATGACTATACCGTTTACATCAATGTCGTTGGCTCACCTGTAGCAGTTTTGCTTAAAGACGATTACGTTAATATACCTATCAATGGATCAACGATTGTTGACCTTTACCAGAATGACAATCGCACGGCAAAACCGATAAGTAATTTTTCTGTATTACCTGTTTCAAATTCTAATTACGGTGTCAGTTCTTTGACGAATGGTCGTGTCCTCATCACATCAAATTCAAATTTCAAGGGAACTTTCAATTTTGATTATGAAGTTAGTTATGTTGATGGCACAAAAGAACGAGCAACTGTTCATACTACAGTCGCTAATTATCAACCCGCAACAGATGTTGTTCAAGTAACGGCTTATCAGGGTATTCCTTACGAATTTAAATACAATATTCCATTGGATAACGGTGGTAATTGGACTTTTGTCACTAGAAATGGCGGCATTACAAGTGCAGGTGGTCGCGTTACACTTAATAATAAGAGTGAAGTGGTTTATACACCGCCAACAGAAGGCGTGTCAGATAATTTTGAAGTGGAGTACTGTGTGTCTGGATCTGGTTGTAAAGTTGTCAAAATCTATGTTAATCTTCAACCCGCTACAGCCCAAATCTGTTCAACAGATTGCGTATTCCCGGGTGATGCAAACCATGACGGTATCGTTGATATGTGGGACTTATTGACGGTCGGTAGTTATATCGGTCAATATGGCTCATCTAGGGCAAATGCCAATCTATCTTGGATGCCTACTAATGCAGCAAATTGGCAACAAACACTTGGTAATGGTGTCAATGCTAAGAATGTGGACTTGAATGGTGATGGTATTGTTAGTTATTTAGACACAGCTGTGATTAGTGCAAACTATGGCAAAGTCAACTCGATTGTTGCGGAAAGAACGCCTGAATCGTCAAAAATAGAATTGCAAGTGTTGACAACGACGAGTGCAGCTGCACAAGGCGATATGATTGAAATTACTGTTTTGGTTGGATCTTCGGCTCTATCTTCAGTGGATGCACGCGGCTTAAGTTATTCTGTGGGTTATGATGCTGATATGATTGAAGAAAATACATTGACTATTGATTTTTTGCAATCCAATTGGTTGTCTCGCTACGATGCTTTTATTGCTATGAGCAAAATAGTCAATAGAGGACGTATTGAAACGGGTATTGCCAGAAGCCAAAATAGAGGTGCAAGTGGACATGGAGAAGTGAGTAAAATCCGTGCTGTTGTTATTGAAGATGTTTCTGGCTTCCAAGTTGGCGACCGACCTGTTCTTCGTATCCGCATCAATGATGTATATTTGATGGATGCCAATGGTCGTATGCTTCAAATCGAAGGAAAAGATATAGAAATTCCTATCAAATTGGTCAAAAAAGATGAACCGATGAAGGAATCTGATTTGTTGATGTTCCCGAACCCTTCAAGTGACTTTATGAGTTTTTACTTGAATGGTGTAAATAATATCGAGTCATTGCGCATCGTAGATATGATGGGTAAAGAAGTGAACCGTCAGAACAATATCAAAGGCAAACAAGCAACGGTCTATTTCGATAATTTCGCACCGGGTATGTATCTTGCAGAAGTAACGACAGAAAAAGGAAAGATTATGAAGAAAATCCAAGTCGTCAAATAAATACATTAACAACTTATAATTTGCTCGGCTTCCCGCCTGACAGATTATAATCCCACATACCGATTCGCCCGCTTGTCAAAAACAAGCGGGCATTCTTTTGGGTGGGATTGGTTATTCGTTATTCGTTATTCGTTATTCGTTATTGGGGATTAGTAAACTGGTAAA
The DNA here is from genome assembly GCA_031367705.1 of Saprospiraceae bacterium. Classification (GTDB taxonomy): domain Bacteria; phylum Bacteroidota; class Bacteroidia; order Chitinophagales; family Saprospiraceae; genus JAAFJT01. Next base: position 45,574 of record JANLQI010000211.1, on the reverse strand, counting down.
TTGTTATTCCTATATTTGTTGCTTAATAACGAATCCCCAATAACCAATAACCAATAACCAATCTCCAATAACCAATAACGATGAAACTACTTACGGCTGACCAAATTCGCGCATGGGATTCGTTTACAATTCAAAACGAACTGATTTCATCATACAACTTGATGGAACGCGCCTCTTCAACCTTTACTGATTGGTTTTCAACTATTTATGATACAGAACGACCTGTTTTAATCTTTTGTGGTACAGGCAATAATGGCGGCGACGGCTTGGCCATTGCTCGATTTTTGCATTATTTACGGTATGATGTTGGTGTTTATATTTGTCGGATATCCAAAAATGAAACAGCCGATTTTGCTAAGAATTTAGCGAAAATTCAAAGATTAGACGCATCTATACTGAGGGGAGGTATTTTAGAACAAGATGCTTTCCCGACGATTCCTAAAAATGCAGTTGTTATTGATGCCATTTTGGGCAGTGGCTTAACAAGACCTGTTGAAGGCTATTGGGCTTCTTTTTTTGACTATTTGAATCATTCACAAGCAGAAATTGTCTCGGTAGATATTCCCTCTGGCTTGTTTTCTGATAAACATACTGAGGGGGTAGCTATCAAAGCCGCTCGTGTGTTGTCTTTTGAAATACCCAAATTGGCTTTTCTATTACCCGAAAATGAGCTGTTTGTAGGCACTTTCGAATATAAAAGCATTGGTTTACATCAAGCATTTTTAGGAAAAATAGATGTCAATAATATTTTTGTTACACCAGATTTTATCCAACCCTTTTTTAAGAAACGTAAAAAATTTGACCATAAAGGCACATATGGTCATGCGCTTTTAGTGGTGGGCAGCGGAGGTATGGCGGGTGCAGCCGTTTTAGCGGCACGAGCGTGTATGCGGTCAGGTGTCGGCTTGTTGACGGTGCAAACGCCTATGTGTAATCGGCTTATTCTTCAAATATCATTGCCCGAAGCCATTGTCGTTGCAGACCAAAATGAAACGGAGTTGTCGCAAGTTATTGATAGTCAATCTTATACAGCTATTGGTATAGGCTGTGGTATTGGAAAAGGAGAGAAAGCGGCAGTTGTACTGAGGGGGTATTTGGAACAATCAAAACGCCCAGTGGTACTTGATGCCGATGCCTTAAATATCCTTTCTGAACACCCGGAATGGTTGGATTTGATTCCCCAAAATTCAATACTAACGCCGCATCCAAAGGAATTTGAACGATTGTTTGGCAAAGCCGACAATGACTTCGACCGTTTAGAACTGTTGCGTAGCAAAGCTAAAGATTTGAAAATCAATATTTTACTGAAAGGAGCGCATACGATAGTCGCCGATACTGAGGGGTGCTGTTATTTCAATTCGACAGGCAATGCAGGTATGGCAACGGCTGGAAGTGGTGATGTATTGACGGGTATCATCACTGGACTGTTGACACAAGGTTATGAACCCAAAACAGCAGCGATTTCAGGTGTTTATCTACATGGCTTAGCAGGAGATTTGGCAGCAAAAAGGGTAGGGCAGGAGGCTCTGTTAGCAAGCGATATTATTGACAATTTAGGCAATGCCTTTTTCGGAATGATAAATGATGAATGATGAATTTGTAATATTTTGAAAATCAACGTTTTACAAATTCATCATTCATTATTTACGTATTAATTTTTCCGAATCATCGCCACAGGCATATTAGGATCAAAAGTACCTTTTAGAACAGGTGTTTGTATTTTCCCAAGATTCCATGCGTAAGCTTTCACTTCACGAGAAACGTAATCAAACAATTCTTTTATGGTAACAACATCGTCGCCATTGACATTGGCTTCACCTTTCATACCCTTTACGACAAAATAACTGAAAATACTTTGATGCAGTGTTGATACTTCAAGCGACTCTTCATCTGCTTGAGACGACAAAATAAACGCTGTTCCAGGGCTTGCGCGATTCAATTCACGGAAAAAAGCATCTTGTGTATCTTGTTGTGAACTTTTAAAAACGTCATTATTGACCGATTTCGAAGCTAAATAGCTACCGGAATTGCATGCATCTGCAATCACCAATTTGTATTTGGCAGGGCAAGCCGTCATCAAATCGTTGACTTCGCTGTGGAATAAACGGACATTACTACCGTCATAATCGGTCGGTAAAAATGCGCCTTTGAGACCGTGTCCTGAATAAAAAAACGTGACTAAATCATGCTCACCCGCTTGTATAAACATTTGACGCATCGAGTCAAGGATGCCTTGTTTTGTCGCTTGGTCATTCACCAAAACTTGCGAATGTTTGTCGTCTAATGAGCCACCTTCGGGGCTTTTCCAAAACGCATACATCCGAAACGCATCGCTGTGTGGATATTTCAAAGTCAAAATACTGGGCATTTCATAGTTCGAAACGCCAACGGCTAATGCCCAAACTTTGGATATCGGGGCAAGGCTTGTATGGGTTGCGCCATTCGTCAGAATGGCATTGCCTGTGTGACTACTAAAATTGGCGCTTTCTAAAAAAGCATCTGTGCGTACAGGAATACGCTCTTTGTTTGCATCTTCGATTTTGTTCGGTGTTTCGATACTTGGCGCGGCGTTTTCTGCCATCGGCCTTTGAGTGGCGGTCATTATTTTATTCTTTTCCGAAGAACTTGCGTCAGCGTACATCGCTTCACGAGTCAGTCCTGGGTCGGTGCCTAAAAAACGACTGTTGCGCCAGACACCACTCAGCACCGTCCCGTCGTTGAGCGTCAATGTTCCGATACCATCCATCGTGCCATTGAGCCACGAACCTTCATAACGTGTACCGTCAGGATACTCAGCCCGACCTTGACCATGAGGTTTGCGGTCTAAAAATTGACCTGTGAAACGAATACCGCCCTTTTTTTTGATAATGGCAATACCTGACCCATTGTCGCAATTGCCAGAAAGGCACTGTGCATCGGTTGAAATGGCCCCCCTCAGTATCAGGAGCAGAAGAATAAGTTTTTTCATTGAGAAAATCGTTTTTGAGTTTTGAGGAGAGAATAACTATTTTCAAGAAAACCTCTCTCTTAATATATGTTATCGGTATTATTAAGTAATTGATTATCAGATGTTTAAAAAAACATAAAAAACCAATTACCTAAAATAGATATATCAAAAATTAAACCATAATTATTCAAAAGCACATTTAATTTTGAAAGAATAGGTTAAACTTAGTTTCATACCATTTCTATCTTATTTTTGCCCTAAACAAAACGGTATTGCGACACAGCTTTTACATATTACTATTCACAAGCCTCCCATTATTGATGGTGGGGCAAGCCCGTATTCCCTACGAGTTTCGGCACTTGACCATCAGTGAGGGTTTGCCCGACAATACGGTTTATTCCTGTATGCAAGACTCTCGTGGTTATATTTGGTTTAGTACCGCTAATGGTGTCAGTCGTTATGATGGTCGGAAGTTTCAGAATTTTACGGTCACTGAGGGTTTAGCAGATAACGAAATATTGACGGCAACGGAGGATATTGAAGGACGTATTTGGTTTCACTCCATAAACGGGCGACTCTCCTATTTTGATACAAAAACGGAGAAAATCATCAGTTATCGGGAGTCTTCTATCTTGGAAAAAGCCACTGACAATATCTATTTGACCACGATTACTGAGGGGGCGGACAGCAGTGTTTGGATATTGGCGGGATTGTATAAAGTGAAAAGATTGATGCCTGATGGAACAATTCGCCTATATAATACAGAAGGAAATAGACTTATGGGTGTTTTTAAAGATAAGCAAAATCGTATTTTTTTAGCTGGTTATACTTTTCAACTTTATGATGCTCAACGAGATACATTTGTGGCTTGGGCGCCCTTTTCAGCGGAGATGAAAAAACAAACATGGGGCAAGTGGATTTACAAAAACGACGTTTTCTTTTTCGAGTTAAGTGAAGGTATTTTTGCATTTTCAAACGGTGTTTTTTGGAAAGTTACCAATAAAGATATTTTCCAAAACAAATTTTTACGCAGCATATCCGCCGATTTATTGGGTAATATCTGGTTTGGTATAACAGATGGTTTTTATAGTTTTGACATGAACCATAAAAAGCCAACGCAATATTTTCCTACGAAATCGCATGTCTCATGTGTGTTTACGGATAAGGAGGGTAATAGATGGGTTTCTACGCTTGGCGAGGGTGTTTTTTTTCTCCCACCCAACTATGATAAGATTACCATACTGAACAAGGTAAATGGCCTCGAGAGCGAAGAAATAACAGCCCTTGCGATGACACCTAAAAAGGATATTGTTATAGCCACTTATCCTAATGTTTTACAATTTTGGGATAAAAAAAGTACTCAAATACATCGTAAAATAAAGATTAATGGCATGTGGGATGTTCGTGTTAAACGCCTTGTTTTTCCAGATGATAAGGACTTTTGGATGCAAACAGATAATTACCAATTGAGTTATTTTCCTAATTTTTCTAAAAAAACACCCCCTCAGTATGACCCTCAACGAGCAAAAATTAAGGAAGCTTTGTTGCTCCGTATGCAAATACTCGATCACGTTAAGGTGTACAATGGGGAGATTGATATTTCAGATTTTTTGAATTCAGGTGTTGCTTTTAAAAACATTTATTTTGCTAAAAATGGACGTATTTACATTACATCGAACTCGATTGCTGAATTGACACCCTTGCCCAATCATCGTGCGCAGTCTCGTATGTTTGCTCAAAAATTTCGCTCGCGGCTTTATGCTATTGGGGAAGATGCACATGGGGTTATGTGGTTTGGTGGTACGATGGGCATCTGTTTTTTGAAGCCTGATGCCGATGATGTGGTCTTTTTGAAAGAGAATTTTGAGACGGCCGTCAATGATATTATCGCATTACCAGATGATTATTTGCTTTGTAGTACGACAGGTAATGGCATTTTTTTGTTGAAAAATGGTAAAATTGTCAAAAACTGGCAAGAGAAGGACGGTTTGAGCAGCAATAGCTGTAACCGTCTCTTGAGATTTGATGACCAGACGGTTTTTGTTGCGACAGCAAGAGGTGTGACACGCCTGACTTTTGACCCCAATGACCCTACACGAGCGTATCTGCTGATTTATGGTGGTAAAGATGCTAAGCCTGCACTTTTTGTCAATGATTTACTTTTAGATGGTGAAAAGCTATATATTGCTTCAAATGATGGGCTTTATTCCTTTGAAATCAATGATTTAAAAATTCAAAGAAATATACCTGTGTTGCGCCTAACACTCCCCACGGCGTACCTCATAAAACCCGACACGGTGTTTTCCTTGCCTTCTGGCTGGTTTGAACAAGAGAAAGAAATCAAATTTAATTTCCGAGCAATTGCTTTTTGCAATGGGGAAGTGATGCACTATCGCTATCGATTGTTCCGCGACGGTGCGCTTGAAAAAAGGGATTCTATAGTGCTTAGAGAGGACTTTACGCTGTCCTTGGTGTCGCTGAACAGTGGTTCATATCGACTTGAAGTGGAAACGAGTCGGGGCGATGGTATCTGGAGTAAACCTGTCGAGGTGCAGTTTGAAGCATCGGCGGCTATTTATCGCAAGCCACTTGCTTTGGTGTTTTATTGGCTTATTGTCTCCTTGTTTTCGTTTGAATTTCTGCGTTGGCGCAACAAGCGACGTTCTTTGAGAGAACAAAAGGAACTGGCTCAAAAGGAGGAACGGCTTGCGCTTGAAAGGCGGCAACTGGAGTGGGAACAGGAAGCCATCCGTGCAAGGATTGACCCGCATTTTGTTTTCAATGCCTTGAATGGTATTTTAACTTTTGTCTATAAAAGAGATATTGACAGCATAAAAGTTCAACTACCTCGTTTGGCGCGGTTCATTCGAACATCTCTCAATTTAGGACGAGAGGACTTTATCAGTATTGAGCAAGAAGCTCAGTATTTGAATGATTATTTGGCACTCGAAAAGAGCCGTTTTGAAGGAAAATTCACCTACTCTATCAAAATTACTGAGGGGGTAGATGTGCAGCAAAAAATACTGCCGCCGTTACTTTTACAGATTTTTGTTGAAAATGCCATCAAACACGGTGTCCCCTCTTTGCCAGAAGGTAAAATGGGCATTATTACCATCGTTTTTGAAAAAATAGGCAACGATACAACTTGTTGCACCATCAATGACAACGGTATTGGCTTGACGAATGCTTTAAGAGAGAGAAAAGAAGGCAGTGTGCATCAGTCTATGGGTTTAAATTTAGCCAAACGCCGTATTTCTCTTTTGAATAAAATTTATAAACACAAATATATGCTCGACGTGTTTGACAATGGAGAAGGGACAAAGGTGGTGTTGCGTGTTGAAAGTTGAGCATACGGAAATGATGAATTATAAATGATGAATGATGAATTTGTAATTCAATTTTTTACAAATTCACCATTCACCATTCACCATTCACCATTCACCATTCACCATTCCCTTATCTGATGATGACCTTTTGAGTCAACGTTTCTTCTTCATTTTTCAATGTCAAAAGATGTAAACCTTTTACGAGGTCGTCGGTCTGTATTTCTGCACTATTCATACCTTTATCAAACTTCTTTTGTTGATTCAAAATCCGTTTGCCTGTGGCATCGAAAAGCGATATTTGATAGCTGCCACCTGTCGCAGAGAAAAACTGCAATTTGATGACCTCCTTAGCTGGGTTCGGAAAGACGGCTAAGCTACTGACGGGTTCGGCGGTTTCATCCATCATTTTTCCATTGGCAGCCAGCGTCGGTTCTTGGGCGAAATTGTTGCCGCTCGTTTGAATACCTAAGGCATAACAAACAGTTGTTGAAAATGCACCATTGTAACCCAATACTTTAATATAATAGGTCGCGCCCGCTGTTGCTGTATTGTACTTGATGGTTTCATTGGTCGTGCCACCATTTACAGACGAGCCAATTTGTGTGCTGATAGCTCCTGCCGTAGTCGCTTTATAGAGCGCAACATCATAATCGCCGGGTAAATTGGTCAAAGTCACTTGGATTTTAGGCGCAGCCGTTGTCGTCGTAAACTTGTAATAATCCACATCGCCATTTGAGCCAATTTGCGCATTGGTTGTGCTGTTGACCGCTACGATTGTTGCACCTGTCGAGACATTATCTGTCGGTTCATTTATATTTGAACAAGCGGGTGGAACGGTGTAAGTGAAGTTAGAAGTCAAAGCATCATTAGCCGTATTGGCATCGGTTGTACCATTCGGCACAGCCGTTCTTGCCGTAAATGTATGTGCCGCTGCCGTATAACCAGTGACTGAAACGAGCGTTACGCTTGTTGTTCCATTGCTTGCAAGGCTGCCCGTCCATGCTTGGCTGCTTTCTGTGCCGTTGTCAATTTTGTAGTAAATCGTCGCAGAAACGAGCGTTACAGTCCCCAAATTCTTCAAAGTTACTGAGGGGGTCACGCTGGCAGTGCTGACAGTGCCATTGGGTACGGCTATCGCCGAAATGCTGGCATCGGTTGTTGAAGCCGTTGGTGTGTAAGTGAAATTAGAAGTCGAAGCATCGTTCGCAGTATTGGCATCTGTTGTGCCGTTGGGTGAAGCTGTACGTGCTGTAAATGTATGTGCCGCTGCCGAATAACCCGTTACCGAAGGCAATGAGACGGTCGTTGTTGCGCTCGGTGCAAGGCTGCCCGTCCAAGCCGTTGAGCTTTCTGTGCCATTATCTACTTTGTAAAAAATGGTCGTTGATGTGAGTGCCGTTGTCCCAAAATTTCTCAAAGTTACTGAGGGGGTCACGCTGGCGGTTGTGATAGTGCCGCTTGGTGATACGATACCTGCGATACCTGCATCCACCGTAGTAGATGGTACACTGTTTAGTGGCGATGACCAGATGCCACGACCATAAGTGGCAGCGCGAAGTAGGTTTGTTGGATAGTAAATTTCAAGGTCTTTGACAGGCACGCCTGGCATACCATTCGTGAAAGTTGTCCAACTTGTTGCGCCCGATGTTAAGAGATATGCCCCTAAATCTGTCCCACAATACACATCGCCATTGGTTTGCGAAGCAAAACAATTGACAGGCAACGAAGGCAGTCCTGTGCTGATATTTGTCCAAGAAGTACCGCCATTGGCAGACATATAAACCGATTGACCTGTATAACTTGCCAAACCGACATACATTTTATTGGCATCATTGGCATCAAAACGAACGGTCAGGATAGAAACACCTGAAGGCAAGCCTGTCGTTATATCTGTCCAAGACGTGCCACCATTGGTCGTTTTCATCACTTTTGTTGTGCTCGCTGCTGCGATACATTGATTATTGGTTTTGGCAACATCGAGTTCAACGAGCGTACCAACCCCTGAAAAACTGCTAATTGTTGTCCAAGCCGTCCCCAAATTTGTACTTTTAACAACGTTTGTACCACCTGCATAAAGCGTTGTAGCAGTCACAGGGTCTTGCAACCAAGGTGTGACCCAACCACCGCCCGATACAGTGTAAATACTTGAAAATGAAGTGCTTGTGGTTGAAGTTGAGCGATACAATGCGCCATTGTAAATGGAAGAAAATTTATTGTTGTCGTTTGTGCGGTCAATGAAACAGAGCATACCATCACCACCATTGACTTGCCCCCAAGTTGAGGTGTTTGTAGTCAAAGTTGTGCCATTGTCTTGGTGCCCAGCGATGATGGTGTTTTGGTTACTTCCCGACAAACCAATGCCATACAATTGTGCGATGGTGAGGTTAGAACTTTTGTCCGACCAAGTCGTTGCGCCACTTGCGAGGGAAAAAACACCGCCATCATTGCCCGCATAAAGCGTTGTACCGATGAATGACAAGTCGTGCACATCGGCGTGTTCGTAGGGTGCGCCATTACCTGACCAATGACCGATACACGACCAAGAAGTACCCGAAGTTGTTGATTTCCAAATGTTTACGCCACCTGTGTAAATAGTTGTTTTTACTGAGGGGTCAACAACGATGCTCAAATCGTACCAACCTTGACCGCCTGAATCGCTGCCCGAAGCATTCCAACCTAAGATATTAGGTGTAGAGGATTTAAGCGTAAATGTTGTCCCGCCATCTGTCGAGAGGTATAGCCCCTTGAAACCATAATCGGTGTTATTGGCAACGAGCGCATAGACATAATTGGCATCTAAAGCGGTGACAGCAATAGCTACTCGTTGCGTGCCAGAGGTCGGCAAACCAGTGCCAGCCGTTGCCCAAGTCACGCCACCATCGGTTGAACGCAAAAAAACGTTGGCACTGTAACCACCTGCGTAAACGGTGGAAGGCGTACCCGGTTTAAATTCGATATCGCGGACGCTCAATGTTGAAGTACGTGTCCAAGACGTACCGCCATTTGTTGAGCGATAAATGCCCGCGCTGCCTGCTACGAGAATAGAACCATCGGTTGGGTTGATAGCGATTTTTGATAATGTCGTGCGGGTCGTTGAAAAATTGCCTGTGCCTGTCCACAATGCGCCTGTGGCTGCCCAAGTTGCGCCGCCGTCGGTTGATTTGTAAACGCCTGTGGAATAGACATCAGCCGCTTCGCCGTCGCCTGTAACGAGGTACATAATGTTGGCGTTTGTGGGGTCAAAACCGACATCGGTGGCGCCCAATGCCGCAATGGCATCAGAAATAGCGGTCCAAGACGTGCCGCCGTTGGTTGTTTTCCACAAGCCCCCTGCTGGCGAACAAGCAAAAAGTGTTGTTGTGCTGCCTGGCAAAGCGCGAACCGCATTGACCCTACCATTGCCACCTGACGACGGTGTACTGAGGGGGCCGACGAGCGACCACGTGGCACCTGTGCGGTTTTGGAGTGCTGTGCGGCGTTTTTGCTCGACCATCGCTTGTTCCACACCTTTTGTTAGGATGCTCAAATCGCCATTTGACTCTTGAACACGCGGCTCTACCCAATGCGACCAGCGCATGAACTGGAGCATACCTTCCATCTGACGCTCGAATTTATCGCCTTTTTTGTGTGTACCATTGGCTTCTTTTGCCAATTCTCTTTTAAATGCTTGAATTTTTCCACCGTATTGCCGATTGAAGGCATCGCGGATTTGGTAGTAATTTGCGCCTTGCTCGCGTAGGTCGAGCCAGTTTTGCGCAGTTGCGCCTTGCCATAGGAAAACCATGGTCAAAAGCACATAAATTCTGTTGATTTTCATAGAAATACCAGCTTGGAATTTAAGATGAATGAGTTTTGTTAAATTTTAAAAAAGTGGTATTTAAAAGCGTAGGAAAGAAATACTTGTGTCGGTTTGTTTTGTCAATAGCTTAGAGTCGGTGCGTGTACGTAGTTTTTGTCAGAAATTTGTTAGCCAATTGCTTTCGGTCGTGTCGTTCATTAAGTGTTGTATATACTTCATATCAATTGTTTGTTTCAATATAAACTGTGAAAATATATTTAATATTTTTAAAAGGCTAAAAAAAAAGATATTTTAACATTTGTAGAATGAACAAAAAAAAAGATGCGCTCATAAGTCATTGATTTATCAAGACTTATGAGCGCATCTTTTTTTTTAAAAAATACTGAAGGGTGTATTATTACTTCACTTTGAAGGCAACAGCGAGGTTTTCCCACGTCAAATTGACCATATTGCCTTTGATGTCAAAAGTCATACGTTCTGCCATTTCCTTTGATTTTGTGGATTTGACTTTGACACGTAGGACATCTTTTGTCGCATCGTAGCTGTAAGCACCCCATTGTTTCGCAACGCTGTTGAAAATAATCGTCCATTCACCCCCCTCAGTAGGAATGGTAAATAGGGCATATTTTCCTGCTTTGAGTGCTTGCCCTTCGATTGTTACGTCTTTGTCCACTTCAAAAGTCGTGGCATCGTTGGCACCTGTGCGCCAAACGGCATCATAAGGAACGAGTTTACCCCAAACTTCTCTGCCTTTGACGGCGGGTTGTGCGTAAGTAATCGTAACAGTTTTGTCACCAATTTTACCTGTTGCTGTTGCCGCAGGGCTTGGTTTAGCTTTGCCTTCTTGCGCAAAAGCGACTGAGGTCATGAGTAAAGCGGTCGCTAAAAAGAGGAATTTTTTCATTAGAAGAATACTTTTTTTTATTGTTTGAAAATGAATTACACTACTAATAGACACATTTAAGCCTAAAAAGTTGTCTTTTACTGAGGGGTATTCGACATAATGCGTTGTTGATTGCCTGTATATATAATGTGTGGTAATTGTCAAACATGGTGAATCACCTTTTTGACAACGCCCCAAATCTCAAAATCTGTCCCTTCTTCGATGATAATGGGCAGATAATTGAGGTTTTCGGCAATTAAAAACAGCTTTTTCCCTTGTGGGCAATACCGTTTGACAACAAAATCGCCTTCGACAACCGCAACGACAATGTCGCGGTTTTTCGCCCGAAGCGAACGGTCAACGATGAGGATGTCGCCCTCAAATATACCTGCTTCCTGCATCGAATCGCCTTGCACGCGGATGAAAAAGGTGGCCGATGGGTTTTTGATACACAGCTCATTAAGATCCAGTTTTTTGTCCATATAATCCGTTGCAGGAGACGGAAATCCTGCTGAAACGGATTCAAAAAACGGCAATTCGACAAGTGGTGTAGACATCATAGCTTCAAAAAACGGTTTTTGGCTCATAGCACACTGTTTAATATGTTATTTAATTTTCTCCAATTAAAAGACAAAATAAAACATATTGTTTTATAAAAACAAATTTTTTAAATATTTTAAAATAATTTGCTTTACTTAGAGACTTGGAATCATTGAATCAAATAAGCATTCGGATTCAAAATATCCATCCAAGTCTCTGGATTACTGAGGGGGCTAAAACCAAACTGTGCATAAAGCCCATGTGCATCTCGGGTTGCCAAAAGCCAACGTTTTAGGTTTTGTAAATCTGGCTGCTCAAGTATAAAAGCCATGAGTTGCTTCGATAGTCCTTGACCTCGATGGTTTTCTAATATAAAAACATCAGCGATGTAAGCAAATGTCGCTTTGTCGGTGATGACACGTGCAAAACCGATTTGTTGTTCGTTGTCGTAAACGCCAAAACATATTGCGTTTTCAATGCGGCGCAATACATTGTCCATCGAGCAGCCTTTTGACCAATAAGTTTCTGTCAAAAAAGCATGGATTACTGAGGGGTCGAGTTTTGACTTGTCTGTTGAGAATGTGAAAGTCGTGTCTTCCATAAATGAATTAGGCAGTTATTGATTCTGAAATTTTTCTCAAAAGGTGTGCTTCATCGGTCTGAATAAAGCGTCGGGTTTTGTATTGCGTACCAGCGCGACCTGTTTCTATCATCATTTTTTTAAAAGTCCCACGTCGTAAAGTGTTGATATACAAAGTATTTAAGGCTTTGCCGCGTATCAAGTCGTCGTAACACATGTTTTGTTTACACAACACTTCGTCGAGCCTTTGAGAAAATTTGTGGGCATCGCCGCCATTTTCAAACTCAACAAACCACTCGTGGTAAGGCAGCCCATTTTCAGATATGAGAACGGGTGTCAAGGAGAAATCTGTTACGGCAAAACCCGTTTCACGCACTACTTTTGCAACTGCCGAATCCACTTCTACTTGTGTAAAATGTTCGCCGAAGGCATTGAGTGACTGCCCAACACGTCCTAAAATGCGTAATTTGGGCGGATTTAACTGCGTAAATTCGACAACATCGCCCATATTGTAGCCCCATAAACCTGCACAGGTATGGATATGAATAACGTAAGGCACACCGATTTCTACCTCTTGAATCCAAAGCCGACGCGGGTTTGGTTTTTCAATTTCGGAAACGGGAACGAACTCGTAGAACATACCTGTATTAGGCATCAAAACCATCGAGGTGTCATGTAATTCATCCTGAAAAGCAAAATAGCCTTCTGATGCTGGATAGCCTTGTAGGTACGCAACATCTTGATTGACAATGCTTTGTACCAAGTCACGGTAAGGCTCAAAACTCATACCTGCCGTTGCAATGACACGTAAATTTGGAAAAACGCGGTTGAATGGTTTGCCGCTTAACTCCTCCACTTTGCGCAAATACAACAACAAAAGCGGCGGCATAGCAACGATGCCGCGAATGTCATGTCCAATCGTTTCACGTGCAGTGGCTGTTATTTTATCTTCATATTCAGGAATAAGGTTTGTTTTGCGCGTCGGAAAACTCATCTGATTGACCCATTTAGGCTTCTCGGCGGTGAGGATAGACGAAAGTGCGCCTGATTTTATGGTGCCAAAAGGATGAAAAATCGGTGGGTCGGCAAACAGTACCCATTTCCCTCTGTGTACATCGTGTAAATTGAGGCGGTAGGTGAAATTTGCCATATTTGTTGACGTTGCCTCAAATTGTGTATTGAGCATTTCACGCGTGATAGGTAGATATTTTTTCCCCGAAGTTGTACCACTCGTCGTTGCAAAGTAGAGTGGGCGACCATGCCAGAGGACATCGCTCGCGCCATCAGCCATTTTTTGGATATAAGGTAGATGGCCGTTGTATGTACTGAGGGGTATCGCTTGGCGCAAATCCTCGGGCGTTGTTATATCGCTAAAATGATGTTTCAGTCCAAATTCAGTATGTTTTGCGGCGCGTATAAGTTGTTGTAATACTTGAAGTTGTACATTTGGCACATCTATTAATTGGCGTTGAAAACGACGACTGAGCCGACGACTCCACAGGCGCATGATGGGAACTTTCATAGAATATTGTTTTCAAATTTTTAATGAAGAAGTAAAAGCAACTATTATATAGGGCTGTAAGATACAAAACTATGTTGATTTCACCTTTTTTGAGCCATCGTTACTTTTGGTCAAACGAATCCTCGTCGCGAACAATGTAATCCAACCATTGTTTATGGGCATAGTAGAAAAACAATTAGCTTTGTCGGATATTTCAATAAAAACTAAAAAAATGGACAAACCATTATACACTTTTGAGCCTTTCAAACACACGACAGATTGGGTTTTAGTAGGCACTTTCAGTGCCGTTGTTTTGATGGTGTTTTTGGCTTATGCCGTTTCAAAATACAGCAAATTAGATGTCAATCGGCGCAATATCCTTATGATGTTGTGCTTTTTTATAGGCATTTTGGCTGCGGGAACGGCGACGTTTCGCTTGATTTCGATGTGGAAATTGAAGCCCGTTAAGATTTTTAGCGACCGTATTGAAACGCCTTATGGCACGGCTCCGATCAATAATATTCGTGATTTTTATGTCAAAATTGAAAGACATTACAAAATGATTGACCCCTCGGCAGTCAAGGATTCTGCCCGCTATTTTTTCCTTCTGGAACGCAACGACAAGACCCATGTTTTGAGCGAAGGAGATTATCCTGTTGATTCTATTTTGGCAAAACTGAATGATGTGATGGGCTATTGATGCTCTCAATACTGAGGGGCCCATAGCAATTTTAATTGTTCAAAACGTTGTGAATCGCTCTATCTTTTTGTTCTTTTGTCTTACTTTTACAATACCAAAAATTCAATTTTGGGCTTCGTGAATCTTATCTTTTTCACTTTTTAAAATATTTCCAATATGACCAAAATACTTTTATGTCTCGCAGTTTCCTGTGCGATTTGCTTGTCGTCATGTACAGAAACGCCTAAAAAAGAGACGACAGAAACAATGAAAACAGAAACTGCTCCCGTCGGTGAGCCTCCTATCGTTGGTGGCGATTCAGACGAACACGGCTGCAAAGCCTCTGCGGGTTATACGTGGTCAGTCGTTAAAAATGAGTGTATCCGAGTCTTTGAAGCGGGTATTCGACTCGACGCAAAAGCAGCTGATTTGGATAAAACGACCTCTGCTTTTATCGTTTTTAAATCAGAAACCGATGAGGCACAAGCGGAACTGTTTGTGCCAAGCGCAAAAAAGTCTGTTTTGTTAGCTCAAGACAAAAAGAACGGAGCAGGTAAATGGACGAATGAAACTTATGTTTTGACGCAATGGAAAGGCATGTACACCTTAGAAGACAGCCATAAAAAGGTGCTTTATGAAGGGATGGTGGCTAAATAAGAGCAAATAAAGTGCATTAGGTATAGTAAACTAAAATTGAATAGGTTTTTTATTTTTTTGCAAAAAAATAAAAAACCTATTCAATTTTAGTTTACTATACCTAATGCACTTTATTTGCTCTTATTTAGCCACCATCCCTTCATAAAGCACCTTTTTATGGCTGTCTTCTAAGGTGTACATGCCTTTCCATTGCGTCAAAACATAAGTTTCATTCGTCCATTTACCTGCTCCGTTCTTTTTGTCTTGAGCTAACAAAACAGACTTTTTTGCGCTTGGCACAAACAGTTCCGCTTGTGCCTCATCGGTTTCTGATTTAAAAACGATAAAAGCAGAGGTCGTTTTATCCAAATCAGCTGCTTTTGCGTCGAGTCGAATACCCGCTTCAAAGACTCGGATACACTCATTTTTAACGACTGACCACGTATAACCCGCAGAGGCTTTGCAGCCGTGTTCGTCTGAATCGCCACCAACGATAGGAGGCTCACCGACGGGAGCAGTTTCTGTTTTCATTGTTTCTGTCGTCTCTTTTTTAGGCGTTTCTGTACATGACGACAAGCAAATCGCACAGGAAACTGCGAGACATAAAAGTATTTTGGTCATATTGGAAATATTTTAAAAAGTGAAAAAGATAAGATTCACGAAGCCCAAAATTGAATTTTTGGTATTGTAAAAGTAAGACAAAAGAACAAAAAGATAGAGCGATTCACAACGTTTTGAACAATTAAAATTGCTATGGGCCCCTCAGTATTGAGAGCATCAATAGCCCATCACATCATTCAGTTTTGCCAAAATAGAATCAACAGGATAATCTCCTTCGCTCAAAACATGGGTCTTGTCGTTGCGTTCCAGAAGGAAAAAATAGCGGGCAGAATCCTTGACTGCCGAGGGGTCAATCATTTTGTAATGTCTTTCAATTTTGACATAAAAATCACGAATATTATTGATCGGAGCCGTGCCATAAGGCGTTTCAATACGGTCGCTAAAAATCTTAACGGGCTTCAATTTCCACATCGAAATCAAGCGAAACGTCGCCGTTCCCGCAGCCAAAATGCCTATAAAAAAGCACAACATCATAAGGATATTGCGCCGATTGACATCTAATTTGCTGTATTTTGAAACGGCATAAGCCAAAAACACCATCAAAACAACGGCACTGAAAGTGCCTACTAAAACCCAATCTGTCGTGTGTTTGAAAGGCTCAAAAGTGTATAATGGTTTGTCCATTTTTTTAGTTTTTATTGAAATATCCGACAAAGCTAATTGTTTTTCTACTATGCCCATAAACAATGGTTGGATTACATTGTTCGCGACGAGGATTCGTTTGACCAAAAGTAACGATGGCTCAAAAAAGGTGAAATCAACATAGTTTTGTATCTTACAGCCCTATATAATAGTTGCTTTTACTTCTTCATTAAAAATTTGAAAACAATATTCTATGAAAGTTCCCATCATGCGCCTGTGGAGTCGTCGGCTCAGTCGTCGTTTTCAACGCCAATTAATAGATGTGCCAAATGTACAACTTCAAGTATTACAACAACTTATACGCGCCGCAAAACATACTGAATTTGGACTGAAACATCATTTTAGCGATATAACAACGCCCGAGGATTTGCGCCAAGCGATACCCCTCAGTACATACAACGGCCATCTACCTTATATCCAAAAAATGGCTGATGGCGCGAGCGATGTCCTCTGGCATGGTCGCCCACTCTACTTTGCAACGACGAGTGGTACAACTTCGGGGAAAAAATATCTACCTATCACGCGTGAAATGCTCAATACACAATTTGAGGCAACGTCAACAAATATGGCAAATTTCACCTACCGCCTCAATTTACACGATGTACACAGAGGGAAATGGGTACTGTTTGCCGACCCACCGATTTTTCATCCTTTTGGCACCATAAAATCAGGCGCACTTTCGTCTATCCTCACCGCCGAGAAGCCTAAATGGGTCAATCAGATGAGTTTTCCGACGCGCAAAACAAACCTTATTCCTGAATATGAAGATAAAATAACAGCCACTGCACGTGAAACGATTGGACATGACATTCGCGGCATCGTTGCTATGCCGCCGCTTTTGTTGTTGTATTTGCGCAAAGTGGAGGAGTTAAGCGGCAAACCATTCAACCGCGTTTTTCCAAATTTACGTGTCATTGCAACGGCAGGTATGAGTTTTGAGCCTTACCGTGACTTGGTACAAAGCATTGTCAATCAAGATGTTGCGTACCTACAAGGCTATCCAGCATCAGAAGGCTATTTTGCTTTTCAGGATGAATTACATGACACCTCGATGGTTTTGATGCCTAATACAGGTATGTTCTACGAGTTCGTTCCCGTTTCCGAAATTGAAAAACCAAACCCGCGTCGGCTTTGGATTCAAGAGGTAGAAATCGGTGTGCCTTACGTTATTCATATCCATACCTGTGCAGGTTTATGGGGCTACAATATGGGCGATGTTGTCGAATTTACGCAGTTAAATCCGCCCAAATTACGCATTTTAGGACGTGTTGGGCAGTCACTCAATGCCTTCGGCGAACATTTTACACAAGTAGAAGTGGATTCGGCAGTTGCAAAAGTAGTGCGTGAAACGGGTTTTGCCGTAACAGATTTCTCCTTGACACCCGTTCTCATATCTGAAAATGGGCTGCCTTACCACGAGTGGTTTGTTGAGTTTGAAAATGGCGGCGATGCCCACAAATTTTCTCAAAGGCTCGACGAAGTGTTGTGTAAACAAAACATGTGTTACGACGACTTGATACGCGGCAAAGCCTTAAATACTTTGTATATCAACACTTTACGACGTGGGACTTTTAAAAAAATGATGATAGAAACAGGTCGCGCTGGTACGCAATACAAAACCCGACGCTTTATTCAGACCGATGAAGCACACCTTTTGAGAAAAATTTCAGAATCAATAACTGCCTAATTCATTTATGGAAGACACGACTTTCACATTCTCAACAGACAAGTCAAAACTCGACCCCTCAGTAATCCATGCTTTTTTGACAGAAACTTATTGGTCAAAAGGCTGCTCGATGGACAATGTATTGCGCCGCATTGAAAACGCAATATGTTTTGGCGTTTACGACAACGAACAACAAATCGGTTTTGCACGTGTCATCACCGACAAAGCGACATTTGCTTACATCGCTGATGTTTTTATATTAGAAAACCATCGAGGTCAAGGACTATCGAAGCAACTCATGGCTTTTATACTTGAGCAGCCAGATTTACAAAACCTAAAACGTTGGCTTTTGGCAACCCGAGATGCACATGGGCTTTATGCACAGTTTGGTTTTAGCCCCCTCAGTAATCCAGAGACTTGGATGGATATTTTGAATCCGAATGCTTATTTGATTCAATGATTCCAAGTCTCTAAGTAAAGCAAATTATTTTAAAATATTTAAAAAATTTGTTTTTATAAAACAATATGTTTTATTTTGTCTTTTAATTGGAGAAAATTAAATAACATATTAAACAGTGTGCTATGAGCCAAAAACCGTTTTTTGAAGCTATGATGTCTACACCACTTGTCGAATTGCCGTTTTTTGAATCCGTTTCAGCAGGATTTCCGTCTCCTGCAACGGATTATATGGACAAAAAACTGGATCTTAATGAGCTGTGTATCAAAAACCCATCGGCCACCTTTTTCATCCGCGTGCAAGGCGATTCGATGCAGGAAGCAGGTATATTTGAGGGCGACATCCTCATCGTTGACCGTTCGCTTCGGGCGAAAAACCGCGACATTGTCGTTGCGGTTGTCGAAGGCGATTTTGTTGTCAAACGGTATTGCCCACAAGGGAAAAAGCTGTTTTTAATTGCCGAAAACCTCAATTATCTGCCCATTATCATCGAAGAAGGGACAGATTTTGAGATTTGGGGCGTTGTCAAAAAGGTGATTCACCATGTTTGACAATTACCACACATTATATATACAGGCAATCAACAACGCATTATGTCGAATACCCCTCAGTAAAAGACAACTTTTTAGGCTTAAATGTGTCTATTAGTAGTGTAATTCATTTTCAAACAATAAAAAAAAGTATTCTTCTAATGAAAAAATTCCTCTTTTTAGCGACCGCTTTACTCATGACCTCAGTCGCTTTTGCGCAAGAAGGCAAAGCTAAACCAAGCCCTGCGGCAACAGCAACAGGTAAAATTGGTGACAAAACTGTTACGATTACTTACGCACAACCCGCCGTCAAAGGCAGAGAAGTTTGGGGTAAACTCGTTCCTTATGATGCCGTTTGGCGCACAGGTGCCAACGATGCCACGACTTTTGAAGTGGACAAAGACGTAACAATCGAAGGGCAAGCACTCAAAGCAGGAAAATATGCCCTATTTACCATTCCTACTGAGGGGGGTGAATGGACGATTATTTTCAACAGCGTTGCGAAACAATGGGGTGCTTACAGCTACGATGCGACAAAAGATGTCCTACGTGTCAAAGTCAAATCCACAAAATCAAAGGAAATGGCAGAACGTATGACTTTTGACATCAAAGGCAATATGGTCAATTTGACGTGGGAAAACCTCGCTGTTGCCTTCAAAGTGAAGTAATAATACACCCTTCAGTATTTTTTAAAAAAAAAGATGCGCTCATAAGTCTTGATAAATCAATGACTTATGAGCGCATCTTTTTTTTTGTTCATTCTACAAATGTTAAAATATCTTTTTTTTTAGCCTTTTAAAAATATTAAATATATTTTCACAGTTTATATTGAAACAAACAATTGATATGAAGTATATACAACACTTAATGAACGACACGACCGAAAGCAATTGGCTAACAAATTTCTGACAAAAACTACGTACACGCACCGACTCTAAGCTATTGACAAAACAAACCGACACAAGTATTTCTTTCCTACGCTTTTAAATACCACTTTTTTAAAATTTAACAAAACTCATTCATCTTAAATTCCAAGCTGGTATTTCTATGAAAATCAACAGAATTTATGTGCTTTTGACCATGGTTTTCCTATGGCAAGGCGCAACTGCGCAAAACTGGCTCGACCTACGCGAGCAAGGCGCAAATTACTACCAAATCCGCGATGCCTTCAATCGGCAATACGGTGGAAAAATTCAAGCATTTAAAAGAGAATTGGCAAAAGAAGCCAATGGTACACACAAAAAAGGCGATAAATTCGAGCGTCAGATGGAAGGTATGCTCCAGTTCATGCGCTGGTCGCATTGGGTAGAGCCGCGTGTTCAAGAGTCAAATGGCGATTTGAGCATCCTAACAAAAGGTGTGGAACAAGCGATGGTCGAGCAAAAACGCCGCACAGCACTCCAAAACCGCACAGGTGCCACGTGGTCGCTCGTCGGCCCCCTCAGTACACCGTCGTCAGGTGGCAATGGTAGGGTCAATGCGGTTCGCGCTTTGCCAGGCAGCACAACAACACTTTTTGCTTGTTCGCCAGCAGGGGGCTTGTGGAAAACAACCAACGGCGGCACGTCTTGGACCGCTATTTCTGATGCCATTGCGGCATTGGGCGCCACCGATGTCGGTTTTGACCCCACAAACGCCAACATTATGTACCTCGTTACAGGCGACGGCGAAGCGGCTGATGTCTATTCCACAGGCGTTTACAAATCAACCGACGGCGGCGCAACTTGGGCAGCCACAGGCGCATTGTGGACAGGCACAGGCAATTTTTCAACGACCCGCACGACATTATCAAAAATCGCTATCAACCCAACCGATGGTTCTATTCTCGTAGCAGGCAGCGCGGGCATTTATCGCTCAACAAATGGCGGTACGTCTTGGACACGTACTTCAACATTGAGCGTCCGCGATATCGAATTTAAACCGGGTACGCCTTCCACCGTTTACGCAGGTGGTTACAGTGCCAACGTTTTTTTGCGTTCAACCGATGGTGGCGTGACTTGGGCAACGGCTGGCACTGGTTTGCCGACCTCTGGCACGCAACGAGTAGCTATTGCTGTCACCGCTTTAGATGCCAATTATGTCTATGCGCTCGTTGCCAATAACACCGATTATGGTTTCAAGGGGCTATACCTCTCGACAGATGGCGGGACAACATTTACGCTTAAATCCTCTACACCTAATATCTTAGGTTGGAATGCTTCGGGCAGCGATTCAGGCGGTCAAGGTTGGTACGATTTGAGCATCGTTGTTGACCCCTCAGTAAAAACAACTATTTACACAGGTGGCGTAAACATTTGGAAATCAACAACTTCGGGTACTTCTTGGTCGTGTATCGGTCATTGGTCAGGTAATGGCGCACCCTACGAACACGCCGATGTGCACGACTTGTCATTCATCGGTACAACGCTTTATGCGGGCAATGATGGCGGTGTTTTTTCCCTCGCAAGTGGCGCAACGACTTGGTCGGACAAAAGTTCTAACCTCACCATCGCACAATTGTATGGCATTGGTTTGTCGGGAAGTAACCAAAACACCATCATCGCTGGGCACCAAGACAATGGCACAACTTTGACTACAAACACCTCAACTTGGGGGCAAGTCAATGGTGGTGATGGTATGCTCTGTTTCATTGACCGCACAAACGACAACAATAAATTTTCTTCCATTTACAATGGCGCATTGTATCGCTCAACTTCAACCACAAGCACTTCATTTTCAAGTATTTACACTGTATCGGGCGGTGGTTGGGTCACACCTTGGTTGCAAGACCCTGTGACTGCTACAACGCTTTATGCAGGTGGTACAAACGTTGTTAAAAGTACAAATTTGGGGACGGCTTGGACAACAATTAGCAGTTTTTCAGGGGTTGGTACGCTCGTTGAACTCGATGTTGCCAAAACCAATAATCAATGTATCGCAGCAGCGAGCACAACAAAAGTGATGAAAACGACCAATGGTGGCACGTCTTGGACAGATATAACGACAGGCTTGCCTTCAGGTGTTTCTATCCTGACCGTTCGTTTTGATGCCAATGATGCCAATAAAATGTATGTCGGTTTGGCAAGTTATACAGGTCAATCGGTTTATATGTCTGCCAATGGCGGTACTTCTTGGACAAATATCAGCACAGGACTGCCTTCGTTGCCTGTCAATTGTTTTGCTTCGCAAACCAATGGCGATGTGTATTGTGGGACAGATTTAGGGGCATATCTCTTAACATCGGGCGCAACAAGTTGGACAACTTTCACGAATGGTATGCCAGGCGTGCCTGTCAAAGACCTTGAAATTTACTATCCAACAAACCTACTTCGCGCTGCCACTTATGGTCGTGGCATCTGGTCATCGCCACTAAACAGTGTACCATCTACTACGGTGGATGCAGGTATCGCAGGTATCGTATCACCAAGCGGCACTATCACAACCGCCAGCGTGACCCCCTCAGTAACTTTGAGAAATTTTGGGACAACGGCACTCACATCAACGACCATTTTTTACAAAGTAGATAATGGCACAGAAAGCTCAACGGCTTGGACGGGCAGCCTTGCACCGAGCGCAACAACGACCGTCTCATTGCCTTCGGTAACGGGTTATTCGGCAGCGGCACATACATTTACAGCACGTACAGCTTCACCCAACGGCACAACAGATGCCAATACTGCGAACGATGCTTCGACTTCTAATTTCACTTACACACCAACGGCTTCAACAACCGATGCCAGCATTTCGGCGATAGCCGTACCCAATGGCACTGTCAGCACTGCCAGCGTGACCCCCTCAGTAACTTTGAAGAATTTGGGGACTGTAACGCTCGTTTCTGCGACGATTTACTACAAAATTGACAACGGCACAGAAAGCAGCCAAGCATGGACGGGCAGCCTTGCAAGCAATGGAACAACAAGCGTAACGCTCGTTTCAGTCACTGGTTATACGGCAGCGGCACATACATTTACGGCAAGAACGGCTGTGCCGAATGGTACAACCGATGCCAATACGGCTAATGATGCTTTGACTTCTAACTTCACTTACACCGTTCCACCCGCTTGTTCAAATATAAATGAACCGACAGATAATGTCTCGACAGGTGCAACAATCGTAGCGGTCAACAGCACAACCAATGCGCAAATTGGCTCAAATGGCGATGTGGATTATTACAAGTTTACGACGACAACGGCTGCGCCTAAAATCCAAGTGACTTTGACCAATTTACCCGGCGATTATGATGTTGCGCTCTATAAAGCGACTACGGCAGGAGCTATCAGCACACAAATTGGCTCGTCTGTAAATGGTGGCACGACCAATGAAACCATCAAGTACAATACAGCAACAGCGGGCGCGACCTATTATATTAAAGTATTGGGTTACAATGGTGCATTTTCAACAACTGTTTGTTATGCCTTAGGTATTCAAACGAGCGGCAACAATTTCGCCCAAGAACCGACGCTGGCTGCCAATGGAAAAATGATGGATGAAACCGCCGAACCCGTCAGTAGCTTAGCCGTCTTTCCGAACCCAGCTAAGGAGGTCATCAAATTGCAGTTTTTCTCTGCGACAGGTGGCAGCTATCAAATATCGCTTTTCGATGCCACAGGCAAACGGATTTTGAATCAACAAAAGAAGTTTGATAAAGGTATGAATAGTGCAGAAATACAGACCGACGACCTCGTAAAAGGTTTACATCTTTTGACATTGAAAAATGAAGAAGAAACGTTGACTCAAAAGGTCATCATCAGATAAGGGAATGGTGAATGGTGAATGGTGAATGGTGAATGGTGAATGGTGAATTTGTAAAAAATTGAATTACAAATTCATCATTCATCATTTATAATTCATCATTTCCGTATGCTCAACTTTCAACACGCAACACCACCTTTGTCCCTTCTCCATTGTCAAACACGTCGAGCATATATTTGTGTTTATAAATTTTATTCAAAAGAGAAATACGGCGTTTGGCTAAATTTAAACCCATAGACTGATGCACACTGCCTTCTTTTCTCTCTCTTAAAGCATTCGTCAAGCCAATACCGTTGTCATTGATGGTGCAACAAGTTGTATCGTTGCCTATTTTTTCAAAAACGATGGTAATAATGCCCATTTTACCTTCTGGCAAAGAGGGGACACCGTGTTTGATGGCATTTTCAACAAAAATCTGTAAAAGTAACGGCGGCAGTATTTTTTGCTGCACATCTACCCCCTCAGTAATTTTGATAGAGTAGGTGAATTTTCCTTCAAAACGGCTCTTTTCGAGTGCCAAATAATCATTCAAATACTGAGCTTCTTGCTCAATACTGATAAAGTCCTCTCGTCCTAAATTGAGAGATGTTCGAATGAACCGCGCCAAACGAGGTAGTTGAACTTTTATGCTGTCAATATCTCTTTTATAGACAAAAGTTAAAATACCATTCAAGGCATTGAAAACAAAATGCGGGTCAATCCTTGCACGGATGGCTTCCTGTTCCCACTCCAGTTGCCGCCTTTCAAGCGCAAGCCGTTCCTCCTTTTGAGCCAGTTCCTTTTGTTCTCTCAAAGAACGTCGCTTGTTGCGCCAACGCAGAAATTCAAACGAAAACAAGGAGACAATAAGCCAATAAAACACCAAAGCAAGTGGCTTGCGATAAATAGCCGCCGATGCTTCAAACTGCACCTCGACAGGTTTACTCCAGATACCATCGCCCCGACTCGTTTCCACTTCAAGTCGATATGAACCACTGTTCAGCGACACCAAGGACAGCGTAAAGTCCTCTCTAAGCACTATAGAATCCCTTTTTTCAAGCGCACCGTCGCGGAACAATCGATAGCGATAGTGCATCACTTCCCCATTGCAAAAAGCAATTGCTCGGAAATTAAATTTGATTTCTTTCTCTTGTTCAAACCAGCCAGAAGGCAAGGAAAACACCGTGTCGGGTTTTATGAGGTACGCCGTGGGGAGTGTTAGGCGCAACACAGGTATATTTCTTTGAATTTTTAAATCATTGATTTCAAAGGAATAAAGCCCATCATTTGAAGCAATATATAGCTTTTCACCATCTAAAAGTAAATCATTGACAAAAAGTGCAGGCTTAGCATCTTTACCACCATAAATCAGCAGATACGCTCGTGTAGGGTCATTGGGGTCAAAAGTCAGGCGTGTCACACCTCTTGCTGTCGCAACAAAAACCGTCTGGTCATCAAATCTCAAGAGACGGTTACAGCTATTGCTGCTCAAACCGTCCTTCTCTTGCCAGTTTTTGACAATTTTACCATTTTTCAACAAAAAAATGCCATTACCTGTCGTACTACAAAGCAAATAATCATCTGGTAATGCGATAATATCATTGACGGCCGTCTCAAAATTCTCTTTCAAAAAGACCACATCATCGGCATCAGGCTTCAAAAAACAGATGCCCATCGTACCACCAAACCACATAACCCCATGTGCATCTTCCCCAATAGCATAAAGCCGCGAGCGAAATTTTTGAGCAAACATACGAGACTGCGCACGATGATTGGGCAAGGGTGTCAATTCAGCAATCGAGTTCGATGTAATGTAAATACGTCCATTTTTAGCAAAATAAATGTTTTTAAAAGCAACACCTGAATTCAAAAAATCTGAAATATCAATCTCCCCATTGTACACCTTAACGTGATCGAGTATTTGCATACGGAGCAACAAAGCTTCCTTAATTTTTGCTCGTTGAGGGTCATACTGAGGGGGTGTTTTTTTAGAAAAATTAGGAAAATAACTCAATTGGTAATTATCTGTTTGCATCCAAAAGTCCTTATCATCTGGAAAAACAAGGCGTTTAACACGAACATCCCACATGCCATTAATCTTTATTTTACGATGTATTTGAGTACTTTTTTTATCCCAAAATTGTAAAACATTAGGATAAGTGGCTATAACAATATCCTTTTTAGGTGTCATCGCAAGGGCTGTTATTTCTTCGCTCTCGAGGCCATTTACCTTGTTCAGTATGGTAATCTTATCATAGTTGGGTGGGAGAAAAAAAACACCCTCGCCAAGCGTAGAAACCCATCTATTACCCTCCTTATCCGTAAACACACATGAGACATGCGATTTCGTAGGAAAATATTGCGTTGGCTTTTTATGGTTCATGTCAAAACTATAAAAACCATCTGTTATACCAAACCAGATATTACCCAATAAATCGGCGGATATGCTGCGTAAAAATTTGTTTTGGAAAATATCTTTATTGGTAACTTTCCAAAAAACACCGTTTGAAAATGCAAAAATACCTTCACTTAACTCGAAAAAGAAAACGTCGTTTTTGTAAATCCACTTGCCCCATGTTTGTTTTTTCATCTCCGCTGAAAAGGGCGCCCAAGCCACAAATGTATCTCGTTGAGCATCATAAAGTTGAAAAGTATAACCAGCTAAAAAAATACGATTTTGCTTATCTTTAAAAACACCCATAAGTCTATTTCCTTCTGTATTATATAGGCGAATTGTTCCATCAGGCATCAATCTTTTCACTTTATACAATCCCGCCAATATCCAAACACTGCTGTCCGCCCCCTCAGTAATCGTGGTCAAATAGATATTGTCAGTGGCTTTTTCCAAGATAGAAGACTCCCGATAACTGATGATTTTCTCCGTTTTTGTATCAAAATAGGAGAGTCGCCCGTTTATGGAGTGAAACCAAATACGTCCTTCAATATCCTCCGTTGCCGTCAATATTTCGTTATCTGCTAAACCCTCAGTGACCGTAAAATTCTGAAACTTCCGACCATCATAACGACTGACACCATTAGCGGTACTAAACCAAATATAACCACGAGAGTCTTGCATACAGGAATAAACCGTATTGTCGGGCAAACCCTCACTGATGGTCAAGTGCCGAAACTCGTAGGGAATACGGGCTTGCCCCACCATCAATAATGGGAGGCTTGTGAATAGTAATATGTAAAAGCTGTGTCGCAATACCGTTTTGTTTAGGGCAAAAATAAGATAGAAATGGTATGAAACTAAGTTTAACCTATTCTTTCAAAATTAAATGTGCTTTTGAATAATTATGGTTTAATTTTTGATATATCTATTTTAGGTAATTGGTTTTTTATGTTTTTTTAAACATCTGATAATCAATTACTTAATAATACCGATAACATATATTAAGAGAGAGGTTTTCTTGAAAATAGTTATTCTCTCCTCAAAACTCAAAAACGATTTTCTCAATGAAAAAACTTATTCTTCTGCTCCTGATACTGAGGGGGGCCATTTCAACCGATGCACAGTGCCTTTCTGGCAATTGCGACAATGGGTCAGGTATTGCCATTATCAAAAAAAAGGGCGGTATTCGTTTCACAGGTCAATTTTTAGACCGCAAACCTCATGGTCAAGGTCGGGCTGAGTATCCTGACGGTACACGTTATGAAGGTTCGTGGCTCAATGGCACGATGGATGGTATCGGAACATTGACGCTCAACGACGGGACGGTGCTGAGTGGTGTCTGGCGCAACAGTCGTTTTTTAGGCACCGACCCAGGACTGACTCGTGAAGCGATGTACGCTGACGCAAGTTCTTCGGAAAAGAATAAAATAATGACCGCCACTCAAAGGCCGATGGCAGAAAACGCCGCGCCAAGTATCGAAACACCGAACAAAATCGAAGATGCAAACAAAGAGCGTATTCCTGTACGCACAGATGCTTTTTTAGAAAGCGCCAATTTTAGTAGTCACACAGGCAATGCCATTCTGACGAATGGCGCAACCCATACAAGCCTTGCCCCGATATCCAAAGTTTGGGCATTAGCCGTTGGCGTTTCGAACTATGAAATGCCCAGTATTTTGACTTTGAAATATCCACACAGCGATGCGTTTCGGATGTATGCGTTTTGGAAAAGCCCCGAAGGTGGCTCATTAGACGACAAACATTCGCAAGTTTTGGTGAATGACCAAGCGACAAAACAAGGCATCCTTGACTCGATGCGTCAAATGTTTATACAAGCGGGTGAGCATGATTTAGTCACGTTTTTTTATTCAGGACACGGTCTCAAAGGCGCATTTTTACCGACCGATTATGACGGTAGTAATGTCCGTTTATTCCACAGCGAAGTCAACGATTTGATGACGGCTTGCCCTGCCAAATACAAATTGGTGATTGCAGATGCATGCAATTCCGGTAGCTATTTAGCTTCGAAATCGGTCAATAATGACGTTTTTAAAAGTTCACAACAAGATACACAAGATGCTTTTTTCCGTGAATTGAATCGCGCAAGCCCTGGAACAGCGTTTATTTTGTCGTCTCAAGCAGATGAAGAGTCGCTTGAAGTATCAACACTGCATCAAAGTATTTTCAGTTATTTTGTCGTAAAGGGTATGAAAGGTGAAGCCAATGTCAATGGCGACGATGTTGTTACCATAAAAGAATTGTTTGATTACGTTTCTCGTGAAGTGAAAGCTTACGCATGGAATCTTGGGAAAATACAAACACCTGTTCTAAAAGGTACTTTTGATCCTAATATGCCTGTGGCGATGATTCGGAAAAATTAATACGTAAATAATGAATGATGAATTTGTAAAACGTTGATTTTCAAAATATTACAAATTCATCATTCATCATTTATCATTCCGAAAAAGGCATTGCCTAAATTGTCAATAATATCGCTTGCTAACAGAGCCTCCTGCCCTACCCTTTTTGCTGCCAAATCTCCTGCTAAGCCATGTAGATAAACACCTGAAATCGCTGCTGTTTTGGGTTCATAACCTTGTGTCAACAGTCCAGTGATGATACCCGTCAATACATCACCACTTCCAGCCGTTGCCATACCTGCATTGCCTGTCGAATTGAAATAACAGCACCCCTCAGTATCGGCGACTATCGTATGCGCTCCTTTCAGTAAAATATTGATTTTCAAATCTTTAGCTTTGCTACGCAACAGTTCTAAACGGTCGAAGTCATTGTCGGCTTTGCCAAACAATCGTTCAAATTCCTTTGGATGCGGCGTTAGTATTGAATTTTGGGGAATCAAATCCAACCATTCCGGGTGTTCAGAAAGGATATTTAAGGCATCGGCATCAAGTACCACTGGGCGTTTTGATTGTTCCAAATACCCCCTCAGTACAACTGCCGCTTTCTCTCCTTTTCCAATACCACAGCCTATACCAATAGCTGTATAAGATTGACTATCAATAACTTGCGACAACTCCGTTTCATTTTGGTCTGCAACGACAATGGCTTCGGGCAATGATATTTGAAGAATAAGCCGATTACACATAGGCGTTTGCACCGTCAACAAGCCGACACCTGACCGCATACACGCTCGTGCCGCTAAAACGGCTGCACCCGCCATACCTCCGCTGCCCACCACTAAAAGCGCATGACCATATGTGCCTTTATGGTCAAATTTTTTACGTTTCTTAAAAAAGGGTTGGATAAAATCTGGTGTAACAAAAATATTATTGACATCTATTTTTCCTAAAAATGCTTGATGTAAACCAATGCTTTTATATTCGAAAGTGCCTACAAACAGCTCATTTTCGGGTAATAGAAAAGCCAATTTGGGTATTTCAAAAGACAACACACGAGCGGCTTTGATAGCTACCCCCTCAGTATGTTTATCAGAAAACAAGCCAGAGGGAATATCTACCGAGACAATTTCTGCTTGTGAATGATTCAAATAGTCAAAAAAAGAAGCCCAATAGCCTTCAACAGGTCTTGTTAAGCCACTGCCCAAAATGGCATCAATAACAACTGCATTTTTAGGAATCGTCGGGAAAGCATCTTGTTCTAAAATACCTCCCCTCAGTATAGATGCGTCTAATCTTTGAATTTTCGCTAAATTCTTAGCAAAATCGGCTGTTTCATTTTTGGATATCCGACAAATATAAACACCAACATCATACCGTAAATAATGCAAAAATCGAGCAATGGCCAAGCCGTCGCCGCCATTATTGCCTGTACCACAAAAGATTAAAACAGGTCGTTCTGTATCATAAATAGTTGAAAACCAATCAGTAAAGGTTGAAGAGGCGCGTTCCATCAAGTTGTATGATGAAATCAGTTCGTTTTGAATTGTAAACGAATCCCATGCGCGAATTTGGTCAGCCGTAAGTAGTTTCATCGTTATTGGTTATTGGAGATTGGTTATTGGTTATTGGTTATTGGGGATTCGTTATTAAGCAACAAATATAGGAATAACAATTTACCAGTTTACTAATCCCCAATAACGAATAACGAATAACGAATAACGAATAACCAATCCCACCCAAAAGAATGCCCGCTTGTTTTTGACAAGCGGGCGAATCGGTATGTGGGATTATAATCTGTCAGGCGGGAAGCCGAGCAAATTATAAGTTGTTAATGTATTTATTTGACGACTTGGATTTTCTTCATAATCTTTCCTTTTTCTGTCGTTACTTCTGCAAGATACATACCCGGTGCGAAATTATCGAAATAGACCGTTGCTTGTTTGCCTTTGATATTGTTCTGACGGTTCACTTCTTTACCCATCATATCTACGATGCGCAATGACTCGATATTATTTACACCATTCAAGTAAAAACTCATAAAGTCACTTGAAGGGTTCGGGAACATCAACAAATCAGATTCCTTCATCGGTTCATCTTTTTTGACCAATTTGATAGGAATTTCTATATCTTTTCCTTCGATTTGAAGCATACGACCATTGGCATCCATCAAATATACATCATTGATGCGGATACGAAGAACAGGTCGGTCGCCAACTTGGAAGCCAGAAACATCTTCAATAACAACAGCACGGATTTTACTCACTTCTCCATGTCCACTTGCACCTCTATTTTGGCTTCTGGCAATACCCGTTTCAATACGTCCTCTATTGACTATTTTGCTCATAGCAATAAAAGCATCGTAGCGAGACAACCAATTGGATTGCAAAAAATCAATAGTCAATGTATTTTCTTCAATCATATCAGCATCATAACCCACAGAATAACTTAAGCCGCGTGCATCCACTGAAGATAGAGCCGAAGATCCAA
The DNA here is from genome assembly GCA_031367705.1 of Saprospiraceae bacterium. Lineage (GTDB taxonomy): Bacteria > Bacteroidota > Bacteroidia > Chitinophagales > Saprospiraceae > JAAFJT01. The sequence goes on along the minus strand of JANLQI010000211.1, from coordinate 14,815 downwards.
CCAAAACAGTAATTTCAATCATATCGCCTTGTGCAGCTGCACTCGTCGTTGTCAACACTTGCAATTCTATTTTTGACGATTCAGGCGTTCTTTCCGCAACAATCGAGTTGACTTTGCCATAGTTTGCACTAATCACAGCTGTGTCTAAATAACTAACAATACCATCACCATTCAAGTCCACATTCTTAGCATTGACACCATTACCAAGTGTTTGTTGCCAATTTGCTGCATTAGTAGGCATCCAAGATAGATTGGCATTTGCCCTAGATGAGCCATATTGACCGATATAACTACCGACCGTCAATAAGTCCCACATATCAACGATACCGTCATGGTTTGCATCACCCGGGAATACGCAATCTGTTGAACAGATTTGGGCTGTAGCGGGTTGAAGATTAACATAGATTTTGACAACTTTACAACCAGATCCAGACACACAGTACTCCACTTCAAAATTATCTGACACGCCTTCTGTTGGCGGTGTATAAACCACTTCACTCTTATTATTAAGTGTAACGCGACCACCTGCACTTGTAATGCCGCCATTTCTAGTGACAAAAGTCCAATTACCACCGTTATCCAATGGAATATTGTATTTAAATTCGTAAGGAATACCCTGATAAGCCGTTACTTGAACAACATCTGTTGCGGGTTGATAATTAGCGACTGTAGTATGAACAGTTGCTCGTTCTTTTGTGCCATCAACATAACTAACTTCATAATCAAAATTGAAAGTTCCCTTGAAATTTGAATTTGATGTGATGAGGACACGACCATTCGTCAAAGAACTGACACCGTAATTAGAATTTGAAACAGGTAATACAGAAAAATTACTTATCGGTTTTGCCGTGCGATTGTCATTCTGGTAAAGGTCAACAATCGTTGATCCATTGATAGGTATATTAACGTAATCGTCTTTAAGCAAAACTGCTACAGGTGAGCCAACGACATTGATGTAAACGGTATAGTCATAATAAATACCATTTTCAGTTTTACTGAAATAAAATTCTGCAGCCCCAGCCCCAACAAAATTTCTACTTGGCGTGAAAGAGTAAACTCCGCTGCCTTCTCCGCCTTCCCATTGTGCTTCCCCCTGTGCATTGGTTGGTGTATTACCGCCAAAACCTTTAGGTATCGTAAAAGTAATTTTTTCACCTGGCCGTGTAAACAATTTCATTGTTTGAGTCGAAGGCAATATTCGTGCGGACACATCAATAGTCAACAAACCACAATCAAAATGACCATTTTTATCCGTAACTGTATAGTTCACCAATGCGACACCTTTAAAATCTTTTTCAGGTGTAAAGATAATCATGGTACTGTCCGCATTCACTGCCGCAGTACCATGATTATAAAGCGGTATTTTATCTATTTTCAGAATACCATTAGAGGCATTGTCGTTTGACAGTACTTTTATACCAAAAGAAGAAGCGTTCGTTGTCGTATGAGCATAGTCATCCGTCGCTTTGACTTGGGCAAACATTAACAGCGGCATCGTTGCGATGAGGGCTGCAATGAACATCCTATATGTTTTAAGCATGGGTGTATTCATCTTACAGATGTTTAAAAGTTGTAAATAAAAAAAAATTCTTTAGAGTATGCTCTCTAATAGGTCATCAAAATACACGTTGAAATATGTTTTTTAAACAAATTTAAAAATTCATAGATTGATAAAACACACAGAATCAAATAAATGATAAATTTGAGTAAAAAAAGCGTACGTAAAATGTGAATATTAAAAAAAATAAAAAATAAAAAACGTAATTTTGATGTTCACGGGACGAATACTGAAAAAAGGTAGGATTATATAATTGTTATTTGTATAATACCATAAACAAATATCATACCAAATTTTATCTACTAAGATTAAACATATAATAAAATCATAAATTTTTTACAAAGATAATGGTTTTTCTCATATAAAATCAACTAAAAAACTCAGTTTTAAAAACTAATTTTTCACCACCTCAGTATTTATTGCCCTCAGTCAGCTCTTTATTTAGATTTTTACAGATAGATTCGGATTTAATACAATTTTTGCCCTAATTTTGAGAACATAATCAGACACACATAAATTTCTCACTTTTCACTTTCCATGACCGACAGCAAAATTTACAATGTACTCACTTACTTCGACAAAGTAGAGCAGAATCGTTTGCGAAAATACATCCGTTCGCCCTATTTTAACGTTAATGAAACCTTAATGGCGTTCTATGAGGTTCTTTCGGAGCATATAAATGCAAATGGCAAAGCGGGAGAGCTGACCAAAGAACAGTTATGGACACAACTATATGAAAAAGAAACGTTTAATGATGTCAGGTTTAGAAAACTATCTTCTGATCTACTAAAGCTGGTAGAAGGTTTTTTAGCTCAACAAGTTTACGATGACAGACCTATTCAAAAAGCGAACCTATTGTTAGAAGCCATCCATGCCAAAAAGATAGAAAAACTTTACAATAGTGCTATCCGTCAAACACAGGCGATTTCTGAAATCCAAACCGAAAGACCCGCCAGTTACTACTACCATCAATTCGAAATTCAAAAAAAGCTGTATGACATCAATGAAGCAGAACTCAAGCGGTTTGAAAAAACCAACGTCGAAGACATTGTCAATAATTTAGATTATTTTTATTTGGCTGAAAAACTAAAATGGTATTCTGCCATTCTTGTCCAACAAACATTGGTTTCACATGAATATAAACTGCTTTTTATAGACGAAATCATCAATCATCTTAGTAAACACCCATATGATAATGTTCCACTCATTAGGGTTCATTATTTGATTTTTTTAACGCACGCTGAAAGTGAAAATGAAGTACACTATCATGAGCTAAAGGATGTTCTATCAAAGTATTGGAAGACCATGAAATTAGAAGAGGCAAAAGAAGCTTATACACATCTATTGAGCTACTGTAGTAAAAAATCCAATCAAGGAAATTCATTTTTTTTACGCGAATATGTTGATATATCAAAAGAACTTTTGAAAACCGATATTTTATGGGCAGATGGAGAAATCTATCCATGGTATTTTAGAAATGCTATATTAATTTCCTTGCGTTTAGGTGAATACGAATGGGCTGAAAATTTCCTAAATCAATATGGCGATAAACTTCCAGCTGATTTTAAAAAGAATGCGCTATCCTACAATCGGGCGTTAATCTTTTTCTATCAAAAAAAATACGACAAAGTCATTTCATTGCTCCAATCTGTGGAGTATGATGACTTAGTTTATAATCTAAGTTCAAAGTCCATTTTGCTTGCCGTTTACTACGAATTAGACGAAGATGATGCGCTTGTTTCCCTTATGGATAGTTTTAAGGCTTTCTTACAAAGACATAAAGAAATTTCTGATACTCAAAGAGTTCATTATTTGAACCTCATGAAATACACCAAAAAACTACTCAAACTAATACCAGGCGACCAAAAAGAAATCGCTAAAATCAAGCAAGAGATGGAAGACGATAAAAAAATTGGTATTGCATCCATGAAATGGGTCTATGAAAAACTCGCCGAACTTGAATAACGAAAAACGCCCCCTCAGTAAAGAAGGGGCGTTTTTCCATTTCCATAAAACATTAACAATCAAAAAAATACACTCAATATTTTTTCTTACTGATACGATTACCAGACAGCTTCTGCATCCGACTCTTGAAACGCAACACCTCCCCGTCGCGCAGTTCGCGGTGCTTCGTCGCTCGTCCTTGTACCCGTCCACGCCACTTTTTCCAATTGCTGTCTTTCATTTCCAATTTCATCAAAGCGATGATTTCCGCTTCTGACAAACCAAATTGAAACGTTATCGCTTCAAACGGCGTGCGGTCTTCCCAAGCCATTTCGATGATGCGGTCAATATCAATGGCTGTTAGATTGTATTTTTCTGTAATAGTCATCTGTGCATGTACCCCTCAGTAAATGAGGGTTTATAAAGTCATTTTTTCGCCATTTTTATACAAAACAATTAAATCTCTGGCTTTAGATTTACGCAAAACGACATTCATTTTGCCCGTTACAAAGGCTTTTTCAATCGTATTGTTGTTGCTGATACCAAAATAAAAGCCTTCTGCAAAAGCCAATGCCAAATCATCGTCAAGGGCATAAGCCGAACCAACAACATATGGCACAAATTTACCTATCGCTTTTGCCTGTGATTCAGAATAACAGCTATTGAAAACCACAACTTCGAGTGGTACTTTAAAGTCATTAACGGTGGCTTCAAAAAGATAAGCCAATGAATCATCGTCAATGACACGCATACCACGCATATCATCATCAAAAACAACAATACCGCCCTGCTGTTCATAACCAGCCGGTAAAGCATAGCCAATACCACGTGATGTATCTGTTGTTGTACCCGATTCTCCAGTCACAGGGTCTTTGCCATGACCTGAAAAATGAATAATATTCGGGTTGTATTTTGAAATTAATTCTGGAATATCACCCGCATTCAAGAACTTTTCAGTCTCTAAATTACACCTATTACCGATTTTAGTCGCAATGCGGCTGTGTTCAATTTCAAGTTGTAAATATTTCGTTCCAGGAGGGTTTGCACCCATAAAAAGAATAGTCTTACGCAATTCTGTAGTCACAGCACTCTGACCATTTGAAATAGTTGCCCGCGCATCCGTTTGAATCAGTATAGCCTGCGGCACAGATTCATCGGCGCTTTCCAATATCTGCAAAACGCCATTCGAGATTTGCGCACGTTTGATATTTGCTTCTGAAAAGCTGATAAGTCCCAGATTTTCATTGCGTTTGAGCGATGAAAATTGCGCTTTTAGTCCAATTAAGTCATTACCTAAATCTGATCCAGATGTATTTGCCCATTGAATAAAAGCATCTAATGCTTGATCCGTTTTGGCACTCGAAACGAGGTTGCGAATTTGGTCTTTAACTGTCTTATCCATAAATAGTTTTTCTAAAAAAGATTTTTTCAAATAGGTTTATAGTCAATCAATAATCATCGAAAAACGAAATTAAAAAAAAGGTTTGACTTCTTAGAATTATGAGTCCAGTTTATATCCTTTTTTTCAAAATCCATCATCTTCAAGGCGTATAAGTTTCAAAACCTGACTAATCAACTCCGATTCAAACCCCCGCCGAAAGGCATAAGCAAACAATTTCGACGTTTTTTGAGGGTCATTATCAGCATATTCAAGGGCTTTTCGAGCAATAACCCGTTCCAAAGTTTCCAAATACCCCCCCTCAGTATCAATAGCTTTCATGGCTTGTTGAATCGAATAATCTGGAATATACCGCATTTTCAACTCCTGTTGAATCCTCATTTTACCCCAACTTTTCATCCGAAACTTGCCACGTGCATAAGCTTTCGCAAAACGCTCTTCATTCAAAAAATTATCTTCAATCAGTTGCCCCATAATGGCATCAGCCGTATCGCCAAAGATACCCAAATCACGCAGCTTTTTTGTCACTTCCGAGTGACAACGCTCTTGGTAAGCGCAGTAGGCTTGCAGTTTTTGCAGCGCAACCTCCTTGGTAATATATTTCTTTTTTTGCTCCAAAATCAGGTATTTTACTTGAAAATCGTCGTATTACCATTCACGAACTGAAAGTTCGCGTTACGGCTAAAAATCCTTCAAAACATCTACAATCTCATCGCCAACTCGATGCAAATACGTATTCAAACCCACTTGTTTTGCCCCCTCAGTATTTTCGAGTATATCATCAATAAAAAGCGATTCTTCGGCTTTCAAACCCGCATCATTGAGGACAAATTCATAAATATTGTCGTTGGGTTTGCGCAAACCCATAAGATGTGAATAATACGCCTTGTCAAAATAGGTGTTGCTAAAATGTTGAATATCAAACCCATAAATCGTCCGCAAATAGCCATCAACAAAATTCAAATGCGTTTCATTGGTATTGGACAACAAAAAAACACGATAGTTTTTCCGCAACCGCAGCAACATCTCAAAACGTTCTGGCTTAATCGTCAACAACATCACATTCCAAGACTCTTTGACTTGTCGAATACTGAGGGGTACGTTTGCAACCGAACGAAGCGTCTCTAAAAATGTCTCCTCAGAAATTTTACCCACTTCAAAATCAATAAAAACGTCGCCCGAAGGATAAGCCGTTTTCAGCTTTTGCGCATAATCATCACCGACAAAATGTTGCAGCGATGCCCAAGTCCTATCAATATCGAGGTCAATAATAACATTTCCGAAGTCGAAAATGAGGTTTTTTATACCGTTTTTCATAAAAATACAAAAAATTAAACCAATTAGGTCTGTGATTAAGTTTAAAAAAGCAAAGATAAACCGAGTTAAGCCGTAAATTAACTAAAATTGCACCTCAAATATCCTCAATCTAAAAATCAGTATAATCTGTCTTAATCAGTGATAAAAAAATTAGCAGGACAAACAGCCGTCTATGGTTTATCAAGCATCGTCGGGCGGTTTTTGAACTATTTACTCGTACCTATATATACGCGTGTACTCGACCCAGGTGAATACGGCGCAGCATCTTGGTTTTACGCCATCGCCGCATTTATGGGCGTAATATATATGTATGGCATGGAAACGGCTTTCTTTCGATTTGCCCAAAAAGAGGACAGCGATAAAGAAAAAGTATTTTCCACTTCTGCCATTTCAGTTGCCATTTCATCGCTCATTTTAAGTGCTCTAATCATCATTTTCGCTACACCATTGGCAAATTGGACGAAAAACGAAGGGCGTGAGCTGTATTTCATCTTCTTCGCCATCATTTTTGGGGCAGATGCCATTACCACAATTCCTTTTGCATGGCTACGCTATAAGAACAATCCCTTGCGGTTTGCCATGCTTCGTCTATTGAGTATTGGTGTCAATATCGGTTTAAATTTACTTTTTTACATAGTCGTACCTTTCTTATCCACTCGCGGGCTACTTGCACCGCTTGATACTGAGGGGGTGTCTATCAAGTGGATGTTCATCGCAAATGTCATGTCAAGCATCGTTATTTTGCCTTTTTTCATGAACGAATTGCGGCTTTTAAAGCATGGATTAGACAAAAAACTGTGGCAAGACATGTTTACGTATGCCTATCCTTTGATTTTTATGGGCTTCGCAGGTATGATAAATGAGACCCTCGACCGTGTTTTATTAAAGTACCTAATCGCCGACCAAGCCACTGCAGAAATACAAATTGGTATTTATTCCGCCAATTACAAACTTGCTATCATCATCACCTTATTCATACAAGCTTTTCGATTTGGGGCAGAACCCTTCTTTTTTGCACAAGCGAAAGAGTCCGATTCACGCCTTATCTATGCCCGCGTGATGCAATATTTTATGTTGATATGTGCGACGATTTTTGCAGGTGTCCTGTTGTACCTCGACATTTTCAAAGGTTTTATTGGCGAGGACTATTGGGCAGGCTTAACCGTTGTCCCAATTCTCCTCATGGCAAACGTCTTTCTCGGCGCATATTACAACCTCTCCATTTGGTATAAACTCACAGACAAAACCAAAATGGGCGCAGTCGTCAGCCTTATTGGTGCAGTTATCACATTGATTTTAAACTGGTTATGGATTCCAACAATGGGTTATGTCGGTTCAGCGTGGGCAACATTGATTTGTTATTTTGCAATGGCAACCATCAGTTTTGGTTTAGGACAAAAATACTATCCTGTCCCCTACCCAATGCGCCGTATCGCCTCCTATTTAGCATTGGCTTTAACCGCTTATTTTTCAAGTGAACTGTTCCGTGAGAACTTCGATACATCCACTTTTGAACGATTATTGGTCAATACATTGATTTTTATCGTCTATTTTTTGATTATTTATAAAATGGAGGAGAAGGAAATCAAACCGTTTTTTGAACAATTGAAAAAAAAGATTTCACCTAAAAAACAGCCCTAAAAAGTAACAGCCCTTGTTTTTTAACATTTTTTTAATGCTTTTCCCCTCCATACTGAGGGGGGGTATAAAAGCAGTTCAGATGTCTCATAAATAAGCTTTGAAAAAGACTTTTTATCACATCTAAAAAAATGACAATGAAAAAACAAGGACTGTTTATCACGACTAACTTACTCAGCCTCGTGGCACTCTTTCTCTTATTTTCCTCTTTTACTTATTTGGCAATCCATGTAGTAGTTGCTGAAACAAAACACACGTTTTGGACAACTTTACAAGCATTTTCCTTTGAAAAATTAGAATTTTGGCAAAAAACGGCATTAGCATTAGGCGTTTCGGGCGGTGGTTATGCCCTATTTCATCGGCGTTATCGGCGGCATTATGGCGAGGGAATGGGCTGTTTGGGTTGCTTGGGCGTTCTCGGAGTCATCATTTTGGGGGTTATCGTCATTGCTTTATTGCCTGTACTTTTAGTCGTCGGTTTGGTCATGCTTATTTTAGGCATCCCTTTTCCACGTAACAGAGGCAGACGTTATCGCCGCCGTTGGTAGCGGATAGCAACTTGGCGCAAGTTTAAAACTTGCGCCAAGTTCTTTACAACATATTAAAACTACTTTTCAACGCTGAGCTAAAAAGCAAATACATTTTTCGGCGGTCACTAACGCGAATACGCTCTTCTTGGACACGCTGGGCATGTGCCTTTTTTATTTTTTCAAAAAGATTGATATAATAAATATATGCCAAATATACGCCAAAACGAGCCGACTTGGGCAGTTTCAAAATACCTGCATAACCTGCATCAAAATCAGCTTTTATATCTGCTTCAATCAAGCGTTTTTGTTCATCATCAAAATGTTGAAAATCAACACCTGGGAAATAAACACGCCCCCTTTCATCAAAATCACTTTTCATATCCCTTAAGAAATTTATCTTTTGAAAAGCAGAACCCAAAGCACATGCGCCGCTTCTAAGTCGTTGATATTCAACATCATCCCCCTCAGTAAAAACCCTTAAACACATTAAACCGACAACCTCCGCAGAGCCGTAAATGTATTGCTTGTACAAGGCATCATGGTATTTCGAAAAGTGTAAATCCATCTCCATCGAGTCTAAAAAAGAGTCAATCAACTCGCGCTCGATACTGTATTTATGCACCACTTCCTGAAACGATTGCAATACAGGATTCATCGAAATGCCTTCCTCAATAGCTCTATAAGTCTCCTCTCGAAAACGACGCAACAAAGTGTCTTTATCAAAGCCGTGAAACGTATCTACAATCTCATCCGCAAAACGCACAAAACCATAGATAGCATAAATAGGCGCACGCAGTTTGGCATCAAAGGCGCGTATGCCCAAGGAAAACGAGGTCGAATAACGCTTCGTAATGTGTTCGCTGCACTCTTGGCAGACTTTGCGGTATAGACTAAAATGGTTCATAGTTAATGATGAATGATGAATTATAAATGATGAATTATATTATACATTAGGAATAGTGAAAAATAAAATACCAAACTTTACTTTGTATCACCGTTGAAAATCAACGTTTTACAAATTCATCATTCATCATTTATAATTCATCATTTCCTTTTATCCGTTTTTAAAAATATCTTCTGCAACGACTTTTCCAGAAATTAATGAAGGTGGTACGCCTGGGCCAGGTGTTGTTAACTGACCTGTGTACCAAAGATTTTTGACCTTTTTTGACTTCATTTTAGGTTTCAAAAAAGCTGTTTGAAGCAGCGTATTTGCCAAACCATAAGCATTGCCTTTGAATGCATTATAGTCATTTTTGAAGTCAGAATGGGCATAAGTACGCTTAAAAATGACATGAGAACGTATTTCCTGCCCCGTCCAATGCTCCAAACGTGCCATGACTAAGTTAAAATAATACTCACGTGTTTCTTCACTATCGTCGCTCAAATCGGGAGCGGTTGGTATCAAAACGAACAAATTTTCACAATTTTCAGGTGCTACTGAGGGGTCTGTTTTTGAAGGCATGGACACATAAAACAGCGGTTTTGTAGGCAATTTTGGCGTTTCATAAATTTCTGCGGCGTGTTGATTGAAGTCTGCATCAAAAAATAAATTGTGATGCTCCAAGTTTTTCAACCGCTTGTTGATGCCCAAATAGTATAAAAAACTCGACGGTGCCATCGTGCGGCTTTGCCAATACCCCTCAGTATATTGGCGGTTTTCGGCACTCAAAAGCACTTGTTCGACATGGTGATAATCAGCCGAACCGACAACTATATCTGCTTGATATTCAGCATTTTGCGTCACTACCTTTGTAATTTTACCCGCTTCTACCTTCAATGTACGAACTTCTTCACCCAAACAGATTGTCACACCTTGCTCTTCTGCCAATTTAACCATCGCTTTCACGATTTCAAACATGCCACCTTTTGGATACCACGTACCGAGCGACATATCGGCATAATTCATCATCGAATAAAGCGCAGGTGTTTTTTGTGGCGTTGCACCCAAAAATAAGACAGGAAATTCTAAAAGTTGAATCAATTTTTCATTTTTGAATAATTTTCTAACCGCACTCGATAGAGATGTCAACATTTCAAGCTTAAACATACTTTTCAGTACCCGCCAATCGGCAAATTCCAAGATAGAATGTGCTGGTTTTTGTACAAATTCGCCTACACCTACATCATATTTGTATTTGGCTTCTGCCAAAAACTGGCGCAATTTTACGGCACTTCCTGCTTCGTATTGTTCAAAAAGAGCTTCTAAATCAGCCATTTTTGCGGGTAAACGCATCGTATCACCGTCTTCAAAAGTGACGGTATATGAAGGGTCAAGGCGAATTAAATCGTAATAATCCGAGCGTTTTTTACCAAAATCAGCAAAATATTGCTCAAAAATATCGGGCATCCAATACCAACTGGGGCCCATATCGAATGTGAACACCCCCTCAGTATTTTCTGCTTGAAAGACCCTTGCACGACCTCCTGGGACAGTATTTTTTTCTAATATCGTAACATCAAATCCCTTAGCAGCGAGATGTGTCGCTGCCGACAAACCCGAAAAACCGGCACCTATAACTATGACTTTTTTCTTCAAAATTGAAAAGTTGATTTTTTTATTAAGCACAAATTCAAACACACAATTCTTTATTTTGTTTAACTTTTCATTGAAAATAATTAAACAAAACAAAAAATGCTCTGCGTTAAGATACGCAGAGCATTTTTTATCAGATTGATTATTGCGGAAAACTATTAAAACTTATAACCTAAGCCTAAACGCATATTCAGCTGTGCTGGAAATAATTTTGTTGAAAATTCCGTCTCTGTTCGAGCATAAGTTGGCAATATTGGATTGTCAACATGGTTGTACGTCAACGCCATTGAGAAAACAGAAATCGGCACATTTAAGTCTAAAAACAATCGAGCAGAGACGTTAAAAACAGCTCTTGGAATGAAAGAAACCGTATTTCGAGTTTCAAAACCGATAGTCGGATAATATGCTGTCGTGTAAGGAACAATATTTTCATAAAATACTGAGGGGTCGGTTGAAACGCCAATATAGGGTTGAAAACGTCCTAATTTTTCAAAAAACAAAGGAAAAGCCCATTCAAACCTTAATCCTACATGCGCCTTAAAAGCCTTAGCACCTCTTGACGGAATACTTAAACTTGTCACGGTATTACTTGCAGTGTCAAAAATAGAATGTAATGTTAAATCATCGTCATGTATGAAATTGAGAGGTGTCAAACTGACCTCATAAAAAGCACCCTTTTTTTTAAGTTTTGTCAAGCCCACAACGGGTAAAAATGTTGTGTTGGTGCGTGTGTTTTCAGTAATCCTATTGATGACATCTGTTTTTACATCGTGTTTTTTTTCATGTAAAACAGTCAAATAAGTTTTAAAAGCAAAGCGATAAGAAGGTATTATTTTGTTAGTGTTTTGACCAAAAAGTTGGGCGGCAATCATTGAAAAAGTAAGCATAACCCACCATTTAGGTGGTTGCAGGTTTCGTTTCATACAGTAATAAGGTTTTACAAAAATGAAGAATCAGGTTTAATAGTCCGTCCAAAACGTGCGGTTTTGAAAGACAATTGTTTACAGTCAAAACTTTAACGAGTGTTAAAATTTGGGGGTTAAACTGACCAATGTTACTTGACAAAATAGCTGAAACCCAAAGTAAGTGCGGCGCTTCCATTCACCCCTGTAAAGTTTGATTTTGTACGCTCAAAAGCACCTTTGGCAATACCCGTAAGAGCCAAACTGCGGGTTAGAAAATATTGCAAGCCAATACCTCGGTCAAAAGAAATATTTGAATAATTAGAACTTGAACTGTTTTTTGACCAATAAAATGAAGCGTTGATGAATGGATAGGCGTAAAAACGGTTAGAAATTGGAATATAATAACGTACAAACGGAGAAAAAGTAAAGGATGAATACGAAATATTATCACCCGTTGGAATGCCAGCACTTGTACGCAATTCGCTGCCAACCATAAAATGATTTGTCACCATTTTACCACCGAATGCAGAGATGCCAAGGAATAAACTTTCTTGATTAAAATCGTAGCCCGTACTAAAACCACCATCAATTTGCCATCTGTTTTTGGCAATATACTGAGGGGGGGCATCTTGGTTTTTAGCATCAAAAGACTTGTAAAAAGGGCGCAAATTCACAGAAAATGAGATTCTTTTATCGCTGTTGTAATACAAAATGCCCTCAGCCACCAATTGGTCTGTTATGATTTTATGTGCGCCAAAACCTGCATTCCAAGTAAAATTGATAGGGTCATTCACTTCGACCGTATTGTTTCCAACTTGCCGTGTTCGATTACTAAAAGTACCATATATGCCTGCCTCAACAAAGGCAAAATGCGCGTACTTACTGTTATTAGCTGTATAGTAGCGTAAGTAAGGACTGAAATGATAACCAAAAGTATGATAGCTATCATCATAAGAATTCAACACAATATCACTTTTGGATCTATTCCAATCAAAACTACTGCCTAACGCAGCACCTACCAAAAACCTGTTTTTATAATAGCCGTAAGTTGGGCTAAACCCTAAATAGGATGAACTCGAAGATTGCGCTCCCAAGGATTGGACAAATTTAGTGTATGACGTTTTAATAAGACCATAACCACCTAAGGTTTGTGAGCCATTTGTCAATTGAGCGTAACTGTTTCCCGTAAAAAAGAAAAGAATAAACGTGAGTAAAAAGTAGAACTGGCGCATGAGGTTTGGATTTTAAGGTTTAGAAATTAATTTGAACATAATTCTTACGTTCAAAAATAGATTTTTGCTGCTACGTATTTTGCGTTTTATGATTTAATTAACCAAAACAATCCTAACTTTCGCAGAAAAATACACATTATGAAAAAATTAACAATTCTGTTATGCACCTTTCTTGTTTTAACAAATTCAAAAGCCCAATCAAACAAAGACGGTGATGCCATCATGCACGTCCTCAACACCCAAACTTCAGCTTGGAATCAAGGCAATATTGACCAATTTATGGTCGGTTATTGGCAATCGGACTCGTTGATGTTTATCGGCAAATCGGGCATGAATCAAGGGTATCAAACGACTTTGGACAATTACAAAAAAGGCTATCCCGACCGTGCCGCTATGGGTACACTCAAATTTGATATTTTGAAAATCAAACCGTTGGGCAAAAAACACTGTTTTGTCGTCGGCAAATGGCATTTGACACGTCCTGAAAAAGGCGATGTGGGCGGTCATTTTTCGCTTATTTTTGAAAAAATCAAAGGCAAATGGGTCATAATTGCGGATCATTCGTCGTAAAATTAGTGAAAAATGAAAAATTTGCTCCGATTCAATGGTTCTTTCTTTAATCAATATGGCGTTTGTGTATGAAAAAATTAATCATCCTACTGGTAACTGTTTTCATGACTCATTTACTTTGGGGTCAAACACCACCAAAACGAGAGTTCCGCGCTGCGTGGGTGGCTACGGTGTCTAATATTGACTGGCCATCCAGTCGGTCATTGTCCATAGCTGCTCAAAAGCAGGAGTTTGTGGCAATCGTTGATAGGCACAAACAGGCGGGTTTGAATGCTGTTTTTGTCCAAATTCGGGGTTATTGCGATGCGCTCTATCCAAGTTTTTTTGAGCCTTGGTCTGATGTTTTGACAGGCGTTCAAGGGCGTACCCCTCAGTACGACCCCTTGGATTTTATGATTTCGGAATGTCGTAAGCAAGGTTTGGAGTTTCACGCTTGGTTCAATCCGTATCGGGCTGTGGCGAATATCAATACAGCTGTTTTGGACTCAAATCATGTCGCCCGCAAACATCCTGAATGGCTTTTAGTGTATGGGAATTTGCGAATTTTAGACCCCGCGATACCAGAAGTGCGGAATTATGTCGCTTCTATTGTGTTAGATGTGGTAAAACGCTACGATATTGATGGGGTACATTTTGACGATTATTTCTATCCTTATCCACAAACAGGCTTGGTTTTGAACGACGATTCGACGTATATCCGCTACAATCGAGGGTTTGTTGACAGAGGTTTTTGGCGGCGTGACAATGTGGATTTATTTGTCAAAATGATTTCTGATACAATAAAAGCCATTAAGCCGTGGGTAAAATTTGGCATTTCACCTTTTGGTATTTGGCAAAACAAAAGCACAGCGCAACCGCTTGGTTCTACGACGGGTGGCTTGGAAAGTTATAATGATTTGTATGGCGATACCCGCAAATGGCTGCAAGAGGGTTGGCTCGACTATGCTGCCCCGCAATTGTATTGGTATATCGGTTTGTCAGTCGCCAATTACAGTGTTTTAGTACCTTGGTGGAACGATATTGCTTTTGGGAAACACATTTATATCGGTCAAGGTGCTTACAGAATCAATGCAGATGCGAATTGGAATGCGGCACAAATGCCTACGCAATTGCGGCTGAATCGGCAATATTCCAACGTTTTTGGCAGTATTTACTACAATACAACGGCTTTGAAAAACAATTTGCT
>JANLQI010000207.1:0-34141 GCA_031367705.1 Saprospiraceae bacterium | reverse complement strand
TTAGGAAATGCTGTAATTTTTGTTTCTAAGTCAATATCTAAGCCTTTCGTTTTTAACCATAAGTAACCAGCTTTTGATTTATAATCCGCATTATTCCCTTCTGCTTTCTCTTCCAAACCTACTGTTTCACCCACTCTCTGTACATAATTAAATCCCCAATTTCTACCTGCATCAATCACTGTAATGCTGCTAAATACTGAGGGGTGTGCTGCTTGAGTCTCTTGTGCCGTTTTCTCCGCGTTTTCATGTGTAATTTTATTACCTGTTGAATAAGTTGTTTCTTTTTGCTCCAAAGTAGCCAGCCCCACTTGCAAAGCCTGCGCTCGTTCAGGACTCTGTTGTTGTTCTGCTGCTGCGCCGCCGCCACGCACACCATTAATCAACCGCCGCGCCTGCGAAACAAGCCAATCAATTACCTTATCAATCGCCGTATCAATTGGTCTCCGAATGCGCTCTATGATGCCACGTATATGTTCCGAAATATTACCTAAACCCAACAAACGCCCTAAGAATCCGAGAATAACAGGAATGGAACGTGCCAAAGCATTTTCAATCCAAGTCATAGCACTACCGATATTGCCAGAAGCGATATGTGCTATGGATTCAAAGACAGCCCCTGCAAATGTAGCTAATTGAGAGGCTCTTTCCATAAAAAACTGAATGGTATTCCATATCGCCATCACAGCTTGTATCAAGGCACCCGCAGGATTGAACATCGAAACCAAGCGGGCTACGCCTTGCTGAATCATACGGGTCATCACAAACTCGCGGATGCCACCCATGACCATCTCTTGCAAATTACCCAAAAACTCGGAGACTCGCTCCCACAACACGATTGGGCCTCGTGTAATTAAGTCACGGACAAAATCAAAGACTTGTTCAAGCCGTGCCACTGTCGGCTCGCCCAATACACGCACCGCTTTTACACGAATGGCTTGATAGGTCATGTTCAGTAATTGGGCAACAAGCGAGAAGATACCTGCCAGATTCCATTGTTGCGGTAATTGCAACCCTGCACCCGTCAAAGCTCCTGTTAGCCAACCAATTAAACCGTTCATTAAGTGTTGCCCAGCATTGGCAGCAAATAAACGGATGCCACCAACGATACTTTGCATCAGATTGCGTCCAAAACCTATTGGGTCATTGAAAATGGATTCTAACACATTGCCCGCCCGTGTCAAAATGCCCATCACCATCTCGACAGGTGCGCCCACGAGTTGTAAAGCCCCTCTGAAAATAAACTCTTTAATTTTTGTTCCCACCCGACCCAAAAAACGCATGACCCTCATAGCAGGTTCGCGCACGATGGCAACCGCGCGTTCTATTGAGCCTGAAATATCAGTAACAGAAATGCTATCAATGACGCGACTGATAAGTGAACCCACATAAGCCAAAGTGATATTGAGTGCTGAAACCTCCTCCTCAAGCCATTGCATCGCTTGTGGAATCGCATGGGTTTCTTGAAGTTTTTCAAATAGCAGATTGCCGCCTGGTATCAAACCCAAAAAGCCGCCAATGAAATTCTCTGCTGTTCTTGGTACTGCTTCGTCTAATATCGGATTATGCCCAATGATGACTGTTACCAAACGGAAGCCAGGAATATTCATGGCCACACGGTTGAAGGCATTGCGCGGATTGAGGCTGCCTACAGCACTTGTAACAGAATCCCATGCATCACCCAACCAACTGCGTTGTAATATGTCATTTTCCGCTTTCTCCCTTTGAATATCCGTAATGTGCATCGCATGAACAGCAGGATTGATATTAACGGGTTTACGCTTCACCGCCGCCCCTTGCTGCACCGTATGCGTCAACTCATGCGCCAACAAATGCGACCCCTCAGTACTCGACGGGTTGTACTTACCTTCATTGAAATAAACATCATTGCCGTGTGTAAAAGCCTGTGCGCCAATATTATCGGACAATTTTGCCGCTTCACTGCCTGTATGTATGCGAACACCGGCAAAGTCTGCCCCCATGGCTTTGCCCATTTGTTGCTGTGTTTCAGAAGACAATGCTGTACCACCGCCTTTTGATGCATTGAGTTGGCTTGAAAAATCAGAACTGGCTTCCCCCTCAGTATTATCACTTTTTTTCTGAACAGCTTCTTCTTTTTCGCAATCCGCACATTTCCGCTGCACATTATCATCCGGTGGCGGCTCGGCGGCAGAGTCAAATATCGGTTTCATCTGCAATTGCTCACCGACTTGCCCTATTTCTTCGTCTTTCTTTTGTACTTTTTCTTCTTGTTCACAATGATCGCATTTGGCTTGAACGGAAATACTACCATTTGAGGTCGAAGATGCAATCGTATTCCCCTTTAGAGTCGGGGGTGCAATCGTACTCCCCTTTGGGGTCGGGGGTGAGGGGGTCGGGCTGTTGAGTTTTGCCACTACTTGGTCGGCAACAGCATCGGCTTGTTGCTCATATTTGTCATTCGGTGCGCCAATGGTGAGTTTGGGTTGAAGGGTTCGAGGACTGAAAAACGGTTCGGCTTCGGCTGTTTCTCCACCAAAAAACGACGATCCGCCCTGTGCTTCTTTCGAGAAGAACGGAGTGTTCTGCGTTTTGGCAGCTGTTGTCAGTGCGCTGGATGTGGTTTTTGATTCAGCCGTTTTCATTAATCACTGATTGAAACTGATTCTAATTTGATTCAGCCGTTTTCATTCATAATTCATTATTCATCATTAAACTAATGCCATTCAACAAAAAGCATTTCTTTCATCCAGCTCAATTGCACAATGCCAAAACCCCAAGGCAAACGGTCGAGCAGAATATCCAAAGTCTTTGCTTCTACTTGCAGCAACCAGCCGTCCGAGCGATGCGTCAGTTTGCCATTGCGTTTCAAAAAACCTTCGCGTAAGCCGTCGGGCGTAGTGCTGCCCAATGCTTTCCAATGACTCAACACAGCCTGTAATAAACCGTCTGTATCTGTACACTCCAATTCTGTTAGCTTAAAATGACGATCCATCGGCTTGTGCAGCGGCAAACCAACGAGGAGTTTGGGCAATGCCATATCATATTCCGCCATCTCCTCTGAACCCGTTGCGAGGTAATGAATCAAAGCCGCCGCCCTTCGCCTTGCTTTGATATTAACAAATTTGCCCCCCCTCAGTAAACCAAGGCTTTCAAACATCGGTTTCAAAAAAGGATGCAGCAAAACAACACCCGCATTTGGTGCGATTAGACTCGTTCCTTTTGGCAATAATCTATCAAGCAAATCCTTCTCTAAGGCATCATCTTCCAACGGATTGTCCGTTTCACCCATTTCTTCATACGATAAATCATCTGCCTGTTTAGCATCTTTGACGGTCGTTTGAAAAGTCTCATCAATCATTATTTCAGGAGTAAAAAGATTGTCTTCCTCTGGAACTGTAAGATTTCCCCCTTCATCAAAAGGCTTTTCAACGTTAGTTTGAGGCTTTATCACTTGTGTTTGAATATTTTGCGCTGCTATATCGTCATCAGCTACTTTTTGTAAATCCGCAGAAGATTGCAACCGTACTTGTTCCACAGAAAGTCTGGAATCATCTACTCTATCCAGTGAAGTCTTCAAAGGTTGTTCATCCAACTCGTAAGAATGCGTACCATAAAGCCGAACAACAGAAGGATTCTTTTCTACAAAATCAATTATCGCTGTATGATGACTGTCTATTTCTTTTTTAAAAAAAGCTATCAAATCATGCCCAATACCCGTATTGGTCGCCGCATTTTCAATACATTGAACGAAAGACGGTGCTAACGCCTTTATGCTTAAAGTCTTAGCGTCTTTATCAATATTGAAAACACCATCAGAAGTTAAGCCTGAATGAGTAGGCGGTTTAGACGCGCCCTTTTGCGTTGTCTTTCCTTGTTTTGGAACAACCGTTTCTTCAAAAACAAGAATGTTGGACAAAAAAGAAACCATGTCTTTTTTATAAAAATGCTCAAAAACATCTTTTAAAAAAGACCTTATAAATGATTGGTTATCAACGGCTTTGTTGCCTTCTGCAAATGCTTTATATATTTTTTGCCAAAACAAAACTTCTACCCTGCGTGCAGATGCTATTGGTAAAGCCGCCGAATGTTTGGGAGCGGTTTGAGTTAGCATTTTTATAAAAAAATCATGCGTTAAAACAGCAACAAATGTCTGGCGCAAATCCGCCAAATACGCTTGTTTGAGACCCGTCATAGCTTCCGCTAAAGCGGTCAAAAATGCCTCATTGTGTTGCAAAACAAGGCGTTCAAGTGCTATCGCGTTGTGCAATAAGACACCCCTCAGTATATCAACCGTTTTTGCATCGCTCGCTACGGCTGCCAATGTCGCCTCTTGCCAATCGGCTTCTGTGCTGGCTGTGGCGGACAGTTGTCCTGTTTTTAGAAAAAACAACCATGCAGCAAACAAGCTTTCTGCAACCGTCAATCGCTCTAAACCAACTTCATTGAACGCTGATGCTGCCGATGGAAAACGAAGCAGTCGTTCCAAAGCCTCCTCAACAGCGCGATATACTGAGGGGCCCAACTCTTCTTCCCAATCAGTTAGTGAAAGTCTATCAATATGAATATCCAATCTATCCAATCGAATCAATTCATCTGTTTTTGCAAAACGGTCAAATACATCTGACAACGCGGGCGCAATGGCTTGCCAAAACCGTAGACTCACCGCTTCTTGTAGCGCAAACCCATCTGCCGAGCGAGGTGCCGCCACTTGAAGGTTTACTTTGCCAATGTAATGTCGTTGTGCCATGTTTTATAATGGATAATGGATAATGGATAATTTAGAGTCATTATCCATTATCATCTATATTTATGATTCGAACAATTTATTTAGTTCCGCTACAACGAGGGTATTTTGTACCGTTGTGATGTCGGCGGCTTGCCATGCTCCGCGCAAGTCAGTGAGTGATTCGTTGTCGAAAGTTTGTTCTGTTTTTATACGTGTCAACACATCTTGTATTGTGCTGCTTGTGTTCGATGTCAAAGCCTCGGGTAAAAGGTGAATCAGTTTATCACAATAGAAAAACAACAGGTTTCGCAAGACAATTCTGTATGTCTCATTCGGAATGCTGCCTGTTTTTTTGACATTCTGAACGAGTTGTAAAGCATTCGTTTTGAAGGCTTTATCAAAGTCGTCGAGTTTGTCAAACGTCTTTTCTAATGCGCCGACAAGGTCAAACTCCTCAATGGCTTTATCGAAATCGGTCATAAAAGTTAGAACGTTCTTATAAGTCGCCAATTTACTGAGGGGGGCATTTGCCGTGCCTTCGTCTTCAATTTTTTGATGAAAATCGCGACGGCGTGCTTCGAGATTTCGGGAAGCCGTTAATCCATCAATAGTGGGTATATCAATTGACCTTGATACGGGTTCGTCAACAGACTCAACCACGTCAGTAGGAGCGGTATCCCCCTCCAATAATTCAAAATTAGCTATCCCTAAAATAGGTCTTAATCCAAACCTCTTTTCGCGTTTTATAGCTTGGTTGCCCGCTAAATCGAACACAATCAGCTGAATCAAAAAGAATTTTGGACGTATTAATGCTTCGTTGCCTACACTGAATTTGAATTTGTAAAGGTCTGACTTCTGCGATGTTTTCACAAGACTATTTTCAAGCAATATTTTATCGCTTGTTACATCGAAAACACGCCATTCATAGCGATTCCCATTTTCTGAAAGATTAACGAATGAAGCATCAACATCCAATTTATTCGTTTCAATTTCATTTTTTTCACCAAAACGTATGTTAGTAGGTGTTTCGAACTCAAAATCCGCCGTAATTACTTTAGGGAATGAAACAGTTAAAAACTTAATAACACCAGGCAAAACAGGTTTATCTCTTTCATCAAAAGCAATCAGCTGAATCAAATAAGTGGTCGATTTGCCATTAATTACTCTGAAATTAAACGGATTTTTAGGATAAACCTCCTCTACTTGATTAGTTATCATCAAACTACCAGTCATCTCCGTAATGTTATCTTCCAAGAAAACTTTCCATTGATATTTCGACCCATTTTTAGAAAGGTTTTGGAACGATGCTTGGACAACATTCTCACCCACTTCTAAAGCGGCTTTATTGTTTTTGTCAAATGTCAATCCTAAGTTAGGAATAAAGTTAAAATCCGTTGTGATGGCTGGGAACTCACGCCTAATGGTTAATGTCAACTTTTCGACATCTTCATCACCCGTTTGGTTTACTTTATTGTAAGCAATGAGCGTCAACACAAAGTCTTGTTCAGACATACTATCATCTTTAAATGTAAACGGCTGCCCTATCAAATCTCTTTGCTTAGACACTTCATTATTGTCAACAAACCATCGGAAACTAAGTGCTGAAGAAGAAGATTTATTGTTGAATGTGATATTTTCACCTGTTTTCAACGTTTTTGTATTTTCGGGTATCCTTTGACGTAAACCTATTTCAAAATTCGCCACAGGTTTTTCTAATTTAATAATTGTCCGTTTAATCACAACGCCTTGCGAAGTCGAGTCGGACATTGAAGTTGCCTTAGGATTACTCGTCCTTGCCACAAGCGTCACCACAAAAGTGCGCTCGGTTGCGACATCATCATCAAAGCTAAAAGTATGGCTATAAGGTACTTTAAAACTATCCAATTGAACGGAAACACCATCAATAAACCACTCATAAGTATCGGCATGAAGCGATGCATTGTCAAAGGTCACTGGTACACCTTTTCCTTGTAACTCACCACGACTTGTTTCCTTGAATAAAGCCGTTGGATTATCCACTTTTGCAACTGTCCGTTTTATCGAAATGCCTTGCGATGCCACATCAGGCGGCAGTTTAGGGTCTTCAATAGACTTGGCGACAAGGGTTACAACAAAGGTGCGCTCAGTTGCAACATCATCGTCAAAATTGAATGTATGTCTTAAATCTAAAACATTATCTACTTCATTGACAGGTACAGGTTGTTGGTCAACAAACCATTCAAACAGTTGCGGTTTAGGCGATTGATTGATAAAACGAACCGCTTGACCCGCTTGGATTTTATCTGCATTTTCAATTGTAAAATACGCCACAGGCAAGATGCGCGGCTTCTCCGGTACCCGATATGGCAAGCAAAAATCAGCCACAACAGTGTAAAACCCTAAGGCATCAACCTGTTTATCTGTTAAATCACGCATCATAAAAGTTTCTTGCGCAGCGATACCGTTGCTCTCAACAACCAAGACGAATGTGCCGCCACGCGGTACACCGCCTTGATGCTCTAGCCCAATATTCTTTTTGATAAATTCAAGAAGCGTTGTAAAAGTAGCACGAGTTGCCTCCGTTAATTCAATGATTTCAACTGAAAAGGGCAGATTCAAATCAAGGCGTTTCTGCGTAATAATTTTCCAAACAGGGTTCAAATTGCGTCCAATATGCCCTTCGATGCGGTAAAAATCAGCATTGTCAAAGACATTTTGATAAAAAAGACTGTCGGATGCCGCATCGTTATAAGTTGGAATAACGGCTGTGCGCCCTGTTTTAGTTAAATTATATTGCCATGTGTTTTTGACCACATCTCTTTTCAAAAAATAAGGAATCGCTTGTTGCCCCAATGTCGCACTTCGCGCTGCACTTGGTGTGATGCGGAGGCTTTTTTCACCCCCCTCAGTATTTTCACCTGAATTGAGGTTCGCAAAATCCGTATTTGCCAACAAAATGCCTATGCGATTGAATAAAAATTGGCTATATTGAAAGTCAGTTTCAGTCAAATCATCGAAACGAGGTCTATAAAGAGGTGTCCTAAAGTCAGCCGTTTCAATGATACCCATTTCAGAAGTGAATTTCCCCAAAGCCAAATGCCGTGGAAAACAACTTTTATCCGCCAAACCCCTCACCGTAGTTGCCATAGGTGTTGATACAAACTCTTCGTAAGCCCGTATGAGATGCCTTAAATAATCGTGGACATATTGACTAAACAACGAATTAATATCCTTAGGTTTTTGAGGGTCAAAAGGCTTAATTGTATCTAAAAAACTAAAATCCCAATCAGGGGCTGGCGAACCTTGCGATGTTTTAAAAATATTTTTAAAATCAGTGTGTAACTGTTTCAAAATCAATACTAATGTCGCCGTTGCCGCCACACAAGCCTGTTGATAATCAGCCCATAAACTTGCTGAATTATTGAAATTCGACCAATCAATTCTTTTGGTACTTTGCGTAAAACCTAAGCGATTGAGGCGCGGAAAAGCAGTAGTAAAGCTGTTTGGATTAACAACAACAGGGCAATTACCCTCCATTTTTTTGTAATTAACCTCACTCATCAACAAGACACGGATTTGGGCATTTGCCGTTACAACACGGTCACATAGATTGCAGCCTTCCTTAAATATTCCATTGATTTGATAGAGCAAAACAATGACCTTATTTTCCAAATCTGAAATCTTTAAAGTATTATTACCCGTCGTTTTGACCAGTTCATAGACCTTATCATTAGTCGAACCTAACTGCCCCGTTTTTGGTTTTTGGAACAGTACATCTGCCGTTGAAAATTGAAAATCATTGTCAAAGACCTCTGTTTCAACTAAACTATTAAAATCCATTTTGTCTAAACACATCAAATAGCCCAACGATGTCACACCTGCCCCTGCACTAATCGTTACGGATAGATCACTATTCTTAACAATATGCAAACCATGCAAATTGCCCATACCAATCAAGCATGTCCGTGTGTTGCGATCTTCACTTTCAAGGTATTTGACAAGTTGATTCAAATCATCGCTTTTAAGCGGCAAACCCCCTTTGAAAAAAGGATACAATTGAAGGATTGGTGCTATCATGTCAGCATATTTTTATTGTTAAAACAAGGTTGTTTTATCCAAAACAACAATTTCATCTTCGCTCCCTTCTGCACAATCGTGCAGAACAGCCGCTGGAAAAACAGACACAAGGCTATTCATCGCCTGTACAAAACACGATTTTACAGTGCTGTAATCCGCCCTTTCGGTATCATTAATCACATCGAGCCAACAACGGAATCGCTTTTCAAACAACTGCATTTGTTGCGGATTGACCCAAAAAACGCGGACAGCCACATGGGCAGGGGCTTCTCGGCGCAAGGTATTTTCAAAAAAACTGCGGAAATCAATATCTCGGAATCGCTCAGACCAATGCGGCAAAACCACTGTTGTCCAAAACGAGTACGGGTCTGCACCCATGATATAGTCGTCAAAAAGGCTTTTATTGTCTACATCATAGCTCGTACAGTCCAACGAATCAGGCTCAATCGGCAACAACGCATCGTCCACCATACGCGGACGCAACAACAGATGCTCGACCAAGTGCATCCCCTCAGTATGAATATGCTGCCGCACGTTGTCCCAAGCTTTTTGTCGTTCTGCGCGGGTCGTGTAGCTACGTGGATGGTTTGCCACTACATAATCAGGATTCACAAGCACAAGGGTAGGTGAACCGTCAGCGGCGGTATCCATTCGGGCATAATTATTTTTATTGTCCAACAAAGCGAGACATTGCAAAGCGTAAGCCTTTTGCGCTGCTTCGACGGTTTTATAAACAGGAATACTCTCCCAAACGACTTCAAAAACAGGCAAATCAATCTCTATCGGTCTGCAATCCTCATTTACAAAACCTCGAACCGTCCGCTTCACGGTACCTTTGTTGCGTCTCAATTCAAAGCCAAAACCACCCTCAATATGCTCAACAATAGGCGAATCATTGGCTTCTTGATAGATTTTTTGAATGACCAATTTCATATCCGTTTCATTGACCGAAAGCTCCTCATACACCGTAATCACAGAACCATCAGCCCGAGATACAGCCAGTACAAACAAGCCGTTTAGCTGCTTCAAAACGAGCATGTTCTCTAAAATAACCGCTGCATTTGCTGCTTCAAGACTTTGTGCAACACGTTCAGTTACAGCATCATTTGCAGATTCCTCGTCGGGATAAACATCTTCATATTGGTAAATGACCTTCGATGAGTCTTTATCATCGCGTAGTTCAATGATATATCGAGTTTGTTGGATAGTCTCTTTTTGAACAACGTCGTTTTCGTCTTTGAATTCATAGGTGAAGTTACAGTTCTTGGATATTACCTTAAAACTGTTTTTCGACTGCCGCAATACAATGATTTTCAATAACTTACCGCTTTCGTCACCCCCCTCAGTATTAAACGTTTTTTGCTCTCTACGCACACGCCACCAATGCCAGAGCGCATCTCTCGCCGCTTCACGTTCTGCAACTGAATGAAAACTTTGCGGATGCCGCGCCAAACGGTATCCGTCTGCAACCACTTGAAAACCGTAGCCACAGCAATTCATATAGTCCACCGTAGGCGCAAAAGCTCCATCTCCTGCCTTCGCCAGCACGTCTAAAAACACACCGACACGCCGCCACGAAAAATCCAAAGCCACCGACTCACTGTCCGTTTGACGGTATTTTGTGGCAAATAACTCTGCATCAAGCAACAACGTTTCGACCAATTCTATACGCCATTTGCCCACACATTCAGTCGTCAATCGGTAATGGTTTCTGTTTTTCAACAAATCCAAAAACCGTTTAAAAGCCGCTTCTGCTTCCTTCATTTGAGTATAGAGCAAGCTACTTTCCCATTCAATCCTTTGGTTATTAGAATCATAGATGTGAAAACCAAAGCCTTTTCCGCCTTTTTCCATAAAAATTGGAAATGACAGAGCATGTTCTTTAATCCGTGCCATGATGCTTGACACCCCCTCAGTAGTCGTCGGTTTTTGATAGGCTTCTGCCACCGTTTTATCCTTTTCATCAGTCAATTCGATGGCAAAAAATTTAAGCCCATTTTTGTCCGTCCGTTGCCTTACTTTGTAGTTTTGCAAGTCCTTTGCCAATTCGATAATGCTCAAAAAGTTCTCATCAAAAGCTGCACGTGCTTCATCCGCCGAGCCATAAGGCATTGCGCTTTGCCAATAAATATAACGACGGTCGCGTAGCAAAAAGAAATAATTGTTGTTGACATCACTGAAAACATTTTCCAAGTCACGCCAAACCTGTGCATAGTGTGGGGGTTCGCATGTATAGTTCCCTAATAAAGTCATAAAATGAGTATGTGCAACTTCTTTATTTTCAAACGATTGTGACAGTTTTGCCAAACGGTCAGCTTCATCAGACACCCGCCAAATACGGGGGTCAAGCGTCCGTGTTTGACCGCCAGCATCCGCACATTCGCAAATTTTAGTGGATTCAATCGCCTCTTTATTAGGCGTTTGTTTGGCTTCATTAATGAGTTTAATCAAAGCTGCATCACGCTCGGTTGATGTAGCAAATTCAGGCGATTCAGCAAGACGTTCAAGTTCATCATTTTTAATAAAAAATTGAAATACAGCGTCATTATCCACCCGTTCAATATGTGAGTCATTTAGCGTTATGTC
The DNA here is from genome assembly GCA_031367705.1 of Saprospiraceae bacterium. GTDB lineage: Bacteria > Bacteroidota > Bacteroidia > Chitinophagales > Saprospiraceae > JAAFJT01. The sequence goes on along the minus strand of JANLQI010000207.1, from coordinate 22,794 downwards.
ATTGCCATCTTTATCTTTTTTTATAATAATACTCCTCAAAATACCTTTACATATCGGCGCATCACCCTGCGCTTCCGCTTGTGTCAAACGGTTGTGATACCCCCTCAGTATCCACTTCAACCGTTCATCAGGCGTTTCAGCGAGCCACTCAAACCGCCATGAGGCTACCTTTTTTTCTAAAATCGAAACCCAAGTATCGGCTTGTGCTTCTGTGGCGAATTGCTCTATTGCGGCATCCCGTTTTGCTGCATCAAGATAATAATTAGGATTTTCTGCCTTTATTTTTGCCGTTTCCAAGCGAAAAAAGAAAGAACATCCGCCATTTTCCGTAAAACCATGATAGTTATTTTTGTTTGCCGCCACATCCTTTATTGTCCAAACCTCTCCATCCGTTGTTTTTTTATTTTCTAATTCAAAAACCGCCCCTTTTGCCACCCGTTCTGAAGGGAACAAATCATCGGACACCAAACCCAATTCGTTTTTTTTGTCCAACCAATTTAGACTGTACCTTGACGGTTCTTTCCAAAGCTGCACCTTACCTTGTGACGCATTTATGTTCGCCCACAGTTTAAAATCATCTAAAAATTGTTCTTCATCTGTATCATCAACTAAACTGCCCAAATCATCCCATTTTTTGGCATAATGTTTTGCCAAATGACGAATATGAGCAATTGCTTCATCGCGTTCAAAAACTGAATTAAAAGAATGTTGCGGTTGACCGACTCGAATCATCGTTTCCGAAGGCACACCGTCGTCCTCACCCGTCGCTTTCCAAAGTAAATAAAACGAACACTTTTTATGCGGCAAATCATCTATAAGTTCAAAATTATCAAGCATCCTTGCCCCTCTCAAAGACTGCTTTAAAGCCCGCGCAGTATGTGGGCTGTTTTTAAAAAAATGAATGCTTTGAAGCACAATACACCTTTGACTATCAACGAGTTGCCATTGAAATCGTGTGGCTCGTTGTTGCGTCTGCCAATGCTGTTTTTTATTTTTTATGAACGCAAAAGCCGTCTTTTTTGCCGATTTACGCTTATCTATACTGTCATAAAAAACAGGATGCAAAGCCAACATATCGGCGACTTCATCTTCGGCTTTTTTATGAACAACAGCAAACCCAAAACCTCTACCTTGAGGCTCGTCAATGTCCTTCCAATGCTCAAAAATTCGCACGTTTTGAGCAAAAATCAAATAGGTTTCAAACGCCTTTGTTTCATCTGTCATCGCTTTGACAGAACGGAAAAGTGGTTTTTGAGCCGCATCATTGAGTTGAAAATGCACCCCCTCAGTATTCGTTTGAAAACCCGTCATGAAGCCATCTCCAGCCAAAACGCCGTGCGTATATGCCATTTTTGTATCCCGCAAAGCTGCCGTACCAAAGGTATTTGGCGACACCGCTAACGGGCATCCGCCTTCCTTATCCAACAATCGGAAACCATAAACAGACTCGACAAGGCAAAACGTAGGTTCAAAATTTTCGATATATTTTCCCGACTCGAACACTTGATTTAACGCAATTTCTGCATCATTTCTCGTAAAACAATCGTGATGGCTGTGCAAAATGACCGTTGAAGAAGGGTCTTTAATCGTAAAATAATATTGCAAATCTCTTTGCTCAATGTCAAAATAATTCAGCATTTTAGTCGGTTGTGGCACAATGCCAATGAGCTTTGAAACCCGATTTTCAAGCCCTGAAATATTGGTTGATGACAACAAATTCGCCGTTTCCTTGTAGTTAAAACCTTTTGAGCGATTGTGACTGATATCAGCATAATTTTCCAAAAAACGCGATTTATCAGCCGCAAAACGGCGGCTCAATTCAATCGATTCTGGCTGCTTTCGTCCCCCCTTGTTCATCGCAAACATGAGGAGCGTATAATCCGTAAAATCTTCTGAAAAACGGGCGAGTAAATGGTCAAAAAAGCGATTTTTTCGATTAAAAAACGCCGTTTCGTTTTCTATAATTTGCTGTAAATACGTGTCATATTGGGGTGTGTGATACACAAGGTTAAATCCGTAATAATGTTGTTTTGATTCCGAATCATTGCGTTCATAACTCTCAGGCAAGGTTGCAATGAAGCGAATTTTGTCTGCTGCAGTAACAGCATCGTCTTTTGTTTTGAACGTTTTGACACTTTTCATAAACACCTGACGACCCATCGTGCTGATAATTTTAAAAGTATAAAGAGCCGTTTTAAGGTCTTTTTCATACTGAATCTCGATATTATCCATGTCAAAACTGTCCACAACTTGCAACATGGCACGGTCACGTTCTTGGGGCGTACCAAATTTTTGAGTGGCTACGGCAACCGTTTCGCCTTCTGAAAAGCCATTCCCCGCCCCCTCCGTATTTTTTTGAAAAAAAGACAATAATTGCTCAAATTGAGGTACAACCTGTGTGCCATCTGACATTGTTTTTGCCAAATTGCCGACCGAAGCTGCTGCCGAAAACGATTCGGCAGGTAAACCAAACCATGGTTCACTGACTCGTTCAGCAGCTTGTTTTGCCGCAATCGTTCCTATTTTTTCATTGAACAGACGCGGCGAAAATAAAGCCCTGTTGTTCGCCAACTGTGCTAAATAATTGGCAAATAAGTGGTCATAAAACAGCAAATAACCTTTTAGTTGTAAGGCTTGCGCGCGGCGTGTGGGGTCGCTTGACTGACTCGGCAAATTGTCCTGTCCTATACCATAAACATTTGGAAAATCGTGTTGAATAGAATAATATTCGCCCAAATCCGACCGATATTCACCCGCAGGTATGGGTAAATTCAAGGCATTTTCGCCTAAACTAAGCGACTTAAAGCGATTCAATAAACGCTTTTCAAACGCTGGCAATACTCGAGTGGCATTCGCCAAATAAGGCACATCGCGTTTAATAAAGGTGATACTACCAAGTGTTTTTGCGGCATCCAAAATAGGTCTAAAGCCGTTTTTTAAGGACATTTCCCATTGTTTTCCTTGAACATCGTCTATTTCTGCACTAAAAAGGCGCAAATTTATCACGGCTTCGACCCCCTCAGTATCGAGCAACACTCTGATAATATCGGAGGCATAGAGCTTGTCACGCCTTTGAATTTTGTCTAATTCGTCGGTATCAATGAAGCCATGGCTGCGACTATCTAACAGCATCGGTCGTCCTTCAAAAATCTCATCAACCGTTTTGCCTTTATCCAGCATTTCACTAAGCGTATAAAAACGAATGGTAGGCGACAAAAACTCTTGTAAACGCTCAAACATACGCAACGCCACATCGTCGGGTCGCGCATCCGATTTGATTTCAATGGAAGCACAAAGGCTTATTTTCTCGTCCCGAAGCACTGAAATGCTCAAAAAGTCTTCACACAGATTGCGGTGTGCTTGCAGGCGTTTTTCAACTTCTGCCAATACATTAGCCGTGACATCAGGCGTAAAATGACATTCATTGGCTTGAGCCGTTGCCAATAGATTGGGTTCTAACTCCAACAAAACCTTGTAAACGCCTCTGATACTGAGGGGTATCTTATTTGGTATGTAATTAAGTTTTTGGGTGTCACAATGCACATAAACTTTCGTTTCTGCTGTCCACAGTTCATTCTCTTTTTCGGGTATCGTTTCAATCGGTTCAATCCAAGCATTTCGCACACCGTCAATATCAATCAACAGCTTCCGATAATCAAGCAGTGTCAAAGGATTTGAGCCAAGTATATCGGCAGCTGTCGCAAAATTATCGTCAGGAATAGCCTTCGCACGGGTCAATGGGTCTCGGGCAAAAAGGTCAGTATCGGGCAAATTGGTTCGATAACCCAAGTCCGTCAACGCATAACACAAGGCTTCAAGAATGGTAATGCCCGGATCGTGAACATTGTGGTCTGTCCAAATCCGCCCCGACAAATCGGCAATATGCTGCAACCCTTCGGCGCGCAAACGCTCGAAGTCGAGGTGTTCAGGAAATTCGGAAATTCCTTTTGGCAATATGGTCGTCGCTTTATCCATTCATTCGGCTTGTATTTGTCATTTTAGCGTTTGTTTAGTAGTGAATAGAAATTATCTCAAAAACTAATGTGTACCTTTTAAGACTACCTCATTTCTCAACTAAAATAAAGCTTTCTAATTCTTTATGTGTAAAAAAAATTCATAATTCATAATTCATCTTATTTCAAGGTCATGTACTCGTCTCGTCAAATTTTCAACATTTGTATTCAATTCTTTTACTGCACTAACAAGCATAGTTACTAAGTTTTGATAGGCAATCACTTTAGCATCATTTGGCAATTGCAAAGTGGCATCAATGACATTATTCACCATATCTTCTATTTCAAAACCATAATGTGTCTCATCGGGTCTTTCATCATATTGAAATTCAACGGGCGACAATTTAGACAATGTGGCAAGGCTATTGGTCAATGGAGTCCATTTGCCATTAACTTTATAAGGCGCAGGGCGTACATAAAACCCTTTGGCAACCGCATAACCGTCGAGTAAAGCATTGTATTGGCTGTTCTCAAAATCCTGTGGATATAATTTTAAAATGCCATTTGAATCGCCTAATTTTATTTTATCATTCACAGTTGTCATGTCCGTTCCACGCTTGAAAACAAAACCTTTTTTGGCATTTGTTGACAACACCGATACATCGTCAGCAGCACCCATAGCCAAATAGATTGGTGGTGAACTTTCATGCTTTTTACCGAGGGGGCGATCAATAATGTTGATGGATGGATTCAGTTCATCGAGGTTTACTTGTACTTTTCCTGCTTTGCCTTCCACTTGCAACCGCATTGTCGGCGTTTCAGTTCCAATACCAATATTACCAGATTGGGTATCAATCACCATGACCGAAGTACCCGTCTCATCATTGTTTTTTTTATTTACAAAATTGGTATAATCAATGCCTTTTCTAAACATAAAACCGCGTTCCGCATTCGTCGTCAACAAAGCAAAACGAGAAGAAACGCTGTGCGCCAAATAGTTATGCATATTCGATTCATCCAAATTGATGAGAATCATCTCTGGCTCTTGCTTGTTGTTTGGATTCAACAAAACGCGCTTTTCGCTACCATCCTGAATATCGAGCATCCCCTCTGGGCTTTTTGTTCCAACACCGATATTGGCTTGTTTTTCATGCGCTGTGATGAACAAAAGTACCCCCTCAGTAGGTGCTTCATTTTCAGGTTGATAAAGTCGTTTGAACAAATAACCAAGCGTATTCGTGACGTTTCTAACGTATTGTTTTCCAAGACTTTGCGCGACAAAATCGGCTTTTTTATTATAGGTTTGGTCACCCTCGCTTTTAGTAATTTGCTTCGTCTTTTTCATTTTAAACATTGGCTCGTCATTCTTTTCTCCTATCGGATTGAAGAGAAACTGACTACCTCCGCCCGTTATATCGTCGTTTAAATGCAAAAAAGCCTTAGGTGATTCCTCTTTTTTAGTACCGATACCGATTTTACCATGCACGGCGGCGTACATATATAAAGGTTCCTTCTTATCATTTCGCACTATTTCCCAGTCGTGGTCATTCATGTCAATCCGCAGCTCATCCCAACAGCCCTTGTCACCCGGAGGTTGATTACCGCCGCCACAATCACAATCTTTATCTGTCATGTTCGAGGATATCCCAGAGAAAGTATATAATTTATCGACATACAAAACCACGTCACCCGGTTTGTAGGCATAACCAGCGCGCCATTTTCCAAAAAATTGGTCGTCTGCCTTTAACAAAGCTGAATCAAGGAGATTGAAAAAATCCGTTGGTAACGGTACAGCATTGTCCGAAAAAGATTTCTTAAGTTCGCTACGGGTTTTAATGACCATTTTTATAGATGTTTATATTTTTCAAAATCAATGTTTTACATTATAGCTTTTATCTCATGTGTTCCCGACACCAAAATTGTCCTTGCAGTAGTAGGCGTAATGTCTTTTTCATTTCCCGGTACTGAGGGGTCGCCACGCCACATTTGAAAATTCGTGACATAATCCACATATTCATCTTGTTGCTCAATAAAATGCAAAATCGAAGACGGAAACAAGCGACCGCCAAAAGTAATTTTTGCCGCCGAATCAAAAGCCCAGGGCGACAGAAAGGCTTGTATGTCTTTTGCCAACTGCACTTTATAAAAATCAGGGCTTTTACCTTTTTGAAATTTTACTTCAAATTTCGTATGTATGGGCTCAAAAGCGGGATTCAGCACTTGCAAACGGACGAAAGGCGCAGCGTGTTTTTTCAAAAAACCCTCAATTTCAGCCAAACGCCCGCGCGAAACTTTGGGTTCGAGCCTATCGGCAAATGTCCGTTTCGACACATCGGGAATGACGACAACCGTAACATTGCCGGGCGCATGATATTTATCTCGTGCATGGGTTTCAGTCCGTTCCGCAAAGGTGTGAGTGAGACATTTTACTTTATAAATGTCTGGAAAAGCCTCTAAAACCAGTTGTTCATAGTCAAAAAGCGTCACAGCACGTCCTTTGTGACGCAATCGTTCGCTCACCCGGGTATAAAACGCCGCTTCATTTTCAGGCGCACGACCACCAAAACTGTCATAAGGCTGCGTCAAACCTTTGATTTCAGCCAAAGGTTCAAACAATTTGGCTACAGAGGCAGCAGACAAAGGCTCATTCAGACGCATCAAATCATTGTCAAAATTCTGAAAAACAGCTTTCGCCGCTTGTGTATGAATGCCTACCGTGCGACAAATAGCCGACACATCGTCATCGGTTGCCACTTTTAGCCATGCATACTGAGGGGGTAAAATCGTTGTACCGACCGAACTCAAATCAAACGGCAATACCAATTTGACGATACCTGACCGAATCAGCCCATCGGTATCGTCATCTAATATATCATGCCCCATCTCAAGCGACTTCCAAATATTACCGCCCGCCAAATAAGACCAATACAACGCCGCTTTTGGCAAATAAGGATTCGCCGAAGGCTCGTTGAGTTGAAACAAAACATCGAGCGTTTCCCCACCTTTGGCATCCGTTAAACCTATCAAAAGCGTTCCCTTCGCCTCTGTTTGTTCTGTTACAAAAAAACGAGGCAATATACCACCACCACCTTCCGAACGGTCTGCTTTGTTCGTTTCTTCAAAAGGGTATAAATGTTTGACATGCAAAGTATCCCCCTCCGTATCGGTGGCTGTGTAGTCAAGGCTCAGGTCTTTTAGAATGGGTGTGTATGGCGGATTTGGTATATCCGTTGCTTTACTCACAAAGGTGTTTATCGTCGTTTTAAGGTTTGCTAATTTTAAGACACAATCAGGATTTGTACAAGTTAAGGCATCAATTTTACCCTTCAAATTATCAATGTCGCCTTTATTTACAACATTAGCCACACCGCCCGACTTGATACGTGTTATAATTTTTTCAACCTCATCTTTAGCATCTTTTACTTTTTTATCACAATCTGGATTCGTACAAGAAATAGCATCTGCCTGTGTTTTCAGATTATCCCAATCCGCTTTGAGAATGGGTTGTTGGGCAATCAGTAATAATTTATTTGCCAAAATAACAGGATACAAACTATGATAAAAATCATGGTCAACCAATGTAAAACGCACCAAATTTTCTTTAATGGCTGCGTTAAATTGCTTGGAACGGTCTATTTTCTCTAAAATACTGAGGGGTATGTTGAAAGTTTTTTCAACGACTAAAGGTTTTGGCGTTTTAGTTTCATTTGACTCGACAAAAAGTAACTCCGTAGATTCATTAGTCCACTTGTTATTCTCAAAAATGACAGTATCTGCTTTAAAACTCTCATTTTCAATTTTTGAAATAGGCAAACCATAAGCGGCATAATGATTTTGGAAAGTGTCTGGCAGCTTATCCCAAGCACCTGTTAATTTCAACTTTGATAAATTTTTTCTAAACGCTTCATCACTGCCAAAATAAAAACTCGCCCCCACAGACGGCTGTGCGCCAAAAGGCATAAACGGCTTTGTGGCATCTTGTACCCCGTCGTCGGTTTGAACAATGATGTTTTTTGCACCCTTCACCTCAACATCTATATGTACTTTTGTCAAAGCCGTTTGGCTAAAAAGGTTGTATAAACTCTGCCTGCGCGGCTCAGACACCGATTCTAAAATGGTCTGATTGAGTTCCAATTTTATCAAAGGCTCTTCAAAACCAAAATCGGCTTTTAATACTGAGGGGTCGGCTGCGACGATGGCTTCGTCTTTATTCGTTAATGTAAATTCGATTATTAAGCCAGTCTCTTTAATAAAATTAATTGTTGCGCCTTTCGGTTTGAACCACCCTTTTTTACCTGTTACGGATATATCGAAAATGGCTGTTTGTTCCACGTATTGCCAAAACATATCAGTCAAGTTAACTTTATTACTATTAGGTATTTTTGAAAGAATATCTTTTGTTACATCATCTTTTGTCCCAATAAAAACTTCATTTTCTATAAGTGAAAATGTCAAACCTTGCACTTTTAGAGCATCCAATGCCTTTTTTGAGATATGATAAGTCTCTGTGCTTATGTTGTAATTATTTGTACTGAAAATAGTCTTTACCCAAAAATCATTAAAATCGAAACCCTTTATTGGTATTACTATTTTACTTTTTAACAAGTTTTTTACGCCATCTTCATTTGTTCCTAAGAAAACATCGTTTTCAATAAGCGAAAAACTTAAATTTTGTGTTTTTAAATAATCTATTGATTGCTTTGTTATTTTATAAGCCTTCCCGTTTTCTTTAAAGATCGAGTTAAGATCCATTGCATTTGGTGCATCCAAAGTCAATTTCACTTTCCTTCCCCCCTCCGCAAGCCGCAAAGCAGGTGATGCTACAAGCAACCCAACCCGCGCCGAAGGCATCTCCGTACTGAGGGGTGTATTGGCTGCGCCGAGGGTTGACCAACTCGCATCTTCCGTAGGTTTGAACCCCGCACCTGTACCATCTGAGGAATTCGCTTTTGAAGCGGCAAAAAGTTTTTGAGTGCTTTGTTTACTTGTTTTTGTTATAAAACTGCCTTTAAAAAGCGTCCTTAAAGTAGCCACTTGCGCTTTTGATACAATTATTTCATCATTGAGTCCAAAGCGAATGTCCGACTTTAAGGCATCTTTCCCGTCTTTGACGAGCGTGTTTTTGGCAATTTTAAGTTGTAAAAAGGGTTTGTTCAGTTCAAAAACAACATGAATAGCATCGGGCGTAAAGGTTTTAGGAGCAAGTCCTAAAACTTTTTTAAAATAAAAATCAAGGTGTCGCTTAGGCAACCGATTCAAATCGGATTGAACATATTCAAACAGCTTCAAAAAAGCATATAACAAACCTAAATGTGGCTCATGCAATTGGTGTTTTTGCAAAATAGAGACCCCCTCAGTATCATCCACAATTTGTCGAGTGGCATTATAAAAAACATTAAAAATCTCATTGATTCTTGTCGTTGCCGCAAAACGAAAATGATTGGGATTGACCGCTAATCGGCGCAAAGCTGCATCACGAGCAGACAGCACAACAGGTGTTATTTCCCAATCGGCTGTTAAGGATTTAAGTATCGGCATATTATACACCGTACCGACATCATTGAGCGTATTAGAAATGGCAATAAGGCGATGCAAAGCGGCGCGCATATTCGTAAAAATAATGTTTGAAATAATTTGGCGCAACGGATTTTCTTCAATATCCGTATTTTCAACCGCAAAAACAGTATCGTCTGCCAACACTTCTTGCCATGAATTGACGCGCAAAGCTGTTTCAAAAAGAAAATCAAGTAATGGTGCGAAATTGCCTTTGTTCAAGCCTTCGGTCAATCGGCGGCTGGCATCTGTAAAGTTTTTTTGGATATCGGTTGGGTCGAATGTGCTAATGAGTGCCAACTGAACCGATGAACCTGTGTGAAAAAAGTCTTGCCAATTGCCCACACGCCCATTTCTATCATCGTAATAAGCAACGGACTTGGCAAATTCATTCAAATAAGCCAATAGCTGCTTATCCGAGCGGTCGTCTGCTTTGACGAACTCGGGCGACAAGGCAGGTCTATCACGGCGGTCTATCTGACTTCTGCCGTCGCGGACGAGCGGATGTGATATGTCGCGGAGCTGGGGCATGATTATTTGGTTATTAGTTATTAGTTATTAGTTATTGGTAAATTGGTTACTGGTTACTGGTGAATTGGTTATTGGTTTGTAACGAATAACCAATTCACCAATAACCAACAAACCAACTATGCTGCTTGTGAGCTTTCTTTTAAATAAAAATCATATACAAAATTAAAGCGTGAATTGGTTGTTCTTATAAAATAAGTCACTTCTATAAGTAATTTCCCTTCTATGGCTTCATTAGACCCTGAAGAAGATATATCAATTTTTTCAACCTTAATACGCGGCTCATAATACAAAATGGCGTTGCTCACCAAATCACGTATGCGCCCAATGAGGGTTGATGACATCGGTTCAAACTGATAATCGCTTAGGTTGCAACCGTATTCGGGCTGCATGATGCGCTCACCCAAACTTGTTGACAACAAAATATGTAGGCTTTGGTCTATGTCCTCTTTTGCCTCGACCAGAACAACCCCACTCTCGGCTTTCCGACGAGAGGAAGTTGATTGAACAGAGTCACTTTCCGCTTTGCGGCTACGGAAAGTAGGCGGAAAAGACCAGCCCCGACCTAAGAATTTTTCGTGTTCGAGCATAATACAAATTTTTTAGTCATCATTTAGTATCCATTTTTTGTCATTCTGAACGCAGTGAAAGAATCTAAATCAAAATAATATGCAGATTCTTTCACTGCGTTACTAATGACGCACTGTGTTTTTAGTGAGGCGATGATTTAAAATCATCGCCTCACTTGTCCGCGTCATTCCGTTTCAGACGACACCGTTTAAGTGTCGGTTTTCCTCAGAATGACAAAAAAAATACTTTTACTGAGGGGTGGCTAAAAATATTTAGTAGATTTTTAAAATTTATTAAATCTAAATTACTGCAAATCAATACCTTGTAAAAATCAACCACCAATCATTACAGTTGGCGCACCTAAAACAATCGAACCGCCATGGGCTGTCGAATCGCCCATCCTTGCGGCGGGTTTGCCACCAATCATTACCGTTGCTGAACCTTTGACAATCGAATCAGGCGGACCAACACAAGTGACCAAATCACCCACAACGGCTGCTGGCATACCAGCAATGAGTACAGTCGGCAAACCCGGCCCAACTATTGGTCCGCCAACATGCGGCACAACACCTGTGACCATCGGGCAAACGTGCATATCTGTTAAGCGGGCTGCTGGAGGCATTTTTATTTATTTTAAAATATCATACAATTACTTGATTATCAAACCTTTAATTTATCATCACAATAGCACCTTTCACCACTGTTTGACCCGAAGCCTGTAATTTTGCACCCGCCGAGCCTTCAACTTCGGCGTTGACCTGTGCTTTCATTTTCGTATTCAAGCCTTCAATACTGACATCGGCATTGGATTTTATGTCAATTTTATCGGTTGCTGTAATCGCTATTTTACCTGTTGCTTTTATGGTAATGTCTTTCGGACTGGTCATTTCGATGCCCGAATCTGACATTTTCAAGTTGTTGTTGTTTTGGTCTGTCATGGTAATCGCCTTGTCTTCTTCGCTGAAAATGAGTTTATTACCAGCAGGTGTTTCGATATTGATGATTTTTTTTTCATCATCAAACATGACTTTCATTTGACTACGTGTTACAAAACCCTTAATGTGGTTGTTCTCATCGGCGGGTGTAACAGGTGCTGGTTTCTGACTGCTGTGCAACATGCCTAATATGACTGCATCGCGAGGATCGTCGTTGATGAAGCCCACAATGACTTCATCACCCACCTCTGGTCTAAAAAAAGAGCCACGTTGCGCCCCTGCGTCTAAGGTTGCCACCCTTGTCCAAATACCTTTTTCGACATTGCTGACAATGGGTAATTTTACCAAAATACGGTCTTGCCCGTCTGGGTCATTTGCCAATTGAGATACAATACCTATTTGTAAACCATTGATACCAGGGAGCAAACCAGATGCTGGAGTCTCAACAATATCTTTCTGTTGTTGGTGAAACCAAGTATCCGAAAAACCAAATTGAATATGTGAAAACCAAACGCCTGCACCCACTTCATGCCGCACGGCACTCACGTATGCCTTGCCATTGAATCGTGCGCCGAGACCACTCAGTAAAACGGTGTCGCCGGGTTTAATATCTGAAAAACCAATCACTTTAGCCCGTCCTCGAATTTTTGACAACTGGCTGCGTGTCATGGTCGCATCTGCCCAAGCTTTGAGTTCTGCAACAGACACTTGCCCACTGTGTCGTAATTCTAGTTTTGTTAAACCTAAAACATCAGACAAAGTACTACTTTTAATATTTCCAAACTCTTGAAAGCTACCATCAGCAGCTCCTTGCGATTGAATGTTAGCTTGCTGACTATAATCCCAAGCTGTTGCTTCGACAGCTGCCCATTGATGATGTGCGTCCATCTCGGTTTCAAATTCTAAAATATCGGAACCATAATTGAGGGTCAATTTTGGAGAGCTGTTACTGTCTGGTTTCTTTAAGTTTATTTTGCCATCGTCCACCAAAACCAAAAGCCCGTTCATATCGGCACGACTCATCATAAAATCCCAATCTGTGGCATTGAACTGAACGATTTCTTTATGTTCATCCGTCGTTGCCGTAATATCCTTTGCCAAGCCATATTCACCGATGATAGTGCTTATGGCATCGCTGTCTTTAACCTTTTCAAAATACTTGCTTTTCCGCCCAACCGTCATTTTCACGGCTTTGTCTTTACATTCGATAGTCAAAATAGAATCCCCATTTTGTCTTGCTTTCAGGCTATGTCGAACAATAACACCTTTAAAAATCAATGCATTATGCCCATCACGCCCTGTTTTTATTATAATTTCATTGCCTGGAATAAAATCAGAAGTTTCACTGACTTCAAATGTTTCAGTCGCCGGATCACCATCTCTCAAGACCACTTTAGCCGATGGGATTCGATTGGCTTCCTTCGTCACAGCCACCGTCAAAACTTGATATTTATGGTCAATCACTTTACCATTTGTGAGAATATCAAGCGTAATGACATCGTAAAGGGAGTCATTCGGAATCAATCTATCGTTGGCAGAAGCATTACTGGGCATTGTTTAAACATTTTTTTCAATGGGCGGAAAAAACAACTTTTCGCCTACTTTTAGTTTTCTGAAAGTCGTCAAATTATTGAATTTTGCGACCTTCAAATAATAACTTTGGTCAGTGTATTTTTCAAAAGTCAGAAGCGGTAAACGGTCGCCATCTTTTATCGTATTGACCTTAGTAAGGTCAGGTGAACCTTTATCTTCACGCGCCACACGCGCTACTTGTTCAATATAATTGAGAAAAGTAGCTTTAATTTTAGCCCGCAAAGGCTCACCATGACGGTCAAAAAGGATGTAATCAATGTCTAAATTCGTTGCAATACAATCAAAAGCATGGTCTTTATTGGATAGCGAATTGCTCCCCCAAAAGATTTTTAAATATTTTGGCTGATGAATATCGCCGTGCATATCATAGACAACGCCCAAAAACTCCTTCACTTGGTCACGAATAGACGTTCCTTGCTTGGTATTGCCCATTACTGCACCCGTATTGTCAAATCGAAACTCCAATTGCAATTGTTCGGGTGCCGTTGCTTTGTACTTTATATCAGACCCTTGATTACCATGCCCTTTGGATGTATCGAGTTCAATTTTATAATTTTGGCTGTACTGCTCAGGGTTTATAGGCGGTTTGTAGGCTGCACCCACTTGATGTTGCAGCTTTTTGTCTGAATAAGCGACAATTGTGATAGGTTCTACATTACCAGATTGAGCCATCAGCGTTCCATTTTTTCTTTAATAATTTCTAATACTTTTTCAACCACCAATTCAATTATCGCATTTTGATCAGCTTCTGACCCACCGCTATTGCTTGAGGTCATCCCGCCATTACTCGAAGTGTTGCCACCGCCACTTTCGTTGATATTGACTTGAATATGTAATTCTCTGATTTCAACAGGCATGATTCGATAATTTTTGACCCCCTCAGTATTTTTTACTTTTTGCGCGACAGCTAATCATTACGTTGAAACAATTGCCACTTTACCATGAAATAACACATTGATTTTCAATCAATTGCATAATTACCAGCTATCCATTACTTACCTTTTTATTTCAAAATAATTGTAACTCAATTCCATTGTTTCAATCAAAATCTTACCACTTTCAGCATTAAAATCGTCCAATTTCCAGTTTTTGGGCAAAGCATGGACGACTTTCCAATACACAAGCGGTTTGTGGTCTTCACCGAGCAATTCGACTAAAAGTTCTTTAGGTTCAAATTGAAAATTTTCAAAAGCATTTTTGAACCACTTTGTCAACTCTGAACTGCCGCTTTGCACGACCCCACGTTTCAGCACCAAATCCGAATATTTGACCCGCACAGGTATCGTATGTTCAAACCGATGCTCGCCGCCTTCCTTCCACGACTCTGTTTGCAATTGTGTATTCAAGCCCGAAACGGATTGAAATTGCATATCAATCCCTCCGCCCCCACCTGTGACGCGGAAATGGAAATTGACCAATGGATAGTCATTCATCTTTTTATTTTTAGTAATCTCTTTAAGCAATTAAGGAATTGTGAAAAAATAAAATGACAAACTTTATTTTGCAATATTGTTGAAAATCAACGTCTTACAAATTCATGTCCAAAGGAGTCCTTTGGACATTCATCATTTATAATTCATCATTCCCTCTAAGCTGGATTTTGAATAACAATACCCTCATGCACCAAATCAATGCTTTCGATAGCGATTTCATTCGCATCTGCCTTCAAATCAGCCGATTGCACTTTAATGGGCCAAGCCTTTTTGATTTTCCAAACGATGATAGGGTCATGGTTTTCATTCAAAAGGCTGATGGTAATGTCGCGGCGGAATTTTGCCCCTTTTTCTTCAAACAATTTGGTTTGATCCCACCACGCATAATACTCATTGTCACTTTCAAAAGTGCCACGTTTGAGTGTGATATTGCCGTATTTTTGCAAGCCAGGTTGTTTGGTCTTATTGTATTCTTTTGATGCGCCATGCCGATAGTCAATAGGTTCGGTTTCGACGGTCAAACCTGTGACTTCGGTGAAACCAATTTTAGTTCCTGCCCAATCTACTTTGAAGTGAAATTTTGGAAGTGGATATTCAGCTGCCATGTTTTTTTTATTTTTTTAACGTTTTTGAAATTTAAAATCTAATACTAAACATTGTTTTTCAATTAGGTATAATCTTTAAATTAGTTAAATATCACATTATACCCCCTCAGTATTAAGCCGCTTGCCCAGTCTCTTTCTTTGCATTTTCCGCTGCTTTGAGGGCAGCTTCAAGCGCATCAAGTTTCGCTTTAGTTGCATCATAATTTGTTTGAGCTGTATCAAGCCGTGCTTTCACTTTATCAAACTTATCAATCACATCTTTTTTGCCATGTACATCTCTGTATTGCGCCATCGTATCCTTCCAATATTGCTCATCAGAAAGTGGAAAATTAGGCATATGGTCTTTCGGTGTTAGGACAAAAGGTAAATACTTTGCTTCACTGTCATGCAAATGATAAGCATTATTTTTGTCCAACAACTTTTTGAGATGGCGTACATTGTCGGTCAAGCCTCGATTATGAGACGAAAACTCTTGTAGGACATCAATTTCTCTAAAGAATTCCATCCAATCTGTATTGCCAATCTGAAACAGCAATAACTTTTTGTCCAATATATTTAATTCGTCAATGAGCTTTTGATTCATCGCTTCACTCATATTCCCTTTGAGGTTGGCGTTCAGCATAAAGGTTTCTTTCAATAAATCAAGGACGGCGCGAATCGCTTTGACATTGCTTTTAGTTGCATCGTCAATATTCATGTCTAATTCATCAAGTTTCACATAGTACTTCCGCGTTTTATCAGCCGTCGCTAAACGGGTTTTGAGGTCGTACATTTTGTTTTTTAATTTATCCGTTCTCTGCGACATTTCGCGGATAATACACACCAAGGTCTCAACAGCTTCGCTGAAATAACCGACGTTTTCGGTAATGACAATTGAGAGATTGCAAAGTTTTTCAATCAATTTATCGGCTGATATGTAAGCTTCTTGAGTATCAACTAACCGATTCTTGTACTCAGCAATAAGCAGAGACCATGATTCCATTTCTGAAAAAGCCTGTTTTGCTGCATCAAGTCGTATATTGGCAACTTTTAGGCTTTCGCTTGCTCTATTTTTTTTTCGCCTAAGATGCTCTATATAGCGTTGAGATATGTTTTCAATTTCCATTATCTGATTTTTTAAAGATGATTAAGTAATTAAACTTACAGAAGTTCAAAACTTTGTAAAATGGTTAATTATTCATTTCATTTACGTATAAAAAAAGACCTTTCCAAAAATATCAGAAGAACTTTGTCGCTCATACTGAGGGGGTCTTTAAGTTGCAGCTTGAGTTAACGCATTAATTATTTTGTCAAAGTTACACTCAACTGCCTCTGCATACCTATGAAGTTGTGCTGCAATATTACTCTGAGAATGTTCAACACATTCAGGGTTATCTGCTTGTGATGTCGTATCGAGGACACCTTCATAGTTCAAAGTTGCAGCATAACGAGCAAATTTAGCTTCAGCAAGTGCTTCCATGGCTTTCACATATTCTACACGAGCTGATTTACGATTGCCTTCTGAATAGGTGATATTACCTTCAAGCTGTGTCTGCAAGAGCGCAACCGAATCGGCTACTTTTTTACCCAACTCGGTCATACTGCTTACATTCGTCGTTGCGTGGATACCTGATACTTTGATAGCGACTTCCACAGAATCATCTGACAAATTAAAACAACCTGTTGCAACTGTTTTCAATCCTGCAATAGCTTCGCTAAAGTTTTTCGCATTATCTGATTTCATTTCAGGCGTTGTGTCTTTGAATTTTTTTGACAATTCTGATACATCATCCGAATAGACCGAATCTGTCAAAGCATTGTGGAGTTCATCCGCTTTAGTACGCACGATTTTAAGTTTGTCCTTGGCTTCTTTCAAAGTTTTAAAAGCTTCAGTAAGTTTTGCCGTTACATTTTTTGTGCTTGCATCGGCAGTTATATCTATCTTCTTCTTGATTTCAGAGGCATCTTTACGCGCAAATACCCCAATATTGTCGCTCAATGCTTGGTAAAAATCAAGTGTTTCTTCTGCTTTTACTAAAACAGCTTTTTTCTTCCACCGAGTCAACCGCTTGGCGTAATAATCCGTCAAAGTGGTCTCCATACTGTTCTTTGCTTGTGGAATGTCATTGTCCAGTAATAATTTTTTGTACTCTTTAAAAGCCGTATTTGTGGCAGTCTTTTTTTCATGAGGCTGGTCATGATGATGGTGATCATGGTGATCATGATCATGATGATGTTCATGCTCATGATGCTCATGCTCATGTTGGTGCGATTGAGATTCTTTAGCCATGATATTTCGATTTTTTTTCGATTTCTGAAAAATTGTTTTAAAAAAAAAGAGGATTTGACGAATTAAAGCGCACAGATACTTCATGTTAGAAAGAGAATGTTAGAAGATGTACAATAGATTTATGCCTTTTTATACTGAGGGGTGTCAATTTCATAATCTAACATCGTACATCGTACATCCCTTCATCATGACTCTGCCATTTTGTGACTAAACCGCAAAATGATAAACTCGGCTGGACGCACGGCTGCCATACCAATTTCGATAATCATACGCCCTTCCAGAATATCCATTGCAGTCATCGTTTTGCCCAAACCAACGCTGACATAAAAAGCATGTTCAGGTTTCACACCTTGTAATGCACCTGCACGCCATTGTGATAACAAGAAGTTTTCAATCATTGCGCCAACACGCACCCACGTTCCAGCATCATTTGGCTCAAAAACAAACTGGTATGTTGCCTTTTTAACCGATTCTTCAACCATGTTGAAAAACCGCCGAACAGGTACATATCGCCATTCATTGTCATTCCCTGCAAGTGTCCGCGCACCCCAAACTTTATAGCCTTTGCCTATGAAAAAACGGATACAGTTGATGCTTTTGCCATCTATTACATCTACATTAAGGTCTTTTTGAAGCTCATCGCTCAATTTAAAACTCAATCCATCTAATGAATTAATGTTTTCATTGGCAGGAGCTTTCCAGACCCCACGTGCTTCATCCACTCGAGCATATACGCCAGCAACAGCAGCACTTGGTGGCAAATTGATGGACATACCGCGAATTGCTAAGCCCGCTTTTGATTTTTCGGCATTGTTTAAATCTTTATAAATTTTTGGTACAGGTGCACCGCCATTAGTCGTAAAAATGATTTTGACTGCATCCAAGTCTTCAGCATCAACCCTGTAATCAAAAACAGTACGGATATTAGGAAAATAAGCTGCTCCATATTTTACAACGCCGCTTACACCATTTCGAAAGTTATCTATTGCTTTTTTCTTATCCGAAACTGTAAGGTTGCGTTGTGGTGTATGCAAATCCATTATTACAAACCGGTCTTTCAACGCAGCACACTGCGTCAATGCTTTACTTAAAAGGGAATAATGCTCATCCTCATCCATACCCTGACTCTCAGGAAATATAATTAAGGTGGGTTCATCTTCGTCCTGCAAAGCTTCCAAACCTTTTATTAAGTCAACCGACAAAAGTGGTGCAGCAAAATCGTCAGCATAGCCTTTACCGACTGAAATGATATAACAAGGGCCACCGCCATTGTCAAAGTAGGATTGAAGGGCATAATACATCAAATGCTTAGACCCTTTACCGTCCTCAATGGATGCTGTCCAGTTTTCTTTTGTCGTTTTTGTGCCATCCGTCGTTAATTCAACATTTACCACTACATTTTTTTCAGATTCTGCGAATCCGAAATAGTCTTCGTATTCGAGGAGTGACGAAATCCGAGTCGGACGACCGACTAAGTCTTCGCCATCAAGGCGAGCTATTTCGGTATAACCGATAAAGGCAGGAATTGCCGTTTCGACTTGGGCTACGGAGGGGGGAAACTTAGTTATCTCCTCAACATATACGCCCGGCGTTTTATAATCATTTGCCATTGAAATCTGTTTTTTTTTTTGGTTTTTAAAATAATAATTATTATGAAACAATAATCACTGCATTACACACAATACATTGACTATCAGCTATTTCTATTATAAATGCACATCCGTAAAAAACGGTATTTCTGAAACAAATTGCGTTTTTTCCTTGTTTTGTATCAAGCCCAAGTTAACAGGTTCGGGTAGAACCAAACCACTATCGAGTATCAAACGACGCGGAGAACGAGACAAACGGTCTGCCTCTTTTCGAGTCAAAACGTCTCCTTGATAATCAAATTCAATATCATTTACAACATTAAAACTATTCTGAATGGTCTTTCGATTATTGTCTAAAAAGTGCCGATAAGTCAACCTATTTTGAAAACGGATGTCAAATTGAGGTATCGAATTTGGCAAAGTCGTTTCCTTATTTTGAATCCTAAAACCATCTTTCAAACCCGACCGATGAACAATATTAATAATGCCCAAACAATCAGATGCTTCAAGAGCATCAAATAAAAAAACGGGTTGCTCTTTGAAAATAAAATCACCGCTGATACTCAACTTATATGCGCCGTCTCGAATGGGTATATTTATTTTTCGCGTTTTCCCCCCCTCAGTAATGTCCGTTTGAAAACTTGAAAAATCAAAATCAAGGCTTGATATGGGTTCTAAATTAGTAAAAACCACCTTTTTCAAGGACTTGCCTTTTGCATCTTTCAATTCTACAACGATATTTTTAACCTTCGTTTTTTCTAATCTTATTCGAAATCTTTTGGGCAAAGCCTGTCGGTCACCTCCATGAACATATTGGTGAAAAGTGCCTGAGAAAAGCCGCCAAGTGCCGTTTGTGGTATTAAACACGCTATTTTGCGTCGTCGCCTCCCAAATCTCACCCGTATTCAATCGAATGCATTCACCCATTTCATATAGCTTGTCCTCAAACGGCTTTAAACGCTCTGATACTGAGGGGTGTGTTTTATTGTCCGCATTATCATTTGTAAAATAATATTTGAAAGGCAAAACATCGGACGTTGCTAAAGGCATATTCGTAATATTGGAAAAATATCTATTATTCGTATGAATTGAAAAAGCCACATTTTCACCCTCGACAAAAGGCGAAAAAGGCTTGTCTATGATGTCCGTTAAGACTCCTATGGAGAGGGGGTTCATTTCGATACCCACAAAAAAACCTTCTTCATCTGCCACCCATTTCAAACGCCGTGCTTTCAAAACAGGTTCACTCTGTTTTGTGAGCATAAAAGAGAAATTCTGCCTAACATCAAATGCTGCTAACGTGCGTTTTTTTTCGGCATCAACTAAATCGTAAAATGGTATTGCACCCTGCCCATCAAGGAAGAAACTATGCCTTATTTTTAAGGCAAAAAGACGCTGGAAAGTCGTTTTAAAAGCCATTATAAAATCAATTTATACTATTTCAAGAGTTTATCGTATTCTTCAATCACCTCAATCACTCTACCAGTACCCAATGTCCGATGTTCTGTAATGCTAACAAGTCGTGCTTTATACATTACAAATGGTATCTGTTTACCACCCAACGAACCCCATAAATGATTGATTTGCTCGAAGGTCATTGTATAAAGGTCAAGTGTCAGTTGGATTTCACCTTCTTCGTTTGCAAAAATGAAATTATTTTGACCTTGAAAAAACTGTATGATTCGCCTTAAAAGCATAAGGGAAACATCGTATCTGGTAAAATTTGCCGTAAAAAGCAAATACAAATTCAAGTAAACAGGTGGGTTTTCGTATGCTATGCCACCGAGGGGTGTTCTCCGAAAGTTTAAAGCATTTTTTAAGCTACTTTCTTCTTCGATATTAACAAGCGTGATGATAACGGTGTCACTCAACTCATCCGCACCATTTCCAGTTGATGATTCTAACAAAGCAACATTACCCAATTTGACAGGACGCACAGGCGTAAGCGTTGTCAAGTACGCTTCTAATTCGCTTTGCAGCCTGTTTAATGCTATATCTATCATCTAAAATTGGGTTAGTCATTTGGTAAAACCATATTGGTTCTGATGTACTCAATGACGAGTACACTAAAGCAGCATGATAGATGTAACATCATCATGACAAGAGTATAGACTTAGAAAAGAGATAAAAAATCGACGTGCGTTTGAGTCAAAAGATACAGTATATGATAAAAGTCTTCAATGGTTTCACTGTGTATGATGCTATTTTCAATGGTTCAGAAAATTTGGTTATAAAACCCATTCAGTTATCACAAAAAGTTATTTATTGTCATTTAGTCCATACAATTGCTTGTTTTTAATTTCAAAACCAAAATTAATGCAATTATCGGATAAACCAATATTTAATTAGATTTTTTTTATAAATATTTCTTTTTCAATATTTTTAATAATATTTGGGCAATTCTGTACTTTTTAAAAATATTCTATTTCAACTGACGCAAATACATCTGTATTGTATTGTGAAAACCATAATACAAAGCGTCCGAAATTAAAGCGTGACCAATAGACACTTCTTCCAATCCAATAACATTTTGCTTGTAATATTTCAAGTTTTCTAAATTCAAATCATGCCCCGCATTGATACCTAAACCCAACTCTACGGCTCTTTTTGCCGCTTTTGCATGGGCTTCAACCGCCTTCTCTTTGTTCTTTGAAAAATCCTTTGCGTACATACCCGTATAAAACTCAATGCGGTCTGCACCCACTTCCGCCGCACCTTCTACCATACGCACATCAGCATCCACAAACAGAGAAGTCCGAATATTGGCCCCCCTCAGTATATCGAGCGTTTTTTTCAAAAAATCGGCATCTTTCCAAGTGTCCCAACCGTGGTCGGAGGTCAATTGTGTCGGGTCGTCGGGCACGAGCGTGGCTTGATCAGGTTGATTGTCAAGCACCAATTTCATCCAATAATCATCAGGATTGCCTTCAATATTAAATTCTGTCGTCACGATTTTCTTCAAATCATAGACATCTGCAAAACGAATATGCCGCTCATCAGGACGTGGATGAACGGTGATGCCTTCTGCCCCAAAAGCCTCACAATCCTTTGCCATTTGAAGCAAATCGGGTCAGTTTCCGCCGCGCGAATTGCGTAAAACGGCTATTTTATTGATGTTGACGCTTAAACGAGTCTGCTGAATGATTAATAGATTTAGCTCCTTTTTTGTCATTCTTGCTGTCAAGTGAGCGGGTGACTCCAAGTCACCCGCTCACTACATAAACACAAAAAAGCAGCAGTCAATAATTGTCTTTGATTAGAATGCGGCAAAGATTAGAAGAAATTTGGGGTTTTCAAAGTTATTGCTGTTCGAACAATTTTATTCAACTGAAAATTTAATCGGTAGTGTGAAAGCCACTCTCGTAGGTTTGCCACTTTGTTTAGCGCCTTTCCACATACCTACTGACATGAGTTTTACGACACGTAAAGCCTCCGCATTAAAAATATTTATGCCTCTTTTTATTTGAATATCGGACAAACTACCATCAAAATTGACGACAAACCCAACATAAACAGTCCCTTCGCCACACACGTCTTTAGGCCATTTGAGATTATCTCTTAAAAATTGAAACATTGCTATTTGTCCACCTATAAATTCAGGTTGTTCCTCAACAATCATTCCTATGAAATCCTCTTTTGTTTGATTCTGAACTAAATGAGAAACCTCAATGGGTTCTAATTTTTCCACTTTACATCCCGTCACTGCCAAACTAAAAGCTGCAAAAGCCGCTGCTTTTGCAAAATTTACTGAGGGGGTCATTTGCGC
>JANLQI010000171.1:0-4773 GCA_031367705.1 Saprospiraceae bacterium | reverse complement strand
GTCTACTATACCTAAAAAAAAAGGGACAGTCGTCAGACTGTCCCTTTTACGCTAATAAACCTTTATATTCTTAATAAATATAATTCCATAATTTAATTGCGCACCACCAATTTACCTGTGGCGATGCGGCGACCTTCATTTTCAATTTTGAATACATAAATGCCTGTTTGCAAATTGTTTCTTTCAAAAATGAGTTGGTTGCCTTCAAATTTTTCACTCCGCACTTGTCTGCCCATCATATCATAGAGTGAAAATTGACTTGTTTTACTGAGGGGGTCTCCCTCTATCTCAAATGTCGCTGTTTCCGAAAACGGATTGGGAAATATTTTGACTTTTACATTAGCAAAAGTGATATTATCAACCGTTGCTGTTATGATAAAATCTTGACCTATCGTGTGAAATGTTTGATTTGTTGTTGTGAAACCGCCATAATTATAACTGACTGCACCTCTATTCAAAATTCTTGTTCCTTTGGGCAATTTAGCGTATGGATTAACTCTAAACTTTACAAAGCCAAATGATTTTACACTGTCCACGCTATTTGGTTGCAAATTGATGTCAGAAAACGTAAACTTTATTAAATTTTTTCCAAACATCGAAAAACTATATGGGTGACTGCTTGCACCTAATTCAATACTATTCGGGTCTATAAAATCGGACAATGTATCGCGCACTTGAACTGAAAAAGCAGTATCAGGAGACAAATTGCGGAAGCGAATTTCATATTCAATACCATCATTGGCATTTATAAAGTGTTGATTTGCATAACCTTGTGGAAACGCCTCGATTTCACCCGCTACAAAATCACCCCTCAGTATTTGGCACTCTTTGTCCACATATTTATCCGCATCACCTTCTGCAAATTGATTGACTTTATTGACACTGTAATTCGTTTGTCCATTTGTGCGGCAACCTTCAACTGCTGTCGTTAATTGTGAAAGACTTGGATGATTTGCCTCCTGTGGCAAATTCATACGATAGGTGCTACCGTTTTTTGGATATTTAAATGTCTTAGTTGTATTTGGAGGTAAGATGTCAATTGCAGGGCGAACTGCAAAAATGACTATATCTTCAATTACAGCACCTACTTTTCCTATAGTATTAGTCGCCGCACCAATATTACTCACTCTAAAAACCACTGAATCTGTTTCACATGTGCCTGTTAATGTCAAATTCGCACCCGACCAGTTTACTGTTGGCACACAAGCTGAATCGGGATAAATGTGCGCTTCAACACATAAAGTCTGACCGTCGCGCAATGAATCACCACAAGCGGGTGCAATTTGTAAATCAAAACCACCCGTTCTACCCGTTTGAATATCACCCAAATTAAACCGATAAGTCCGTCCAGTCCTTGAAAAAACGGGTAAAGAAGCATTTTGGAAATTGAGTAAAGAATCAAGTTGAACCGTTACATAAGCATTTTGCGCTAACCCCGCACCATTATTTGCATAACGAACACGATAAGTTGAGGGCGAACAACGGCGCAAATAACCTGTCGTAATACTCACTTCAAGTTGCGGGCAAGTACGAACAGGTTGCAATGCCAATGTTCTGGGCATTCTACCATATTGGTCATCAGTTGAAAAACTAACAACCTCATTCGGTACACTCCACGAATTAGAATACCCCTGTAAACGCAAATCAAAACTACCAGAATCAACTGTGATGACATAAGCCCCTGTCGAATCAAGCGGTGTAGAGCGAAAAACCCTACTTGGCAATTCACGACTAACAGCTTCGACAAGGATATTTTGAAAACCTAACTCATTGCCATCCAATTGATTATTAAAATTTCTATCAATAAAAACGCGTCCTTTAATTTCATTCGTGACAACAGAACCGTTGGCATTGATTTTCATCAAAAGGGCTTGTCTGCCTGCGCCAAATTCCTCATCTTCAGCCAATAAGTAACTGCCATCTTCATTTTGAATCAATCTATTCGGCAAACGAAATATCGAGTTGACTGTAAAAGAAATATCAAAAACGCGGTTAATCGTCTCAATGCCAGTATTAGACATTTTGATAAATAAAGTCCGCTGTACATTTAATGAATCAAAACTTGCGACAACCGCAAATCCACCGTCCTTTGTCGGTGTAAATGTATTAGGTAGAGAATAAAACCGACGTGGATGCGCCCATTCTACTGTTCCGTTTGTATCAATTTGAGCAAAATAATTGCCCAAAATGGCTAATTTTCCATTAGATAATACCGAAATTTCATCAACACGGTTAAAACGCAAATCACCATTCGTTCCAAAAGGTTTTACAAGAATCGAGCGTGCATTGTTCCCATTTGCGTCGAGTTGAAGGATTCGAGCAGTATCTCTGCCCAAATCCCCTCTCGAAGCGATAAAAATTGATGATCGGTTTTGGGACTCCACAATTTGCGTGGCGTTACGATTGGTTAATGGGATGGTTTTATAAAAGAGTAAACCACCTTTGTTGTCGGTTTTTAGGATGGCGGCACTATCGCCAACTAAAGTCTTTTTGGTAATTGATAAAACTAAACTGCCGTCTTGAAGACGAGTGATTCCGCCGACACGCTCATCGTTGACATCACCAAAAGAATGTCTCGAAAGCACTTTACAAGTCGGTGTAACGTGTACTAAACGTATATTTTCAATATTCGTAGCCGAAGAAGTCGTTGCAAATGATACCCAAAATGTGCCATCTGCTGCTGCCGTCATTTTCACATTGCCTTCAATCGTCTGTCCAAAATCAACCTTTTGGTTCGCTAAAATGCGCCCTTCGGCATCCGTTTTGACCAAATAAAGACGTGAACTATTGTCAGAACCACCACAAAAAAAGTACCCACCATCAGCTGTCCGTTCCATCGCTTGAGCCGAAGTATTGTCCGTTCCATTACCATATCTTTGCAACCAACCTTGTGCTGCAAGGCTTGTGCTGTTAATGGTCAACAAAACCGAAGTCAATATGTATAGGACGATATTTTTCATGTACTTTTTACCCTTTCTTGTTTTGATGATACAAAAGTGAACATTCATTTCTGAATCTACAATTACAGTTTTAAGCATTTCCCGATATTTTTTTTCATTAAATTAATGATTATCAATAATTTATACCTATTTTTCCCGATATTTTTATCACTAAACAGCTCTATACTGAGGGGGTATTTTTAAAAATAAATTTATATCAACAATAAAAATGTACAATTCAACCCTTATTCACCTATTTAAAAGTTTAGACCGCAACGACAGACGGCAGTTGCGGAAATTTGTGCGCTCTCCTTATTTCAATAACCGTGAAGACGTTACTGCTCTTTATGATTATATTGACAAACACCTTGACACAGGTGGCGCGCCTAAAATGGCTAAAGAAAAAGCCTTCGCTTCTGTCTATAAAAAGCAAACGTTTGACGTGGATATGTTTTACTATCCCATGTCATATTTAACTCAAATCATTCAAAAATATTTGGCTATCAATGAGTTAGAACAAGATACCCCTCAATATAACCACTTTTTAAACAAGGCTTTGAGAAATAGAGGTGCAGATAAAACTTATGAAAAGGTATTGGTTGATGCCAAAAAACACATTGAAAATAAACCCTTACGCAATGCAGAATACCATTTTCATAGCTATCGCATTCGTTCAGAGGAGTTTGAGGCACGACATCGAATAAAACATAGCAAAGATTTCGAACTTCAAGAAATGGCTAATGATTTTCACTTTTATGCTATTGCAGAAGTATTGAGGTTAGCTTATATGCTTTCAGCACATCAAAGCGTTGCTAAAAAAAACTACGAACAACCGATGCTCTCATCAGTGTTGAATATAGCTGAAAACCATTTTAATATTCCTGCAATAGCGGCTAATTTTTATGCTTTTAAAACCCAAAAAGGTGAAGATACTGAGGGGGGGTATTTTCAAAAACTAAAGAATGAAATAACTGAAAATCAAAGTTTATTTACAGAAATTGAATTAAGAGATTTATTAACAGTCGCTATAAACTATGCTATTAGGCGGCAAAATTCAGGTGAACTCAGCTATACAAGAGAAGCCGTTCAGTTATATCGTTGGGGATTCGATAATCATATTTTACTTGACAGTGGTGTTTTATCTCCTTATAGCTACTATAATACATTACAATTGGCTCTAAAAATTGAAGATTTTGATTGGGCTGAACAATTTCTAAACGATTTTAAAGACTTTTTACCTGAAAAAGAGCGCGAGAATATTTATAAATACAATTTAGCTATTTTCCATTTCAGAAAGAAAAGTTATGAACAAGCGATGCCTTTACTTCAAGAAGTGAATTTGAAAGAACCTCTATTCAATTTAGATGCACGGAGACTTTTAGCGCGTATTTACTACGAGTTTGAAGAATATACTGCTCTTGATTCGCATATTGAAAGTTCAAAAGTCTATCTGCATCGCCAAAAAGATATTGGTTATGGGAAAGAAGCCTACACCAATTTCTTTAAATTCTTAGAACGCTTATTAAAAATGGATGGAAAGTCAATTGAAGAAAGACATAAATTAGGAGAAGAAATACAACATACACAATTGGTTGCTGAAAAAGAATGGTTATTGGCGCAAACAAAATAATATTCTTAATGGATAATGGATAGTTGAAAATGGATAATTTTAAAGAGAAAGCATCTAAAATACTTGTAACAGCTTAGGTCGCAACCTATATAAATAAATTTTGTTTTAGAGCAATGGGTAAAAACGCAGACATAAGACAACTAAGTTTAAAGTTAGATAGTGTAATGCTACGCTTGACGCAAGTAGAGACGGAGAATACTGAAC
>JANLQI010000168.1:0-2099 GCA_031367705.1 Saprospiraceae bacterium | reverse complement strand
CATATTTGAACTGTCGCACCACGGTCGGACGGCAAACTCAATCATACCGATAGGCAATTCACTGACGACTATTGCGGTAGGTGGTGTTTTCAAAATTAAAGGAGAGGCATCTGCTACTTTTTGAATGGTTTCTCTAACTTTATCAATATCAGAATCACTGGCAACATTAAAAGTCATATCCACACGGATTTTTTCTTGACCTGTGATATTAACCATGATATTGCTGGTAACAAGACCGTTTGGAATAATGATTTTTCTATTGTCAAATGTCATTAATATGGTATTAAAAACTTGAATACCTTCGACAACGCCTGATTGTCCACCGCCAATCGTAACATAATCGCCAACAGTGTAAGGACGGAAAATCAAAAGCAAGACACCACTTGCAAAATGACCCAAGCTGCCCGACAATGCTGAACCAATGGCAAAAGCCAAAGCCGCAAAAATGGCAACAAAAGAAGTTGTTTCAACGCCAAACATACCCGCAATACTCAATAAAAGCATCACTTTCAAACTGACACTGACTAATGAAAGTAAAAAAGGACGGATTGTGGCGTCAATATTCCTTTTTTGCATCTCCTTATTGAGCAATCGTTTTAGCCAGACAATAATCCAAAGTCCAAGGACTAAGGTTAAAACAGCCATACCCACTTTGGGTAGATATTGTAAGATTAATTGAAACAGTTCGGATAAAGAATCTTTAAAATCCATTGATTTGCTATGTGTTTTGGTGAATAAATGTGCAATTTTTTTATTTCGAATAATAACAAATATAAGTAAAATTAAAGGCTATTGACCAATTAACAAGATGTTTTCTTATAATACACCTTCTAATGTGTCGGAAAATGGCCCCCTCAGTATTTTGACCCTTTAAAACAATATTCCTTACCTTGTGGCTTTTTAAATTCATTTAAAAGTTAACAATGAAATTGAAAGTCATTTTAATATTCTCCTTTTTTCTCACTTGTTTTTCAAGCATTTATGCTCAAAGTACGCAAGTGACTATTTCGGGTATCGTTAAAGATAAAACATCAGGCACTACTTTGTCCTATGCCAATGTGGTTCTAAAAACAGAGAAAGATGCCGTTTTTGTTATCGGTACAGTGACAAATGAAGAAGGACGATTCACGATTTCGAATATCAAACCCGGGAATTATGTTTTGCAAATTACCATTATTGGTTTTGAAACTAAGAATCAACCGCTTTTTGTGGGCAGTTTATCCAATTATTTGGATTTAACAACCATAGAAATGACTGAAAATGTGAAAATATTGAATGAATTGGTCGTGTCTGCCAAGCAAGATGAAGTGGGTGGGAAGATGGATAAAAAATCATTCAATGTCTCGGACAATGTCAGTCAAAGCGGCGGTTCTGTTTTGCAAGCCATGCAAAATTTGCCAGGTGTAACGGTTCAAGACGGTAAGATTCAGTTGCGGGGCAATGACCGCGTAGCTGTGTTGATGGATGGTAAACAAACGGCTTTAACGGGCTTTGGGAATCAAACAGGTTTGGACAATATTCCTGCCTCATCTATTGACAGGATAGAGATTATAAATAACCCTTCTGCTAAATATGATGCCAATGGCAACGCAGGTATCATCAATATTATTTACAAAAAAAATAAAGATGAAGGCTTAAATGGCAAAATTGGTTTCGCAACGGGTTTGGGTGCTTTGTGGGTTAAAAAAGAAAACTTGCCGACCATCAGACCGCAGTATCAAAACACGCCAAAAATCAACCCCTCAGTATCTGTCAATTATAGAAAGGACAAAATCAATGCGTTTTTTCAAGGTGATTACCTTTATACCGAAACACTGAACAAAAATGAATTTGTTGAACGTGTTTATACCGACGGTACGGTCATTAATCAACAAACAAAACGCAATAGGAATACAGGTTTTACGACTTTAAAAGCGGGTATTGATTGGTCTATTGACAATCAAAATATGTTGACGATTTCTGGATTGTATGGCAGAGAAAAAATCATTGATAATGGCGACGAACCGTTTTTTAATAAAGACTTTACACAACGCACCCGTTTATGGCAGTTTTTGGAAGATGAATTGAAAACAACGATTGTCGCTTCGGCAGCCTTTCAA
>JANLQI010000167.1:0-15791 GCA_031367705.1 Saprospiraceae bacterium | reverse complement strand
GATTTGTTTAAAATTAGAGAAAATTCAGGTGGAAAGGGACTGTTTAATGGTGGAAATGGCATTGTTCGACAATTGACTTTTTTAGAAGATGTGGCATTATCTGTTTTAACACAGCACAGAAAAGTCGCTCCTTTTGGACTTAATGGTGGTGAAAATGGTCAAGTTGGGAAACAATATTTGCTATTAAAAAATGGTAAAAAGAAAAAAATTGAAGGCATAGAAGGGGTGAATTTAAAGGCGGATGATACCTTTGTGATTGAAACGCCTGGAGGGGGCGGATTTGGTAAAAATACCAACCAATAAAATTATCAATGAATGATACCGAAAGAAAAAGTTGATTATATGCCTTTAACTTAAATAGCGATGTAAAATTGCTTAATAATTGAATAAAAGGCGTTAAATTTGGAGCTATTAAAGGCTTTTTTTATTTTTAAATTATTAAACAATGAATATCACAGAATTAAATATTTCTGAAATGAATGACCTTGAATTGAGAGGTGCATTGCATTTTTTTATTGAAAAAGTAAAAAGTCGTATGCAGTTGGAACAATTAGCAGAATTGATAAAACCCATTATCCAACATAATGAAGACGATGAATCAGATTGGTGGGATGAATTAACTGCCGAACAACAAGCCGATTTGGTTACTTCGATAGGAGAAACAGAAGACCCTAAAAAGCTAACTTCTCATGAGGAGGTTATGAAAATGTCGAAGCAATGGCTAAGCGAGTAGAATGGACTTTAACAGCAATTCGGAATTACAGAGAAATTATTTTTTATTATAAAAATAATGATGCTACACAAGCGGCTTATAAATTTGAGGATATCGTTTTTAAGAGAATAAAACAACTAACCGAACAACCTTTCATTGGGCGACCTACGCGAAAATTTAAAACAGTTCGAATGATAAAACTTGATGCTAATCGGCAAATGACCTACCGTGTGAAAGGAAAAACCTTATTTATTACTAATTTTTGGGATACACGACGTGACCCTAATCAAAGACCGTTTTAATCAAAAATGACTGAATACGCTTTCTTAAACGGCAAAATAATGCCCATCGAAAACGCTAATTTGAATATCACAGACCTTGCTTTACTGAGGGGGTATGGTGTGTTCGATTTTTTCAAAGCCATTGATGGTCGCCCTATTTTCATGGAAGACCATTTGGATAGATTTGAAAACTCAACATGGCTTTTGGGTTTAAAAGTACCTTATTCAAGGGTAGAGTTGCGGCGCAATATATTAGAATTGATTCGGTTGAATCATCATAACTTATTGGGTGTCAAATTGGTATGTACAGGTGGCTACTCTGTTGATGGTTATACTCCTGCGGAAATACCCAATTTGTTTATGGTTGCAAAACCTTTTAAAATGCATCCTTTTGAGAAAGGATTGAAACTAATGACCGTCGAACACCAGCGGGAATTGGCAGAAATTAAGAGTATAAACTACGCAAAACCGATTTCTGTTATGGCGCATTTGCATCAAACGGCTTCTGATGATGTTTTGTATTATACTAACGGACATATAACTGAATCGTCAAGAAGCAACATTTTTATAGTTAAAAATGGTACACTTATTACACCAGATGCAGGTGTACTGAGGGGTATTACTCGGAAACGTATTTTGCAATTTGCGCCAAAAGTAATGCCCGTTGAAGTACGAACTGTGACCCTCGATGAAGTTTTAGAAGCTGAAGAGGTCTTTATGACAGGCAGTACAAAAAGAATTGCGCCCATAACGATGATTGATAACAAGGCTTTTGATACGGGTAAACATACACGTATATTATATGACATGCTGTTAGATGATGAAAATGAATCTTAATGATTGATTTAGATTTCTTTCTTTAAAACCATACAAAAAAAAGAAAATTGGTAAAAATAACTTAAATGCGGTACTTAAAATTCTGCCAATCTTTTTGTTTTTAAATAAATATTTTTAGAATTTCAATTTTATACATAAAAAAATTTGCTTGTACGCTATAATTCCATAGCTTTGTAAGCAAATTGTAAAACTACACGGAACAAAGAACACTATTTCTAAATAACAGATAAAAATTTCTGTCATACCAGCCTTTGCTTCATTGATTTTCAATTTTTTGTGCATAAAGTTTTTTTAAATCTGAAAAATTACTCTTCTTTGCAGTAGATAAAGATGGTTGAACCACTTACTTTTGCACTACGAATCTCCACAAATAGTTGATTTACAGATTTTTAAGTTGATTGTTTTTTAATATATACATGGAAATTTCAGACTAAATTAACCGAAAACAATCAACAAATAGAAGAAGGAAAAAACAGTATCAAATAAACAGTTGGATATTGAAACGCTATAATTAACAGTCGTGTACGCAAGTACACGAAACAAAACTTTTGCGATATGAATGAGCAACAAATGCCGACGACTACAGACCTTGTAGTTGCTCTCGACATTGGTACAACGAAGGTATGTGCCATCGCTGGTCGTAAAAACGAACACGGCAAATTAGAAATTTTGGGTGTCGGTAAAGTAGAAAGCGTCGGCGTGATGCGCGGCGTTGTTACGAATATCGAAAAAACCGTCAATGCTATACATGAAGCTGTTTCCTCAGCAGAGCGTATGGCTAAAACGAAGTTTACACATGTTCATGTGGGCATCGCTGGTCAACACATCAAAAGCCTACAACATCGGGGTATCCTCACCCGCGATAACGACCACACCGAAATCAGCCAAAAAGACATTCAACGGCTTATGAATGATATGCACAAATTGGTGTTGCCTCCTGGTGACAAGATTTTGCACGTCATTCCACAAGAATACACCGTTGACAATGAACAAGGCATCACCGACCCAATTGGTATGAGTGGTGTACGTCTTGAAGCAAATTTCCACATCATCACTGGTCAAATCTCAGCTTCGAATAACATTCATCGTTGCGTCGAGCGCACAACTTTGAAGGTCGAAAGCATGACTTTAGAGCCGATTGCTTCTGCTGTCGCTGTTTTGAGCGATGAAGAAAAAGAAGCAGGTATCGCGCTTGTTGACATTGGTGGCGGTACGACAGACATTACAATCTTTCAAGAAGGTATCATTCGCCACACGGCAGTCATTCCTTTTGGTGGCAACGTCATTACTTCTGATATTAAAGAAGGTTGTACGGTTATGCAACACCAAGCCGAAGCTTTGAAAGTCAAATTTGGTGCGGCTATGTCTGAAGAAGTGTATGACAACCGCATCATCACGATTCCGGGTATCAAAGGACGTGACTATAAAGAAATCAGCGAAAAGAACCTTGCACGTATTATTCAAGCACGTATGGAGGAAATTTTTGACTATGTGGTTTGGGAAATTCGTCGTTCAGGCTACGAGCGCAAATTGATTGGTGGCATCGTATTAACAGGTGGCGGTTCTTTACTCCGCGATATTGAAAAATTATGCGAATTCCATACAGGCATGAGCACGCGCATCGGTGTACCGATTGAGCATCTCGGTCATGGTTATACTGAGCAAGTAGCAAGCCCTATTTATTCAACAGCGATTGGTTTGTTGCTAAATGGCATTGCTTTTGAAGAAGAAAATGTGCGTTCACGTCCACTTGTTGAAGAAAAACCGGTTGTTGAAAGTGTTTTAGCGACTGTTAAATTTGACAATCCTCTTGTAGATGAAAAGACTCAGCCACAAGGCGGCAAATGGTTGGAAAGCATTTTCAAAAAGACAAAAGAATGGTTTGAAGCAGAACCTGATGTGGATTTGAAGTAATCCCCCTCAGTATTTTGCATAAATCGTACAGCACAGCTATCAAAATTGGCGTATTTTTGTAAAAAATTAAAACAATATGACAGCAATAGCCACAGCACCATTGACAGCAGACATATTACGCGAAAGATTCAGTGCAACAGATGAATTGGTTTGGATTCCTGCCACAAAGGAGGAATTTTGGTCACTCATTGAATTGCCTGAATTTAAGATAGAATACTATGACAATCAAATCGTTGGCACTATGAGTTATGGCGCATTAAGTCATGAAAGGATTATTAACAACCTAAGTTGGTTATTTAATAGTCAATTAGACAGAAGCATTTATGAATGTTTTGGTAGCAACCGCCCCGTTTACGTGACGCAATCTGATGACATTTTTGAGCCAGATTTGCATGTTGTTCACGGTGAAATTGACTTGCATCATTATAAAAAAACAATGACAGCGACGAACAACCCCTCAGTAATTGTTGAGGTTTTCTCAAAGTCAACGAAAGAATTTGATTTAAGAAATAAACTGCCTTGCTATAAAACAATGCCTTCTTTACAGCATATTGTTTTTGTAGAACAAGACAAACCTTATATTACTGTTTTTTCAAGGACAAAACGCCCAAACGAATGGTTAAATTCAGATTATTTCGACATGAATGAACGTATTCGCATTTTAGGTAAATATTTTTCTTTGAAAAACATATACGACAAAGTTATTTTCAAATCAATATAAAACATTGAATTCCAATGTTTTAGACTATGAAACCATAATTTATTAATTCTTAAACAGAACAACAATGGTTTTTAATTTCAAACAAGAAGAACCATCTATCATAAAAGTTATAGGTGTTGGCGGCGGCGGCTCGAATGCAGTCACGCACATGTATAAGCAAGGCATCATCGGCGTTGATTTTGCTATTTGCAATACAGACTCTCAGGCAATGGAGTTAAGCCCCGTGCCGACGCGGATACAACTCGGCCCTTCTGTTTCAGCAGGTTTGGGCGCAGGTTCACAGCCGCAACGTGGGAAACAAGCCTGCTTGGAAAGCATTGACGATGTCAAACGTTACCTTGAAAATGGCACCAAAATGCTGTTCATAACGGCTGGCATGGGTGGTGGTACTGGTACAGGTGCTGCGCCAATCATTGCTAAAACTGCGCAGGAAATGGGCATTTTGACCGTTGCCATTGTTACTTTACCATTCACTTTTGAAGGTAAAAAACGGGTCACTCAAGGTACAGACGGTTTGGAAGAGTTAAAGAAAAACGTTGATACCATCATCGTTATTTCCAACGATAAACTCCGCCAAATTTATGGCAATATGTCGGTCTCTCATGCTTTTGCTCAAGCAGACAATATTTTGACGACGGCTGCAAAAGGTATTGCTGAAATCATCACTGTTCCAGGTTATGTCAACGTTGACTTTGAAGACGTGAACACCGTTATGCGTGGTTCTGGTGTCGCTATCATGGGCATTGGCATGGCAGAAGGTGAAAATCGCGCTTTGAAAGCAGTTGATTCGGCTTTGTCTTCGCCTTTATTAGAAGATAATAATATTCAAGGAGCTAAACACATCCTTGTCAATATAACGAGTGGAACGAAGGAAGTGACGATGGACGAAATTTTCAGCGTTACAGAGTTTGTTCAAGAAGAAGCAGGTGAAGGCGCTAACCTCATTTGGGGTAACTGTTACGACGATACTTTGGGTGACAAAGTCGCTGTAACAGTCATCGCAACAGGTTTTGAAAGCCGCCTCGCTCCTAATGTTCAACATGGTCGTAATGATGGTAAAATTGTCGTTTCATTAGACGAAGATAATACCGTCAAAAAAGACAAAAAACCTGATTTTTTCGGGTTTGGCTTTGAAAATACTGAGGGGTCAAATTCTGTTATAGAATTTGAATCTGAACGCTTTTCAAAGCCGAAATCGCCTGTGTTCAATGCACAACAAACGCCTTCTCAACCACAACAGCCTGCTAAAGTTGAAGACAAAGGCAACGAAGAAGACCGTCGTCGTCGTTTGGTTCAAGAACAAGCCCGTCGTGAGCGTTTGCGTTCAAGTGTGAATACATTGAAATTGAATAATCCACAGACGATTATCGAAATGGAAAACGAACCCGCTTATTTACGCCGTGGAGTTAAATTGGATTCAGTTCAACATTCTTCTGAAAAGATGATGTCTAACTGGTCAATTGACGAAAACGATGAAGTTAGAACGGGTGGCAATTCGTTTTTACACGACAATGTAGATTAAGACTTTTTAGTAAATCATTCATATCGCATAGCCTCATTCGATTTTTTCGGATGAGGCTATTTTTTACTGATTTTTGTTGATTGATTTTTCAAAATAGTAATCACAAACTAAATATCTCTTTCTTCATCGCCACCATACCCCGCATTTCGGGTTTCATTTGTTCAAATCCTAAACGCAAAGTTCCACATGTTTTGAAGCCCATTTTTTCATAAAACAATCCAGCAGGACTTGTATCCATTGCCTTTAACCAAACCACATCTTTGCCGCGTGAACGAGCTGCATCAACAGTCAACTGAACCAAACGTTGTCCAATACCTCTGCCTTGCCCTTGTTTCATCAAATAAATCCGTTCAAGTTCAAGCGCATTGGGGATTTCATCGGTATAAAACGTCAATAAGGTCAAATCTTTCGATTGACAATGCTTCTTACTGAGGGGGTAGTTTATGTTGATTTTCAAAAAACCAAGTGGTTCTTTTTCGTCTTCAACACCATAAAACGCTGCATTTTCATCTAAAAGCTCGTGACGTAATTGTTCTACATTGAAACACCGTTCAGCATACCAAGCACCTTCATCAAACCAAAGGTGTGTATAGTTGTCAAAATATGCCTGTTTAGCAATGTTTGAAAGCCAATCGGCATCATCAACGGTTAGTTTAAAAATACGAATGTCTTTTTCAGTCCACTCCATAAAGGTTATTGGTTATTCGTTTTAAAAAAAATCAGAGTAAATCTGTCGCATCAGTCGAATCGGTGGTCAAAAAAACTATTTTTTATCCAAACATTTAAACAAATTCCGCAACACATCCATATCATAAATTTCATAGTCCTCATAACCCACGCTCCATGAAACGCGTACGACATCCAATTCAGATTGTGTTAACTCTGATGCTTCAGAAATAGCCAATTGCGCCCTAAAAGTTGTCGTACCTTTTTGAGCATCCACAACGCCAATATCTGTTTTACTGGTTGCCAAACTGATTCTTTTTCCATTTATCAATCGGAAAATAATCAAAGCACCTCTATCTAAAAACCCAAAAGTCCGTTGTGCATCTTTCGTTTGAATCGTTATATTCAAGTTTAGATAAATAATACGACTACCCTCTATACGCGTTGCAGTTGCTTCACAAGTCACAAAATCCTTATCCTTCATGGCTGCACGCATAAAATCATCCGTATGAGCGAACAAAATGATAGACTCAGTTTCCTGTTTCTTTTTACCCGTAAAATTATCCTTGCCATCGAATGCTAAATTGCAATCCAAACTCGAAGGGGTCAACGCCATTACATCATCTTTGGGGTCAAAGTTCTTATAATTTATGGCTGTTTTGCTCGATTCCGGTCGAGTCATAATTGATGAAATATTCTTATCCTTTTTTTTCTTTGAATTATTCTCCTTTGACACTGATTTTGCTATAACAACCTCTTTTTGAGGTTGTTCCGTTGGCTCAGGCTTCTTTTTGGTCTTTTTATCTGTCCTTGATTTTGTATCCTTCTTATCAGATTTTGAATCATTTGTCGCAACGGCTTTTGTCTTTGAAGACTTCTTCGTCTTTTCTTGTGTTTCTTTTTTGTCTGAAACTGTTGGCGAAGGAGCAATAACATCGCTACCAACAAAGGGTTCTGGTGGAACACTTGATGAGCGTTCAAGTTCTGCTATCGTTTTTTTCTTAGATTTCTCTTTCTCTATGGGCTTGGAAGTCTCAATAACTGGCTGCGAGTCATTAGTCACAACTGATTGATTTTCAAACTCTTGCCCTAATTTTATTACACCAAAACGCTTCTCATAAGCTGAAATAAACTTAGACCTTTTTTTAGAAGTTGTTTGTAAAATATCCGTTACATCCAATAACAGATTATTGGCATATCTTCGCCTTTGAAGTAAATCCGCTTCTCTTCTCTTTAAAGATTTAATCTCACTTTCCAATTTCTTTTTCTCAGCTTTTGATATTGATTTCGGATTTTCTTGAGCATCGGTCAAATCTTCCTCTAAACGAAAGCGACGGCTTTTGACATCTTGAAGTGATTCAGCCGCTAGTCTATCCCGTTCTTGAGCAACTGAAAGCAACTGATTCGCTTTTCTAAGGTCTGTTACATAATCTTGAGATTGCAAACCACTCAAAAAGGTAAAATAAAAACATAAGAACAGGAAAAATCCTTTATTTTTTAACATCATTTTATTTAGTATTTATAAGAAGCTATTTTCTAATTTTGACATTTTTTAGGGCTTACCCTAATATGAGGGCAAATTTAGGTTATTTTACACAAACATATAAAATCAACCGTTTTATAAATTATTTCATCATCAAATCAATCCATTTACGAAAATGAACGTTTTAACAAGCAGATTATTTATCTCTTTTTCACTCTTTTATTATTCAAGTCAAGCGCAAATTATGCAAAGTAATAAACCAACGTACCCAATAACAAGGCAAGACCCCTCAGTAATAGACGACTATCATGGCACCAAAGTCACAGACCCTTATCGGTGGCTTGAAGATGACAACTCGACGGAAACAAAGGAATGGGTCAAACAACAAAATGAAGTCACTTATGCCTATCTCGACAAAATTCCAAACCGTCAAGCTGTCAAAGAACGCATCGAAAAGCTTTGGAATTATGAAAAATTTGGCTCTCCTTTCAAAGAAGGCGACAAGTATTATTTTTATAAAAACAACGGTTTACAAAACCAATTTGTTTTGTACGCCCAAAATGACCTCAATAGCACCCCCTCAGTAGTCATTGACCCAAACACCCTTTCTAAAGATGGAACGGTGGCTTTGGGCGCGGTTTCTTTCAACAAAGCAGGGGATAAAATGGCTTATCAACTCTCGAAAGCAGGTTCAGATTGGCAAACCGTTTATATCAAAGACCTGAAAACAGGCAAAACGTTGACAGAAGAACTCGCCTGGGTTAAGTTTTCAGGCTTCGCTTGGCAAGGAGATGGCTTTTATTATTCAAAATATCCAACACCAGAAAAAGGTAAAGAGTTGACTGTTAAGGCAGAATTTGGAAAATTGTATTTCCACAAAATCGGTACGCCACAATCTGATGACGTGCTGATAATGGAAGATACAGAAAATAAAAACCGTCGTTTTGGTGCAGAAACGACCGATGATGAACGTTTCCTTTGTGCCTATACTTCAGAAAGTACCAAAGGCAATATGTTTAAAATCAAAGACTTAAAGAGCAATGGTGATTGGATAACGATTGCTGATAATTTTAAAAACGATTGGAATGTCATTGACAACGACGGCGATTGGATTTTGGTAGAAACAGATTATAAAGCTCCCCGTAAACGTATCGTCGCAATCAATATCACAATGCCCAATGAGAAAAATTGGAAAGAAATAGTGCCAGAAAGCCCAACCGATGTCTTACAAGGCGGCAGCATTGTTGGCGGTAAATTGGTGACTTATTGGTTACACAATGCTTCAAGTGCGGTTAAGTTTTACGATTTATCGGGCAAATTTCTCAATGATTTAAAACTGCCTGGCATTGGCACTATTGGGGGTGTCAGTGGCAAA
This sequence comes from Saprospiraceae bacterium, assembly GCA_031367705.1. Lineage (GTDB taxonomy): Bacteria > Bacteroidota > Bacteroidia > Chitinophagales > Saprospiraceae > JAAFJT01. The sequence continues at coordinate 6,280 of JANLQI010000167.1, read as the reverse complement.
CGCGATGAAAACCAAGCGTTTTATTCCTTTTCGAGCTTTACTCGTCCTCCGACTATTTACCAATTAGATGTCAAAACAATGAAATCCACCATTTTCAAAGCACCAAAAGTGGATTTTAATTCTGATAATTATATCACCAAACAAGTGTGGTACACATCGAAAGACGGAACTAAAGTGCCGATGTTCATCACTATGAAAAAAGGTATGAAACGGACGGGTAAAAACCCAACACTTTTGTATGGTTATGGTGGTTTCAACATTTCTGTCACGCCAGGTTTCAGTCCTTCGCGTGCTGCTTTATTGGATATGGGCGGTATCTATGCCGTAGCAAACCTTAGAGGTGGCGGCGAATTTGGCGAAGAGTGGCACGCCGCAGGAACAAAAGAACGCAAACAAAATGTCTTCGATGATTTCATTGCCGCAGCTGAATATCTAATCAAAGAAAAATACACGTCTTCCGATTTCTTAGCCATTCATGGTGGTTCTAATGGTGGTTTATTGGTCGGTGCTTGCATGGCACAACGTCCTGAATTGTTCAGAGTTGCTTTGCCCGCCGTTGGCGTGTTGGATATGTTGCGTTATGATAAATTTACAATCGGACGCGCTTGGTCAACCGATTATGGTTTGAGTGAGGAAAAGGACGGTTTTGGTTATCTCTACAAGTTTTCGCCTTTGCACAATATCAAAAAAGGCACTAAATATCCCGCAACCATGGTCACAACAGGCGACCACGATGACCGCGTTGTTCCTGCCCATTCTTTCAAGTTTGCTGCTACTTTACAGGCGGCACAAGCAGGTGACAATGCTGCTTTAATCCGTATTGAAACATCGGCAGGACATGGTGCAGGAAAACCAACGGCAAAGGTGATTCAAGAACAAGCGGATATATATGCGTTTATGTTTTACAATATGGGCTTGAAAATAAAGTAGTTTTAGGCCCCCTCAGTATAAAAGCCATTTCAACAAGAAAGCCGCTCGATGTTTTTCAACTTCGGGCGGCTTTTTAGTGCAAAAAACGCAATTCCTATAATTTACTTTTATTTACTCATTGTGATAACCCCATTGCTTTCTTTATTCTTAACAATTTTAAATGTTTTTGAAACTTGAGCATTGGAAACAATGAGAAAATATGACGTTGAAGCCCAATCCGTCAAATCAATCGTTACGCTATTGTCTTCGATGCTGTTGCTTTTCATTACAAGTCCTTCATCATTGTGTATCAAATACTTGAAGTCTTCTTTAATTGAGTTTTTTGTTTTTAACACCAATTCATACCTGTTGTTAGGCGATGTCAAACACAATAAAGTAATGTTTTGTGCTGCTTGAGTAGCGGATACCATTGAGATATCATAAGGTTGCCCCGAGTTTATCCCGATAGTATTTGATTCTTGAGCATGAGCCGCTATGATTGTAAGCAGCAAAAGGACGGTGGTGCATGTTTTCGTTAAAGCTTTCATCTTAATGTTTGTTATTTATGTTATGAAATAATATAAGAATGAGAGGAAAATCCTCAAAAAAGTATGGATTGTATAAGTTTACCCGCCATTGCTCCTTTCTAATTTAGTCAGAAACTTAAGGGCAGATAATTAAAGAATAAAAAAAATGCGCCTTCGTTTTTCAGAGCTTAATTGGGTATAATATTCCCCAACTTGAGTAAAAAGGCTGGGCTATTTGCTCGGTGTGTATTCAACACAACTAAACAAGAGTCAATCATTATAAAATCCATTGCCACAACAACAAAGCTGCTCGATGTTTTTCAACTTCGGGCGGCTTTGTTGTTGAATATATATCACTAATTGTATGAGACAATAATAAATATTTTTGAAGGGTATAAAAACAGGATCTTGCAAACTATATTTGTTGTTAGAAAATTTATTTAAAACCAAAACGCAAGTGTTACTATGAAAAAACTCCGCACTCGGCAGCATATTATTGAAGATTTAGGTCTCAATCATATTGAAAGACAAATTCTACTCACCGGAAATATTTTAAGACGATTTGGAGATTATGATTATGGTTATGATGGCATGATAGAGACGTTTAATGAAAGAGGTGAAGCCGATAACCCTACTTTAAAGATTCAATTAAAATCAACAGATGTCATTCAATTCTCTGCTCAAAATGAGGGTTTTATTATTGATTTGTCAAAACGAGACTTGGAACTTTGGCTTAAAAGCCTTGTTCCTGTTCTCATTATATTGTATGATGCACAACAAGAAATCGCCTATTTTGTAGATTTACAATCCTATTTCAATGAAAATAGGATAGCTTTAAAAAATGTCAGTAAATTTGTAAGAATCTTTCTTCCGCCAACATCTGTTTTTAATAAATCGGCTATTCAAGAATTAGTAAAACATTAAAATATGAATGACATGACAACTGAATCAAGAATTTACTTAGACGTACCCGTCACTAATACAGAAATGATTGAAGTTTTAACCAAACTCGGCTACCATCCAGAATTTGATGGTCAACACAATCGGTACATCAATGAAAAGTATAAATCAATGGTTATTATGCCTGTGCATGATCTTGATGAAAACATGGAAAGTATAGATGTCGCTACGTATTCTCGCCGCTTGTATAGGCAAGGTGTCATAAAAGAAGAAGAAGACCTTATTAAAAAGATTCAAAAAAATCGATTGAAAAAAAGTAAGGCGGAATCCAATAAAGAACAAATATCTGCTTAAATCCTTTTGCCGCAACAACAAAGCCGCTCGATGTTTTTTAAACTTCGGGCGGCTTTGTTGTTGTGGGAAATACCCCCCTCAGTATTTTGGGCTTTTTCTCTTCTTGTTTTCTAAAAACTTTTATCTTTGCAAGAAAGAAACCAAAATGGCAAGAGATAAATTTCATTTCAATTTTAGACGCGCATTAGAAAAAGACGGTTGGACAATAACTCACGACCCATTGCGTATTCAAGCAGGAGAAGTTAAAGGAGAAGTAGATTTAGGTGCAGAAAAAATATTTGCCGCCGAAAAAGACGGAAAAAAAATTGCTGTCGAAATCAAAAGTTTTATTAGTCCTTCTCCTGTCCATGATTTTGAAGAAGCTTATGGGCAATTCAGGCTTTACAGATGGATTTTTTCAAAACAAGAAACGAACCGCGATTTATTTTTGGCTATTCCAGAGTTTGCTTTTAATACATTCTTTCAACGCCCTTTGATTAAAGAGTTAATTGAAGCTGAAAACATTAACTTAGTGGTTTTTGACCATATAAATGAAACTATAATACAATGGATAAATTGGAAAAATATCGAAAACTAATCAAAGACTTACTCACACATTACGCAACACCGACAAGTGAGAGTCCTAAAGATTTAGAAGATCAATTGATTTTTGATACAGAACGTGACCATTATCAAATAATGTCCGTTGGTTGGAATAATAACAAACGTGTTTATTTCTGTTTATTGCATTTAGATATAAAAAACAATAAAATCTGGCTGCAAGAAAACAGCACAGACTATGATATTGTCGAAGATTTAATCAAGCTCGGTGTACCGCATTCAGATGTTGTTATCGGTTTTATTCCCGCCGATGTCCGGCCTTATACTGAATATGCAGTTGCTTAGTTTTACCCCCCTCAGTAAAAACCCCTTACAACAACAAAGCCGCTTGATGTTTTTTTGACTTCGGGCGGCTTTGTTATAAATTGCGTAGGTAAAAGATACTTATTTAATTGAAAATAGATTTTTTCACTTAAAAACTTATCTTTGTACTAAACTATTCTAGGAAACATCACTATTAACGGACTTCTTATATGGAAATTAAGAATATTGAACTTCTCAGTAACACGGATTTTGGTTCTTATATTTTACCTAATATGTATCTATATTATGCCGAGGCTGCTGCTATTTGTTTTGAAGAAAACAATTTTCACGGTGCTGTAAATCTAAAAATTGAAAACCATGAAAAAGAAATAGCTTTATTTCAGTTTAAGTGGTCAACTGTCAATCAGCAAATAAAAGATATGCACAATGATTTGGTTTATGAAACCGAATATGGTGCTTATTGCATTGCCTTTTTAATCATTCATTACTTGACGGACTATAAGGTTATTCGTCGTTCCAAACGCAAAACAGGTTTTGATTATTGGTTAGGTAAAAAAGAAACAGATTATCCTTTTACAGATGCTGCCCGATTAGAAATTTCTGGAATTTTAAAAGGTAATAGCACAGATATTGCGCATCGTATCAAAGTCAAAAAGAAACAGATTAAACAAAGTGATAGTCAAAACTTACCAGCTTATATTATTGTAACAGAATTCAGTAAGCCTATTTCAAAACTATTTCTAAAAGAATGAATTCAATAGATCAACTTCATAACCAAGCCATGGATTTGGCTGAAAATGCGTTCTTGGCTCGACAAAAAGGAGATAAAATCGCTTTTGTACAGTTATCAAGAGAAGCTTTTTTATTGGAAAAGGCAGCCGCTATGTTGCTTCAAAATCAATTTGATGCAGAACCAACACGCTCTATTTTGTTTAAAAGTGCTGCTTTCCTTGCTTTTGATGCTCAAGAATACCAAGAATGTAGAGACATGATAACTTATACTTTGCTCGGCAAACCTGATGAAATTATCAAGACCGAAATGAATCAATTATTTGACGAAACAACTGCCCTTCTCAAATCAACGCCTTCGAAATTGGAGGAGTTCAAAAGTAAAATTGCTCGATTGGACGGCGGTAAAGAAATATTACGAGACATGGAATTGCGGTTTGCTCGATTTGGAATGCTGTAAATTACTGAGGGGGTCATTGCCCACAACAACAAAGCCGCTCGATGTCGTTTCAACTTCGGGCGGCTTTGTTGTTGTTGTTGTTGAAAATACCCCCTCAGTATTTTGAGCTTTTTCTCTTCTTGTTTTCTGAAAACTTTTATCTTTGCAAGAAATAGATCAAAATCACCGATTCTATAAAAATCAGAATTATGAATACAATAGCCAGTAATATTTTTGAAAATAAAGAGAAAGACTTAAATCTATATCGGTCATTGTTTAGTGATTATTTGTTTTGGGATATAGACAGAACACAGATAGATTTCGACAACAGTAAACCTTATGTTATTGAACGTGTATTGTCTCATGGTTTATTGTCCGATTGGTTTTTGCTTAAAGAATTATATGGCTTAGAAACCATTCGACAAGTTGTTTTGAATTGTCGCTATTTAGATAAATCATGTCTCAATTTTTGTGCAACTTATTTTGAAGAACCAAAAGACAATTTCAGATGCTACAAACTCGCACAGTCTATCCCGACACATTGGGACTATTGAAAGAATTGATGAAACAACCCTTATTTATTTTGAAGATGCAGAACAAACTGAAAACCCAGTCCTTTTTGACAAATCCATTACTTGGGCAAAAGTCAAACAAAGATTAGTTGAGATTGTCCAAAAGAACTTTTAAGTTTTTTACCCCCCTCAGCATAAAATCCATTGCCCACAACAACAAAGCCGCTCGATGTTTTTTCAACTTCGGGCGGCTTTGTTGTTCGCATTAAAATGTATATATAGTTCAAATGAAATTCATTATACATTTAGTATCACTACAAATACTTTTATGCTTTCATCCCCAAATAAGTATCTATCGTTGCACACAACTGCTCACTAAAATTATAAATATCATCCAAAGAAGTAATTTCGTTTTTTGATTCCTTTCTTGCTGAATCAAATACACCGATGAACTTTTTATTACCATTCATGTATAAACGGCAAATTGCTTTCCTATTATTATCGTCAAGAATAATAGAAAAATAGGATTGTGCATCTCGATAAACGATTCTATTTGAATCTACTCTTTGACGAAGTATTGATTTGACAATAAAAAACGCTTCAACTTCTTCATCAGTTGTTTCTATATTTTTTTCTTTAATTACTTCTTCTGCTAAAGCTTCTATTGCCGCAGAATCTTGTATAGCTTTTTGATTAGCTGCTTCTGCTTCTTGATTTAAAGCAGATTTAAGCCTATCCGTAATCATATCACTGACAACTTGATGAACAGACTTTTTGACAAAATCTGAAAACTGAAACAATACTTTATCTGTAATTCGCCCTGTATAAACTTGAGAAGTAAAGAATTTGATGAAACTTTCACTTGGGCTTTTAAGCTCATTCATCAATATAGCCTTTAATTCATTTGGTAACAGCTTAGGTCGCAACCTATATAAATAAATTTTGTTTTAGAGCAATGGGTAAAAACGCAGACATAAGACAACTAAGTTTAAAGTTAGATAGTGTAATGCTACGCTTGACGCAAGTAGAGACGGAGAATACTGAAC
>JANLQI010000165.1:0-1573 GCA_031367705.1 Saprospiraceae bacterium | reverse complement strand
TTCGACGTTTTCACCCGCATCCCGCGTAAAAGTTGTCAAAATGATATAGCCTACTTTATCGTTCAACATACCAAAATAAGGCACATTTTTTTCTGACACTTCATCACGTACAACTTTGATTTTCAGCGTTTTATCCGAACCGTCTAATTGCGGTCGTGCGACTGTCAACTCCACATCCGTCCCCGGCGCACCTTTCAAAACATCACCCACTTCATCAATTGACTTGTCCTTAGCCGATTTGCCATCAACGGCAACGATTTTATCACCTGACTTCAAACCCGCTTTTTGAGAAGGCGACGCATCAAAAATATCGGTGACAAACACATACTCCCCCGTTTTGTCAAACGATGCACCTACGCCGTTGTACTTCCCTTCAGTAATATAACGATAGCCTTCAATATCGGACTCTGAAATATAGTTTGTGTAAGGGTCAAGCGAATTCAACATGGCATCCACACCTGTTCGCATTAATTTCGAAGGGTCGAGGTCATCAACATAATACGTATTGAGTTCTTTGTACAGATTGGTAAAAATTTCAATGTTTTTTGAAATCTCAAAATACTTACCATGGTCTGTCCGCCGATTAGCGGCTACGAAAATCAATGCCACAGCACTGAATATCAAAACTTTACGTGTTTTCAGAAAATTTAATTTCATTATTTTTCAATTTGTGTTTTTAAAAAAAGTACCCAATTAACGAACGATAGACTTTGATTAGTGTTGTTGTTCATTTTTGAGTTGTATCTTATATTGTTTTTCATATTTTTTTATCCATTCTTGGGCAATATTGACGATAGTTGCTTCAATATTTGATGAATTTACTCCTTGCCAATAATAGTGAAAATCTACCTCATCATCTATATCTTGCCATGCCCAATACAATGAACCAAAATCAGAAAGAGCTTCATAAAAATCACTTTGGTAAGCTTGAAAAACTTCTTTTAAATTCTTCTTTACCGAGTACCCCTTAGCAATCTGTTTAATAAAGTAACTTGAAAAACTCAAAACCGCATCTTCTTTCGTCTTTAATTCAAGCCCTAATTCTTGTATGGAATCATTTAAATATGAAATCATTTCAAAATAGCTTGTGTAATACTTTTGTGATTTACTAAAACTTGATAACATTAGGAGTGATGGTGTTTCAAATCCCAATTCCATCATTTCAATTGCCCAATCAATATATAAATTTGTATCGAAAGGATGAATTTCAGAATGTGCTACCACAATATATGTTAAATCGCTAATCAAGTTATAATTTTTCAAAAGTTAAACAAGTAGAACGTCCGAAAAAAGGAAAAGATACCCCCTCAGTATTTTGGGGTTAAAGTTCAAATTTCACACCATATATATACGTGTATTATTTCTTGACAAGAAAAAACAGCGAATGTTGTCCGACTTAGAAATTATTTTTCAAATCAACAAATAACAAATCTAGTAACAGCTTAGGTCGCAACCTATATAAATAAATTTTGTTTTAGAGCAATGGGTAAAAACGCAGACATAAGACAACTAAGTTTAAAGTTAGATAGTGTAATGCTACGCTTGACGCAAGTAGAGACGGAGAATACTGAAC
>JANLQI010000160.1:0-14383 GCA_031367705.1 Saprospiraceae bacterium | reverse complement strand
AAATTAAATCATAAAAATATTCAAAAACAAAAAAAATTGAACCTATGTTTTCTGACCTAATGAAGACTTTTTTCAGAGATAAACACCAGTATAAACTGTTCTTACTGCTCAGTCTCAGTACGTTTTTTGACTGCCTACTTGTTTTTTTTCGTTTGCAACACACCAATTTTGATTGGCAACTTGTCCAAAATTTTAACGACTTCAAGCAATATCGAGGTACTTATGGTACTTTTTTCTTTTTGATTTGGAATCTGTTCTTAGCATGGATTCCCTATTGGTTTGCATTAACCTTAGATTTTTATACCCGTATCAGCACGCGCCCTTCATGGCGCAGCTTGACTGTTATCCTTGTCCTTTGGTTGCTCTTTTTCCCAAATGCACCTTATATTGTTACCGATTTACTCCATTTAGAATACCGTCAAGGTGTCCCGCATTGGTATGATGTGATGATGTTTATTTCGTTTGCTTGGACGGGATTACTACTGGGCTATTCATCCCTTTTTGAAGTCCAGCGTTTTTTGGAAAGCCGTTTCAAACCATGGGTCACATGGTCTATTATGCTCACGGCGATTTGGCTTGGCGGTTTTGGCGTTTTCATAGGGCGTTTCCAAAGATGGAACTCTTGGGACATCGTGACGCATCCTTTTAGACTCATTCGGCAACAAATACACGTCTTACTCAACCCTTTCGAATACCTAAATACCTTGGGCGTTGCCATTGTTTTGTCTGGTTTTATGCTCATCGGTTACTTGACGCTCAATGCTTTGCGGACAACATCGTAAATTGTTTTTTGGTTACTGGGGATTAGGGATTGGTTACTCGTGAATTCGTATATTTGCGCATCAACCAATAACTAATAAACAGTAACTAACAACCAGTAACTAATAACCAATAACGAGTAACTATAATGAACGAATTACGCATCACGACAGTCCAAGCGAACTTGATTTGGGAAAATAAAATCGAAAACCTGTCAAAATTCGATGAATTACTGAGGGGTATCAAACGGGGCGAAACAGATGTCATCGTCTTGCCCGAAATGTTCACGACGGGGTTTTCGATGAACCCTGCGGCATTTGCTGAAACAATGAGCGATGCCACTGTGTCTTGGCTTAAAAAAAAGGCTTGGGAACTTGATACCGCTATCACAGGCAGTTTTATTTGTGTTGAAAACGACAAATATTACAACCGTTTGGTATGGATGCAGCCCGATGGCACTTTTTCCATTTACGACAAACGGCATCGCTTTACACTGGCAGGCGAGCATCAATATTATACTGAGGGGGTCGAAAGGCTTATCGTTGAGTGGCGTGGTTGGCGTATCTGCCCTTTGATTTGTTATGATTTGCGGTTTCCTGTTTGGGCAAGAAACCGCGTACAGGGCGAAGGACTGGTTGATTATGACGTATTAATATATATCGCAAATTGGCCCATTGCCCGCAGTCACCATTGGCGCATCTTATCGGAGGCACGGGCCGTTGAAAACCAGGCTTATGTCGTCGCTGTTAACCGCGTTGGAACAGATGCGAATGGCTATAAGTATAGAGGTGACACTTCTGTTATTGACTACGCTGGCGAAATTTTATTGCGTTGCTATTTTTCAGAGGAAGTTGATACAACCATCTTTTCAAAGGAAAAATTAGGGAATTACCGCAAAAAATTTGGCTTTTTGGCTGACCAAGATACCTTTGAAATCAATATATGAGACAAACAGATTAAAAGGCCATAAAATATTCATAATTAATTGATTATCAAAATATTACAATTTAAATATAATTAATATTTTATGTTCCAACAAAAAAAGCCCCAAATTTACTTTTGCCGAGAAGTGTTAAAAAGACAAATAAAGTTTGAAAAAAAGTGAATAAGGAATAGAAAATATCAATACATTTTCTACCTTTGCTCACGGCAATAAAGATTGCTGAATCAGAGAAGTAATTTTTATTTGCTATTCATCAAAAAGGACACAATTTTATTTTGGCGACTCTGACGCTCTCATTTTAACAGCACAGACAGATTATGGAAGCTATTAGTAGTTCTGACGGACGATGTCCGTACCCGCAAACAAAACGAGTCAAACAAATTATTCTCCAAAGCTTACTCACATTTCTGTCCCTTAACATTTTCGCCGCACCGACGGCAACTTTATTTAGAAACCAAACAAATTTTAACACGACAACAAATTTCCCAATTCCGATTAACACCGTATCCACATTCATGGGTTTTGTGCCAGTTGCGCCGACTTTCATGGAAGCACGTGTGTCGCCCTCGGCCGAACGTCGTCAAGACATTGTTTGGTTTGCAGAATCGCACACAGGATGGGGGCTTCAGTACAGTCTCGGCAGTTCATCGTTAGATGATGGCTTCGACTGTTCGGGTTTTGTTAGGTATGTGTTAAACTATTTTGACTACAAAGCCAGTCGTACTTCATCAGACCAATTCAAAGAAGGCACATCTATTCCCGTCGCTTTGGCTCGTAAAGGAGACTTGGTTTTCTTTGGCGAGAAAAAAAACGTTTCACATGTTGCCATGGTTGTCTCAAACGATGACAAAGGATTGGTCGTCGTCCACAGCACTTGCTCACGTGGTGTTATCAAAGAAAACATTACAGAATCGGCTTATTGGAAGCCGAAGTTAAAAGACAAAGCCGTGAATATCATTGGTTTATAACCTCTGAAACGGTCTTACAATTTCTAGTTTATTGTCAAAATGAAAAACCAACTCAACGGCAAAAGGCACTTCGGTGTCTTTTGCCATTTTTATACCTAAGTAGTTCGTTTTAAATAATCGGGAATATTGATTTTAAATAAACTATGAAGCTTTTGCCTACTTATTTATACTGAGGGGTCGTTTAAAAAAAAAGAAGCGACCAGTATAAACCAGTCGCTTAATATTTCAATGATTGAGCTTGATTTTTCTTTTGCTAATTTGATCGGGTAACGACTACTGGCAAACAGATATTGGCGGGTATGCTGTTAATCGTTATGCTTTTCGCAGTATCACAACCATCTGTATTTCTCACCGTAAATGTATGACTGCCAACAGCCAGTCCCAGTGTCGTTGCAGGGATTGGATATGGGTTAAAACTACCCAAATCTATCTTCAATAGAGCCGTTGCTTCAACGGCATTCGTCAAATTTATAATATTCACTTCTTCTGTTGTGCCTGGACAAGCTACAGGTTTAGATAGTGTAAAGTCTGGGTTTGGATGGACTGTCACCACAACTTGCGCTGTATCGTTACAACTTGTGCCAATTTGAGCTATCAATATATAGGTGGTCGTTGTGCTGGGAGAGACGGAGGTTGGCGTTGTGACAACTGTTCCACCCGCAACAGTCAATGACCAAACTGGATTTATATAGGTGTTATAATTTGTTATTTCAGCAGTTAAATTTAAGATTGTGCCTTCACAAATCGAAGTCGCCACGTCTACTATTACGGGCGGATAATTGACATTAACCAATACTTGTGCTGTATCTCGGCAGCCACTGCCATTTTCTTCTACTAATATATAGGTGGTTGTCGTAGTCGGAGAGACTGCCGTTGGCGTTGAGACAGGTGTTCCAGTGACCGTCGTGAGTGTCCAAACAGGATTAGCCAAAGAGCCATAACCCACTATTTGTGCGGTCAAATCAACTGTTGTACCGTTGCAAATGGTCGTAACACCATCGGCAATACTGGGTTTTGTATTGACATCGAGTGTGAGGGTCGAAGTTCGATAACACCCTGTTGTTGTATTTTCAACACGGACATATAAGATAGAAGCACTGGTTGTATGCGGACTACTGAGGGGGTTGACGCCGTTGCGGGCATCTGACAAAATGGCGTAATAAGACACGGCCACGCCCGTCGCACCGCCTGTTACAGTTGCATTGGCATCCGTAAGGGTGAAATCAGCCATGCCGCTCCCGCCCATATCTTCACACTTCACCAAAGTAGCGTTATTGGCTATGGGTCTTGGTGTAAAATTCAACTGGAAAGTATCATTTTTAGTGGCACAGCCCGAAGGTGAGGCGTATTCCGCTGTGAGAATGTAAGTCCCACCATTGTCAATGACTTTAATAGTTGGAAAATTAGAAGCGAAATTGGTCGCATCTACGTTGTTTGCAACTGCGTTCAAGGCTGTAATTTCATTGGCTGGCGCAACAGTACCATAATACCATTTATAGTTAGCATATGTCGCTTGGTCTTGTGGGGTCAATGTCAAAATATCCCCTTCACAGGAAGCTATCGTGAGCTTGCAAGTTGTTGATGCTGTTGTGATAGAACCGACTTGCGCTTGCGCGGAAGTTAAAAGTGAACAAGCGAGGGAAAGAAGTATGACTATTTTATTTGACGTATTCATTGTGAAAGTATTAAAATGAATGATGAGTATTAGATGGATTTAATATTGATTTTGGGAAAATCGTAGGGTAATTTTTATATTCCCCTACGATTTTACCTCAAAACTGAATGTTTTTTAATGCTAATTATTGCTACTTGCCCGTGTAACCAATAGTGGAATACAGAAAGGTGTTGGACAACAAACTGTTGTTTGAACTTGTACTGATGTCCCTGTCGAATAACACCCTGCTGGCGATTTTTCGAATAAATAATACGTGCCATTCGTTGCGGCCGAAGGTGTACTGACTAAGGCTGAAACGGAGCTATTTGACACACGCCATTCAAAAATACCGCCTGATACTGAGGGGGTCAATGTCGCTGCAAGTGCTGTTAAATTCACTGTCGCTGTCGGGCATGTGTTCGTTTGAGGCGACGATACTGAGGGGGTCGTCGGTGTCGGTGTGACATTGACAACCACTGTCATTGTATCTGAATTATAACAATTGAATACGTCTTTGATGATGTAAAAACTGTCCTTAGCTGTCAACGAAACGGCGGTCGAGTCGGTAACATTTGACCAATTGCTGCGATAGTATCTAAAATACCGTTGTGCTACCGAGTCTTTGGTTTTAGCCGCAATGTCTCTCACTAAGGTTGTCAAATTGATATTTTTCGAAGAACAAACGGTTATTGTTGTGTCTAATAATAAAGGGACAAAACAAGGATAAAAACCAAAATCGTAGGTGTGATTGGTCGTACCCGCTTCACCTGTTGTGAAAGCGATGACAGAATAATTTCCTACAATAGATGCATCTGAGTCGTTATTGTCGTTGCCATTGTTGGTTGTTGAGTTGGCAATCGTTAATCGCATCGTATCCAAAATGGTCTGATTTTTATTGTTGATGCGGATTTCATAAGCCATATTGGGTCGCAGCGTTGTATCCGCACCTGTCCCTGTCCAAGTCACGCCCGAAGCATTTTTATTTGAAAAATAGTACTCTCCGCTCGCGTTTGTCGTGGTTGTAGCTATTTGCGAACCGCTTTTCCACAACGAAAGGGTGATATTACTGAGGGGGGACTCGCAAGGGTCTTGCACGCCGTCCCTGTCCGAATCTTTCCAAACGTAGTTGCCAATCTGAATCGGTTGTGCTTGGCAAAGGGTGATTAAATCGCCAATACCTGTTGATTTTGAACTACCGCCCACAAAAATTTGGTATGCTGATGAGGCGACTTGATTGCCTGTTGACATAGATAATTTAAGCGTTCCGCCCGTAAAGAAAGCCAATGGGTCTAAGGCAGTCGTTACAACTTCACCTTTAGAAACAAGTAGGGCTAATCCTCCTTGAGCAGATTCGGCATGGACAGAATAAACTTCTCCTTTAAAAAACTCTGTTTCGACGGGTGCTGTTGCGCTCGTCGCTGTTGCGCCATAAACCAGCGACTCCATATTCCAAATACCATTGTTGTAGTTGGCTTTCAAAATATCACCTCCTGAAACAGCCAGTTCTAATAGATTAGATGTCGCAAAGTCTGGTGCATTGTTGTTATTCGAAATTTGATGACTTGTTCTATCTGTAAAGCCCAAAACCATGGCACCATCTGCATCAATTTCGATGTCAGACAAAATGGGTGTTGGGTGGCAAAGTCTGTGATAACCCGATGACGAATAGGCTTGAAAATTTGTCGCATTGAACACATCTTTCCAAGGATACCAAGCGCGAGATGATACTGGCATACCCGTTGCACCACCATAAAAAGGTTCATTCCACGCCGATGACCGTAAGTAATTAAGACCGAAATTGAGAACGGGGTTCGTATTGAAGGTACTGGTCGTGAGGTTCATTTCATACACAAAAGCTTCCAAATTGGATGTTTTGGCATTAAGTGGCGTTGTTAGCGAAGCATCGCAAACCGTACCGACATATAATTTGCCTTTATGCACCTTTAAACCAAATGGACGGCTCACACCACCGATACAGCCTGGATTTGGGATAGCAATACTGTCCAAAATGGTTTGTGTGGCAATGTCCACAACAATTATTTTTTTAGTAAAAAGATTGACCGTATAGAGTTTTGTTTGGTCATCTGAAATATCTAAATCGCCCAGACCGACTTCACCGACTTTGCCAAAGGCTGTTGCGTCGGTGTTTAACGCACTTGCCCCTGTCAAACCACGCGCTGCATTACTACCAATCGTTCCAACATTGGGTATGGCTATTAATACAGAACCATTTGTCGCAGCAGAATCGGCATTGACACTATAAATAGCACCTAAGCCACCTGTTCCTAAACCTGAATGTCGTTTTAGAAAAGTTGCAGAATAAATGCGGTTGGTTTTATTGCTGTACGCCATGCCCCAAGTTGAACCAATATTGACTTTATTGGAAACGGTCTTTTTAGTCGTCCCGCTTGTCCCTGTAGCCGTATAATCCCATGTCACCATTGCATCGGCAGGTGAATCTGTACCAATATCACCATTGATATAACACGGCGTGGCTAATTTTGGATTTGTTTGACAATAATCCCCGGGGTTATTCACGCCGAGACTGACCGAACAACTGGCCGCTGTGATAAACTGTACATCGGTACGTCCGTTCGTACCGTTGAAAGTCGGTGAAAACGGAGAGGGAATATTTGAAAATTCAATACGGTATTTATTCGTCGAGCTGGGTGCTGGAGAAAGCGTTCCAAAAGTATATTGTCCTAAGTAATCCGTTGTCGTGGTTGCCACGAGGTTGTCATTGCAATCGAAGGCTTTGACTGTTACACCGCCAACGCCTAATGTTTCAGTCGTCCCTTTAATGCCATCGTTATTGTAGTCGCGCCAAACGATACCGCCTGTTTGACCTGTTTGACAAGCAGCCAAAAGGCAATTGCCCGTGGGTGCTGTGACATTTTGCGAAGCAGAACACGTTGAATAGGTTGCCGCAACGGCCAAGGCTGCTCCGTCAGCAGACACATTAAAGTTTAAAACGGTGGGTTTGTTCGTCGCTGTGGCAGGGCTGATGGTTTGCGAACCTGCGCCTGTAACGTTGACCGTAATCATCGAAGCACCAATAACATCCACCCAATCTACGATGACTTGAACCGTCGCGATAGATGAACCACCTGTTGAATTGCCATTCGAGTCATAACAATTGGAGACACTCGTTGTCAACGTGAGCGTACAATCCTGAGCCTTTAATACTGAGGGGGTCAAAAAGAGACCAATACAAAAGAATATCGTATAGCAGTTGGCAAAACCAAATCGTTTGAGTAGTTTTTGCATTATCGGAATTATATTAAAAAGTTCTGAAAGAGCCTTTATATTTCAATGCTCGTTATATTTAGCTTTTTAATATTTACAAAATATATGCCGAAAAAAATAAATTCTTTTTTTACCACATTAAACAGTGCGGCTCAAAGCCCTAAAGCTGCCTTTTAGGGACATATCTAAATAAAATAGCCCCCCTCAGTATCCGCCGTCGTTTTTCATTTATGTATCAATATCTTAACACATTTTTTTCAAGGAGTATGTATGGAGGCCGCTGACCGCGTGACTATGCAAGGTCAGATTTTCCGAGTTTGAAGTCGGCTTTTCCCAGTTTGAAGTCGGCTTTTCTGAGTTCAAGGTCGGTTTTTCCGAGTTCAAGGTCGGTTTTTCCGAATTCAAGGTCGGTTTTTCCGAGTTTGTGAGTGACTAAAATGGCATCAAGAGAACAAAAACGCCGTTACCATCGGCAAAAGCGGTGGTAACGGCGGTAAATTTGGCTTTTTAACGGACAAAGACGGCGATAATTTGTAATTATGCCATGTTCTTTTCAAAAAATCAAGCGGTTTTTTGAGTGGCTTCGACCTGTTTGGTCAATTCTTCAATGCGTTTGTTCTGCTCCATGGTTAAAGCGGCTTTTTGAGCGCGATTTTCATAGAGGAAGTTCAAGTCGTCGTAAGTAGCTTTGTAGTCACTGTCCGCTTTCGCTAATAAAGCGATGGCTGCTTTCACAAAAGCGGCTTGCTCCATCAAGTCAATGCCAATCAACATGAAAGTACCTTCCATATTGCCGACCCAGCCTTTGAGAATGCTTTTGAGTTTCAATAATTTTGTTGCGGCATCAATGTCTCGGGCGAAAGCATCGTAGTCCACGACTTTGGCATGAACAAGGGTGCGGTCGGCTGTGAGCGCTTGAAAGGCTTTTTTAACATACGTCCAACCATTTTGCTCGCCCATGTTGGCACCATTGATGCGGTCAGCGGCTTTTACATCCTTGACGTAAGAGTTGATGAAGTTTACAAACTCTGTTGCTTTGGTTTCGGCAGTGACGTAACCTGCTTCGTCGAAATTGATATCAATTCTGTTTTGCATGATAAAAGAGGTTTTAAAAACTGATGAAATAATGTTGTTGATATTAGTATCAAAAACTATTTCAATGCTTTTTTAGTTCATACAAATTCAAAAAAATAACATTAAATTTTATTTTTTTTTAGCAACAACAAAACAAAAGGCTATCTGGTATTTATCCAAATAGCCTTTCATCATTTATTTTCACAATTGAGTGCTCTTTTGTCTTAAATATTGAGTAGATATTAATGGTTGTCTGAGTGAGATATCTCATACCAAGTTGAACCGTACCAGATAAGCAACATGGTATCACCACTCCGCTTATCGTTCCAGTTCACATCCAGATTGCAGTTGCCTGAATCGCTTAAGACTACATTCGTTGCACTTGAAGCTAAGAGTACCAATGTCTGTCCATTGGTCAAGCCATTTGTTATGGTAAATGTAATTTTTGAGCCGCTCGTATTGTTTAGAATGATGAACGACTCATCACCAACGGTCACTACTTGATTGTTCGTAGTCAAATTGACAACACTTCCGGGCGTAATGGTTAATCCGCCATTGACTTCCAATGTTGTACCCGGCGTTGTTGTGCCAACTCCGACATAGCCAGAAGTCAGCATCCGCATCCCCTCAGTACTATTGGCTTTCAGTACCAAGGATTGAGCGTCGGTTGTCCCCACAAAGTTCGTTCCTGCCGTCGTACCGCTATTGCCTGTTGTTGACCAACCCGTTCCGGAAGCTGTTGTAAAACCTTGACCTCCAGTGAGCACCCATTTCGTCAATGTTGCATTGTATATAAAGGTCACAACACCATTTGAGGCGACCGTGACATCCGAACCACCCGTATTGATTTGATTGGCAGAACTTGATGTGACTTGATGTTTTAAGGTCATAGTGTAACTCGTGGCATTAATGATGGTTAATAAGCGTCCATCAAAACCATTAGTGAAGCCTGTAATCGTAAAAACAGCGGTCGGGGCAGTGATACGGTAAAAACTCATTGTGTCTATCGTCACATTGTTGTTTGTACCATTGGCGATACTGAGGGGGGTGCCTTCACGCATGGCGACTGAACCATTGACATCTAAAACGGCTTGTGGTGTCACTGTTTTGACACCAATGTTTTGCCCTACAAGGGTTTTGCTGAATAGCAATATTGGCAGCCATAATAATGCTGATAAATACCTTTTTGTCATCTTAAAGTTTTTAGATCGAAATTGTTTAAACAGTCTATTTGATTTATTCTTTCATCTTACGAAATGAGTACACATTAATTACAACACCCATTGCCTGTACAGGAAACCAATTGTGCCCGATAACGTGTTGATGCACCCAAACTTATAACATTGTAAGTCGTGCCCGTTACACCAGAGATATTTGTCCAAGTCGTTCCGTTAGGGCTTGATTGCCATTGAATCCCACAAGTACCCACCCCAACTGTTGGTGTTGCGGTTAAAGTAATATTGGCACCGATGCACACAATTGCGGGTGGAATAGAGACGGATACTGTGGGGTCTGCAACAACGGTTGCAGTGAGGGTATTAGAGACGGCATTGCCACATATTGATGCTGTTTTGAAAATAAGAACGCGATAGCGCAGCGACGAAGGGGCAGCAGTCGGGAGTGTATATGTCGTTGCCGTTGCACCACTGATATTTGACCATGTGATGGCATCGGGCGAAGATTGCCATTGGTAACCGATACCCGCAGAGCCATTAGTGACGGTAGCCGTTAAAACCACAGAACCACCTACACAAACCGTAGAATTACTGGCAACGATGCTGACGGATACATTTTCGCAAATAACAGTGGTTTTCACCTCAAAAAAAACGCGCCCACAACTGTCTGTGATGATTGCCGTTATGAGGCAATTGGAGGCAGTTGATACTGAGGGGGGGATAAATGTCGTATTAGCTTGATTTGCAGAAGGACTAAATGTTCCGCCACAAGTAGATTGCCATTGGACAGTATAATTGGATAGGTTTTGACCAACTGGTAGCGTTAGACTTAAACTTGTTGGTGAACCCGCTGCAATTGTATCGGGGATATAGCCGATTGTTGGTACGACGGCTCTTTCATTGGCAGATTGGTAACTGAAATTAAACATAATCCGTTGAGCCGCCACCCGGTCTGATATCGCACCACTTTTGTTGTGGTCGTGAGCGGCTTCGTAAAGGACATTTCCGCGTGTACTGTCGCCAAAAGCCTTACCATAAGCGACGATGGCTGCGGGTCCAGAGGATAAGGTTGGGACATTTGACTGTGTCGCGTCAAGAACGGCTATTTTTGTGCTGTTTCGCCAACTACCGCCCAATAAAGGCATAAACACCTGTTCCGAGCCATTCTGAACGGCACCATCTATCGTCCCCATAAATTGCATAAAAGGGTCAGTAGGGAAATTATAATTGTAAGGTGGTGTTGCATCATTATGATCGCCATAGTTAACCAACCCAGTTGTACTAAGAAAATTCATTTGTTGCGATAGATTGCTAGGGTTTTTAATGGCTTCGAGTACCGAAACGGCATGGCAAGCTGCCCAAATAGCTCCTTTGGAGTCTCTGTTCCAAGCCAGTAAATTACTATGCGTCGCCCATGTAGGGTCGGCATGAGGCATAATAAAGATATCGTTGCAACCACCCAATTGCGAAGGGGCTAACCAATTATAAGCCGTAGATGGGATGCCTGCATTAATGAAATATTTCTCTGCAATAGAGCCGTTTTGGTCATCCAGTGTCCAGACGGGTGCTGTTTTGAGCGTGGTATAAACAGGTACGGTTATCGGGCTTGTGGTTGTCGTACCGACTACGCCGAGCGATTGCCAATAGCTGATACGGGCATTCACAGCGGCAGACCTGTATGCCGCAGGAATGATGAAAGGACCACCTTTGTAAGCCGTACCGTTGTAAGTAAAGTCAGCACTATCCTTGAGTTTGCTGCTGTTTATCACCCATTTTATAGGAATATACTGATTTTTTAATAAATCATAGATCAAACCATAAGGCTTCAAACCATTGTCTATGGTTTGTCGTGGAACACCCATGTCAATGATAAAAGCACCTGTGGGAAAAGTCTCCGTCGTTTGTGCCTCCGAAGCGTTGGGTGTTAAAAAAAACAGACTGGCAATAACAAAAACAGCCCGACTGATGGATTGCCAATAGTCAGACACTATAAAAAAGGTTGTATGTTTTATAGAATGAATCATTTGCATTTATTTATCATTTCCCCCCATAAAAAAAGGTGTATCGTTTATGTGTCAACTATTATCAATTTTCGTGCTATTTTTAATTACAGTACCCATTGCCTGTGCAAAATACCAATTGCGCCCGATATATCTTCGAGAATTACCGTCACTTATTGGGTTTGTCCAAAGACAATCGCTTTATTCATAACAGTGAACACAAAAGGCAATCTTTACCTCTCAGTAAAAATTGCCTTTTTTTATGCCCGAAAAACAAACAGCCCATTGTTTGTCAAAAAGATATGCTCAAAATCCGTTTTCAGAAAAAATAATGTAAATGAGTTTTGTGTTAAAGGGTAGCCAAAGCCTCCTTTCCTTTTTATTTAAATCTTACAATTCTGTACTAATGACTTTTAAGTCGTGGTTAATCAATTACGCTAAACCTCTTTTCTTAATTAATAATACAATGTTACAGATTTAAAGCCCTTGCTTCAGTCCTTGCTTGTCCGCGTTGTGTGACACCAAATGAATCACCGTTTTGTTTTTAATGGATTATTTTTAATATTTTTAAATGCTTTTTATAGAAGGGCTTATACTTTCACAGTAGGTATTAAAGCACTATGATACAGCCGAATCTGTTACACCGATTCGACTGGGTTTTAGCTCAATATCAAATGACTTTTAGGCTTATTTTCTTTTAATTACCAGATAAAAGAGTAGAAATCAATCTTTGATGGAGAAACGATGCACACCACGCTCATGTTTTTGATGTAACAGAGCGACTAATTTTTGATAGGCTGTTTCATCATTTTTATAATCAATGTCTTCAACATCAATAATGAGAATAGGCAATTCGGTTTCCGTTCTAAAATACTCGAAATAGACATTTTGAATGCCTGTTAAATATTCTGCAGAAATATCGGTTTCAAAATTACGCCCTCGTTTACGGATATTTTTCATCACATCTTCAACACTGCGATGCAAATAAACGAGCAAGTCAGGTTTCGGAAAGGTCGTATTTAAGACCTCAAAAAGACGTTGAAACAAGCGAAATTCCGCTTCATTCAAGTTATTTTTAGCAAAAAGTAAGGTTTTCAGAAAAAAATAGTCCCCAATACTGAGGGGGGTAAAAAGGTCAGCACCCGACGAAAAAGCGGTTTGCAATTGCTTATGCCGTTCGGTCATAAAAAACAATTCGACAGGAAAAGCATAACGGTCAGGTTGCTCATAAAAAAGCGGTAAAAATGGATTGTCCGTAAACTGCTCAAGTATCAAACGGCAGTTGAAATCATGCGACAACATCTCACAAAAGGTCGTTTTGCCCGCCCCGATATTGCCTTCAATAGCAATGAAATTATAGGGTAATGGTGAATGGTGAATATTGGACATCTAAATCTTAAAATGAGATAAGTGATTGTTTTTCAAAATATTAGGTATAGGATATTTTGAAAATATCCGATACCTCGTCAATCCAACATAAACACATCAAGCGGGTCTTTACTCTCCATATA
The DNA here is from genome assembly GCA_031367705.1 of Saprospiraceae bacterium. GTDB lineage: Bacteria > Bacteroidota > Bacteroidia > Chitinophagales > Saprospiraceae > JAAFJT01. Next base: position 1,053 of record JANLQI010000160.1, on the reverse strand, counting down.
TATGTCCTCAATCGTCAAACCCAGAACAGGATGCTCGAATTCTCCAGCGATTTCCATCAATGGAATGAGCGCAAAATTGCGTTTGGGCAATTCAGGATGCGGAATAACCAAATTGGGTTCATTGACAACAAAATTATCATACAACAAAATGTCAATGTCAATCGTCCGTTCTGCCCATTTAGTGGTGCGTTCACGCCCCATTTCGTTCTCAATTTTGAGGATTTGCTCCAACAGCTTGTGTGGATTGAGCGAAGTCTCGACTGCTACGGCTTGATTTATAAAGTCCGATTGATTCGTTACGCCCCAAGCCTGTGTCTCGTACAGTTTGGACTTTTGAGTGACCCGACCCACCATGCGGTGAATTTTTTCAACCGCCTGTGCAAGGAATGTTTTTCTGTCGCCTTTGTTTGAACCTATGAGTAGGTAGGCTGTCCGTGGTTTGAATGATGTTGTCATGTGGCAAAAGTAGTAAAAAAAAGCAAAAGGCAAGGGGCAAGAGGCAAAGTGCTAAATCAATATTTATCGGGATTAGCAATCATGTGATGTAACAATCTGCCGACTTCTTCGCTTTTTACATTCAAATCCGTATATTTTTCCAATGTTATATAGAGGCAAGCATAAGAAAAGTCTAACCAAACTTGTGTTTCTGTATTTTCAGCGTCAGAATCAGATGTTTTGGAGACAAAATGGGCAGGATATTGTCTTTTCCGAAAGGCTTCTCCCAAATTAGCACATACACTTCGAGAGCATCTACGTATTTGGTCTGTTAATGAATACTTCTCCTCTTTGGGGAAAATTTTAGTTATTTCAAAAATTTCCATCGCTAACGAAAATGCCTTTTTATAGGCTGCCGTTTGTTTAAAGTTTGTAGCGCTCATAAATTGTTTACATTTTAAGTTTTAAAAAAAGTTTTAAAAAAATTGCCTTTTGCTCTTTGCCTTTTGCTCTTTGCCTTTTGCTCTTTGCCTTTTGCCCCTTGTCTTTTGCCCCTTGCCTTATGCCCCTTGCCTTTTGCCCCTTGCCTTTTTCCCCTTTCCTTTTGCCCCATTCCAT
>JANLQI010000101.1:0-34426 GCA_031367705.1 Saprospiraceae bacterium | reverse complement strand
CAAAAAACAAAACCTATTCAAATTTCTGTTTACTATACCTATGATCATTATTTTTTATTTTTACAAAAACCGCTTTCACATGAGCAGACTAATCACAGCAACCCTCCTTATTTTTCAAACATGGACAATATTTGGCTCGCCTATGTCAATATCGCTCAATATCAAAACCGATCAATTTGGATATCGCCCAAACGATACAAAAGTTGCCGTCATCGCTCAACCAAAAGTTGGGTTCAATGCACCGAGTACCTATACGCCAGGTACGACATTCAAAGTTCGCCGTTGGGACAACGACATGGAGGTTTTTAGTGGTACAATCACCAGTTGGAAAAATGGCACAACGCATACACAATCAGGCGATAAAGTTTGGTGGTTTGACTTTTCTAGTTTAACAACCGTTGGAGAGTATTATGTTGAAGATGTGCAAAATAGTTTAAGTTCTAATAAATTTATTATACATAATGATGTATATACCACGCTGTTACGTGCCGCAACTCATGCTCTTTTTTTTCAACGTTGTGGAACAGCAATAACAGCCGCACATGGTGGTACTTGGACACATGCCGCTTGTCACATTGCGGCAAACCAAGATTTGGCATGTCGAGATGTTGAAAATCAAAGCAATGCAGCGACGGCTAAAGACCTTTCAGGTGGCTGGCACGATGCGGGGGACTACAATAAATACGTGAATTTTGCCTACACGCCCCTCCATAATCTCCTGTTTGCTTATCAAGAGAACCCCTCAGTATTTACCGATAATTGGGGTATTCCAGAAAGCCAAAATGGCATCCCAGACCTTTTAGATGAAGTCAAATATGAATTGGATTGGCTTATAAAAATGCAGCAAACTGATGGTTCTGTGCTAAATAAAGTGTCAGTAACAGATTTTGCAACTGCTTCACCGCCCAATAATGATGTGGCAAAACGCTTTTATGGCAAGGCTTCCACAAGTGCGACATTGACGGCTGCCTCTGTTTTTGCTCATGCTTCCTTGGTTTTCAAGACAATTAACCCTACTTATTCAGCAACATTATGGGCAAAAGCCCAAAATGCTTGGAATTGGGCAGTGGCGAACCCCTCAGTAATGTATCAAAATACAGGCTTTCAAAGTGCCACACCAGAGGTAACGACTTATGATATTTTAGCACGCAAAATAGGTGCAGCCGCTTTTCTTTTTGCAGTAACCAACCAAACGACTTATAAGACTTTTTTTGAGAGTAATTACGCCAGTTTACATTGCCTTCAATGGGAATATTTTTACTCTTTTGAAGCAACTTACAACGATATTGCCCTTTTTTATACAACAATTTTGGGTATTACACCCGCTGTTTCGACAACTATATTATCAAGTTTTAAAAATTCAACAACGAATAACGCTGATTTTTATCCTGCCACACTCAACAATACCGATGCGTATCGAGCCTATATGAAAGATGGCGACTATGTTTGGGGCAATAATATGCAAAAAGCACTGATGGGTATCATGTACGAAAACATGATTCGATACAATCAAAGCCCTACGGAACACACCAATTTCCGCACACAAGCCCTTGATTATCTTCATTTTTTGCATGGTGTCAACCCCCTCAGTATCGTTATGTTGTCCAATACAGGCTCAATGGGTGCTGACAATTTTGCGACTCAAATTTATCATAGTTGGACAGGCGACGGCACGGCTTTTGACCAAAACCCGATTCCTGCGCTTATGACGGGCGGTATCAACAAGGATTTTTCAGTAAAAACAATATCACCACCAGCCAATCAACCTGTTCAAAAGTCCTACAAAGATTGGAATACGAGCTACCCTGAAAACTCTTGGGAAATCACTGAACCGAGCATTTCCTATCAAGGGGCTTACATACGTTTGCTTTCGAAATATGCGACGAAAATAGCTATTTCGCCAGTGGTTTCGCCAACGATTTTAGAGAAAAACGACCCCCTCAGTATTTTCCCAAATCCAGCAAAAACGGATGTGCATTTTCAATTTAATACGCTTTCAAGTACAATACTTATAGTTGAAATTGTGAATGTTTATGGAAAAGTTGTTTGGAAAGAACAGTTTGAAAATGTTGATAATCAACAAATTATGGAAGCCTTCATCGGTAATTTACCTAATGGTATTTACCACTTAGAAGTTTCAGATGGTCTAAATCGTTTTTCAAAGCCATTTTCGATAGCGCATTAAAGTTTCTTCAATTTGAAATTTGATAAAAAATATAAGTAAACAACTAAACCGAATCACTGCGGCAAAGTCTAAAATCTAAATCATGGAAAAACGGACATGATTATAGAAATAACACTTACTTAAATTATCAAAAAAGACATTTTTCAGATGCTGACTTTAACGAAAAATCAACCAAAGACCTTCATTTTTGGGCAATCGGGGTTTGCCGAAATCCGCACCGATGTCATCACTGGCAATCGGTCATTATTTTCAAAAAAGGCTTTTGAAGCCAATGAAGTTATCAGTGCATTTTATTGGGATAAAGTCTTTGAAACACCGACTTATTTGACCGTGCAAATTGGTGAAAATGAACATGTTGAGTTGCTGCCTACTTTTTTAGAAACGGTGAATCACAGCTGTGAACCCAATTGTTTTTTTGATACCACTAAAAAGCAGTTAATTTGTCTCATACCCATTGAAAAAGGCGACGAATTGACTTTCTTTTATCCGTCAGCTGAATGGGACATGGATCAACCATTTGCTTGTGTTTGTGGTAGTGAACATTGTGTTGGAATGGTTAGAGGTGCTAAATATTTACCTCAAAACGCAATGCTTTATTTGGTTATGGTATTTTTGCCAATCAACACATTGCCGAAAATGAAGTCATTTTTAAAGGAGAAGAAAAGGCGCAACGTATAGTGACTAAAAGTTATGTAGAGCAAAATTGGAACGACAAACAGAATGATGATTTCAGGCATTATGCCTATCCGATTAGCCCAGAAGTATATATCTTATGGGATGAAAAACCCCTCAATTGGGCACCGCAAAATCATTCATGTGATGCAAATACAATGTATAAAGATTTAGATGTCATTGCTTTAAAAGATATTTATTTAGGAGAAGAATTGACATTGGACTATGCGACTTTCTTAGATGAAAGCATAGAACCGTTTGACTGCCGTTGTGGTAGTCCGAATTGTCGAGGTAAAATCAGTGGTAAAAAAGGCAATCGTATTGCTTGAAAATAATAGAATTGTATGGAAGGAATTGGGTATGTCAAAAGCATTATTTTCGCTAATAAATACCGTTTGGGCATTACTTACGCGCTTTTTAGTTTGGAAATGGCTGGTTCGTTGCTCAAACCCTATTTTTTGGGTGAAGCGGTGAACGATTTACTGAGGGGGGGCTACGAAATGCTTATTGTGTTTTTGGGCGTACATTTAGTTTGGTTAGTCGTCGGTATGTTGAGGATGCGTTACGATACGAGGACATATTCAACTATATAAAACGACATCATTATCCAGTTTTTGTCTCGTAAAAAGAGCGAGGGAAATATTTCAAAATTGAGTGCATTGTCCACTTTGTCACGGGAATACACCGATTTTTTGGAATATGATTTAATCTATATTTTAGAAGCTTTTTACAATATTTTCGGCTCTTTGATTTTGATATATTTTTATGATAAACAAGTGATTATCATTTGTTTAGCTGTCCTTTTGCCTGTCCTTTTCATCAGCCGTTTTTATGGTCACAGAATGGGTGTTTTGACCCAAAATAAAAATGATGAACTGGAACGTCAAGTAGAAGTCATTTCGACTTTCAACCCTGTTGAAATTAAAAAACATTATGAACTGTTGCGGACATGGCAAGTCAAAATATCAGATCAACAAGCCTTTAATTTTGGCATAATGGAGACTTTTGTGATGATACTATTAGGTGTGGCTTTGGTTGTTAGCACTCGTTTTAATGCTCAAACGCTTAATGCGGGTGAAATAATTGGCTTCTATTTTTATATTTTAAAATTCACTTCTGGCTTGGATACAATACCTTATATCACAGAAAAATATGCAACTTTGAAAGATATAACAACTCGTATCAAGGATTATGAAGTAGATGCCTGACGAATTTTAGGCTAAAGGTTGAAGGACTTGTAGTGACCTAAAATCCTTACGAACTTTTTCTTTTTGTATTGTCTCTTTTTCGATTAAAGAGACAGGAAATGACAGAATGAAAGTTGCCCCTTCATTTTCAACAGATTCAAACCGAATCGTACCTTCATATCTGTCAACTATTTGCTTACATATTGCCAAGCCAATGCCTGTGCCATCATATTGAGTAGAGCGACTTAATCTTTGAAAAAGGCGGAATATTTTATCGTTGTATTCCATTTTTATTCCGATGCCATTGTCTTTAACCTCAATAATATATAATTCTTTTTCAAGCCTTCCATTAATCTGAATGATTGGATTTATATCATTAAACTTAATAGCATTAAGCACTAAATTCTGAAAGAGCTTATTTAAGTGTAAACGACTCATTTTAAGCATTGGCAAATAACCATTCAATTCTATAACAGCATTTTTTTCTGCAACGATGTTATAAAGTTTATCTTTTATATCATTTAAAACTTTTAACAAAGAAGTAGGGTGTTCAACTTCAACTTCGTCGGTAGCTACAGTTGAATACTCTAATAAAGCTGAAATCAGACTTTCCATTCTTTTAACACCAACAATAACGAAATTCATATAATCACTGGCTTCAGGCGGCAAAAGTTTGGCATAACGACTGTTGATGATACTCACAAAACTGCTGATGCTGCGTAAAGGTTCTTTTAAATCATGTGCAGAAGCATAAGCAAACTGTTTTAATGTTTCGTTGGACTTTTCTAATCGGTCATTTTTTAATTCTATTTCAATATTCTTTTGGAATAAGAGTGTATTGTTTTTATTTTTTTGTTGAATATAATAGAATATAAAAATAAAAGTAAAAATGAGAAATAAAATGACAAAAAACAAATAAAGAAACGTTTGGTTTTGGCTTAATTGTAGTGCCTTAATTTCCTTTTCACTTATTTCGAGATTAATTTTATTCTCAATTTCTGATTTTTCTTTTTTATATTTATATTGAATTTCAGCTATTTTTTTAGATTTGTTTTCATTGAAAATAGAATCTTTATACGTTTCAGCAATTTTGCTGTATTCTAAAGCAATATTGTACTTACCTAATTGCTCATACACATCAGCTAATCCGAGATTACTTTTTTGCACAAGGTCTTGAAAACCTCTTTTTAAAGACATATTTAGGCTTTTATGAAAAGCATCTGCGGCTTCATTCAGTCTTAGTGTTCTTAAATAGAAATTTCCAAGAGAAAGATAAAGGTTTGGATGGTCATAAAAATCAAAATAGCTGCTGTATTCAAAACAACGATTGAAGGCCTTTTCAGCGTTATTGTATTGTTTAGTCTGTGTGTAAACATCTGCCATAAAGCCTAATGTTCTGGAAATCATCCATTTATCGCCAGATTTTTCACAATATTTTAATGCTTTTAGATGGCAATTGATGGCTTCATTATACCTTTTTTCTGCATTTAAAACTTGACCATAGGCATTTAAAACGTAGTCAAGACGCACAGAGTCTTTTGTACTAAGTGCAATGTCGTACCCATATTTAAGAAACGAATAGGCTAATTTATAGTTTTTGGCTTGATTGTAAACAACCGCAATATTAACATTGGCATTAATGACCCCCTCAGTATGATTTCTATTTTCGGCTATTTCTTTAGCCAATAAATGAAACTCAATCGCTTTATCGAATTCACCTATTGAACCATTTAAAGTGCCTAAACCGGTATAGACACATTCTACGATTTCAAGGTCATTTATATTAATCGCTAATTCCAGCGCTTTTTGATAGTATTCTTTAGTTGTTTGATAATTAGATAGTTTTTTATTAATTATCGCCCAATCAAGATAGATATCTAATTTATAAGCATTTGGTTGCTCTTGATATATATTAAATGCTTTTTCATACCAAGAATAGGCTTCAGTCAAATGATTATTACTTTCATAAATAATACCGATTGTTCTATAAGCAAAGAATATTAAATTATTGTTGTGTTGAGATTGCGCAAGATTTAGACCTTTTTTAGCTTGTTCAATGGCTTTTTTAAAATCTATTGTACATATATCTGCGGCATTCTCTAAAATATTTTTTATTTCAGCAGAATTCTTATTATCGCCCATATTCTCACACCTCGTCTTTTCCACACATGTGAAAAAGAAGAGAACTACCAATAAAAAATGAATAGTCGAAGAGTAATGAGCTTTCATTTTTAACTTTTAATAATGTTTTTTATTGAGAATATAAGTTTAATAAGTGATTATCTGAAATTCCTAAAATTTAGTTTTTAATTTGGTATCTTTTGACTTAGCGTTATTGCACCGCTTTGGGTCGTTAGGGCTGCCACATCCTCCTTTAATACTATTTAATTGCTCTAACGACAATTTTTCCTCTTTAAGTAACATTGTTTTTAAACATTGAATTGAATTTTTCATTTCCCGATTTTTTTTCAATTAGTTAATAATTATTATTGTTAATAAACTTTATTATGCTTTGACAATTTGTATAAAAGCTATTTTTCAATCAATTTGACAGGAAAAGAAATAGTAAAAGTTGTACCCACATTTTCCTTCGAGTCAAATCGAATGGAGCCTTCATATTTGTCAACTATTTGCTTGCATATTGCCAGTCCAATACCTGTTCCTTCATATTGAGCCGAACGACTCAACCGTTGGAATAAACGGAATATTTTATCGCTGTATTCCTCTTTCATACCAATCCCATTGTCTTTTATTTCAAGGAAATATTGGCCATTATCAACTTTACCTTTGACCTGAATGAGTGGTTTTTTATCCGTAAATTTGACAGCATTGCCAATTAAGTTTTGAAATAACTGAGTCAGATGTAATCGGCTAATTTTGAGCGCGGGTAAATACCCCGTGTGTTCTATGACCGCATTTTTCTCTAATATAACTGTATGAAGATTCGCATTGACATCTTCTAAGACTTGTGAAAGAGGTGTTGACTGTTTAGAATCTTCCTCATCAGAAGCGAGTGTAGAATATTCTAATAAAGCAGCTATGAGGTTTTCCATTCTTTTGACACCAACCACCACAAAGTCCATGTATCCACTTGATTCTGGGGGCAATAGCTGTGTATATCTTTTGTTAATGATGCTCACAAAACCACTGATATTTCTCAAAGGTTCTTTCAAATCGTGAGCCGATGCATAGGCAAACTGCTGCAAAATTTCGTTAGATTTCTCTAACCGACTGTTTTTTAACAATATCTCGATGTTCTTTTGAGAAAGAATTAAGTTGTTTTGACTTTTTTGTTTGATATAAAAAAACGCAAATAAAAGCACCACCGAAGACAGAATAGATACAGCAATTAGGATGAATCGATTTTGTCTTAAATTGAGTTCTTGAATCTCTTTTTCGCTTTTTGCAATACTCAATTTGTGTTCGGCCTCTGTTTTATTCATATCAAATTTATATTGCGCTTCAGCAATACGCTTGATTTTATCACCGTTGAAGATAGAATCTTCATAGATTTTAGCAATTTTCATATGTTTGAGTGCCAGTTTGCTGTCACCCAATTGTTGATAAACATCAACCAAACCTCTATTCGTTTTTTGCATGAGGTCAATAAAACCTCTGTTTGATGCTAAACTGAGGCTTTTATTTAATGCCTTTTCCGCTTCAAGTGGCCGTTTAGTTTTTAAGTAAAAATTGCCCATTGAAAAATATAGATTGGGCTGTTCGTAAAAATCAAAATAACTACTGTACTCGAAACATCTTTTGAAGGTTTTTTCAGCATTCTCATATTGTTCCAATTGGGTATAAGCATCTGCCATCAAGCCCAACATTTGAGCTATCATTGCTTTATCATTCAATGGTTCACAATAATTGAGTGCTTTTTGAAGATATAAAATAGCTGCACTGAATTTTTTTTCAGCACTGAGTGCTTTGCTATACACTTTTGAAATATAGGCTATGCGTAAAGAATCTTTGGCATTGAAAGCCAATTCATACCCTTTATCAAGAGAGTTATAAGCTAATTTATAATTTTTAGACTGTGTATAGACTGTTGAAATGTTGACATACGCTGAGATGATTCCCGAAGTATCATTTCGTTTTTCTGCCATTTCTTTTGAACGTAAATGGTACTCAATGGCTTTGTCATACTCCCCTAAGGCACCGTTTAAAGTACCCAAACCAGAATAAACAAACTCAGCTATTTCAAGATCATTAACTTGAAGGGCTAGATCTAAAGTACGTTGATAGTAGTCTCTCGTTACATCATATTTTGACAATTTTTTATTGATAATTGCCCAATCTAAATAGACATCTAATTTCTGGTTATTGGGTAAAAAATCATGTAATGCTAAAGCATTTTGATAACTTGTGTAGGCTTCTGCTATTCGATTATTCTCTTCACAAATATTGCCTTGCATTCTGTAAACATAGTATATAAGTCTTTGGTCTTTGAGTTTTTGTGCTAATATTAAGGCATTTTGAATGTCTAAAATAGCCTTATCAAAATCTATAGTTGCTTTTTTATAAGCAGATTTTACAATGTTTTTAATTTGAATTGAATCATTTTGGTACTCAATCGTGCTACATCTTTGCTCTCCCAAATTAATGAAAAAAGAGAATGTTACCCATAAAAATCGGTAAAATATAGCAGAATTGAGCTTAATCATAATGAATCAGGGTTTTTGAGTCTGAAAGAAAAATAGAGCTTCAAAAAAGAGACCATTTTTGAAGCTCTATTTGAAAATGACGATTTGCTTACTTTTTGAAAAAACTAATGATTTTCGCGAATAAGTCTTCTGCGCAACGTTTTGGGTCAGTGATTGTACCACATCCACCTTTGACATTCAGTAATTTTTCAGTAGAGAGCTTTTCTCCAATTGTTGAGATGCTTTTTAAGCTTTGATTTGAATTTTTCATCTGTTATGTTTTTAATAGTTAAAAATAATAAAAAATTGAGTTTAAAGGTTTGGGTTAACTTTTAGAAATTGAACTTGAACAAAACTAATTTTAAAGCTCAAACTGATAAGATTTATGAGGCTACCTCAAATGGCAGGCGTTAATTTTTGATGCGATACTTTAATTTTGATTGGCGTGTAGATTTACGAGTTTTTAAAATTTTGTAAATCTTTTTCCATAAAAATTAAATATCATTCTTTCAAAAAAATCGACGCTTACCTTTTGATACAGCCTCATTTTTACTTATAGTTTGATACAGCGCCTTGGGTCAGTAATTGAAACACAAGAACAGCCTCCTTTTACTTCAGCAAGTTTTTCAATTGAGATTTTTTCTCCATTAGTTAATTGACTTTTCAAGTCATTGATTGAATTTTTCATTTACTTAGCTTTTTTAATAGTTAAAAATTATAAAAGATTGATTGATTGCCTTTTTAATCGTTTATTAAAAATAGAACTTCAAAAGGATATTTTGAAGTTCTATTTAATTTAACCTTTAGGATTTAGTTCTATCCTAATTTGTTATTAGCATCGTTTTGGGTCTGTGATAGTACCACAACATGCTGCGGCGGCACCACCTTTGACAGCGACTAATTGCTCCGTTGAGAGTTTTTCTCCTTTAGTTAATAGACTTTTCAAGTCTTGAATTGAATTTTTCATTTACTTCGCTTTTTTTAATTAAAAATTGTTTATAGAATTGTATTTATTTAAAAGGCAGGAAAACATTTCGTTCTTTTAGATTTAAACTATTTGCTTTGACTGTTACACAAATATAGTTTCTGAATCTGCCTAAGTTTTTATTCAAATTTTTATTTTAGTGACATCGTTTATTTTAGACATTGTATTTTAAACGCTTTTATATTTTATTGATAATCAATTTAAAAGCGAGTTGAGATGTTAGTCAGTATCAGTATTAAATGTTTGAATTACGTAACACTATTTTTTAATTTTTTTTCAATCATTATCCCCCCCTCAGTAAAAACAAAAAAAAAGGCTAAACAATTGTATTTCAACTGTTTAGCCTTTTTGATTAAGCGAAAATGACTATCCTAAGCTGTACAAATCACGTACAAACCCAGCAATACCAGCCGCTTTCAAACTCGTTAAAAAACGATTTGCATCACCCAAGGTATTGAATTGACCCATTAGAACACGATACATCATAGTCGTCGGTGTTGAACCTGAAACATGAATTAAAGCAGGCTGTTTGAAGCGAGCTTCAAGCCCAGGTGCTGTATTTAGTACACTTGTCCATTGGTTGAAGCTGCCTGCTTGTACAGAAAACCCTCGACTTGCCAAACGGGCATTTGTCCCATAGCGGAATAGACCAGAACCTGTTGGGCTGCCCGAAGGTGTTGAAGTGCTGCCAGAAGTTGAACCAGAAGTTGAACCAGAGCCAGAAGTTGAGCCAGAAGAAGAACCGGTTGTCGTTTTTCCTGCACGGCGGAGTGCTTCTGTCACAGCTTTCGCAGCATTGATACGTCCATAACCATATTTTACAGAACGTCCATTGTAGTATTCACTTGGTGAACCAATTTTATCAGCCGTTGCACGGACAATGTCTTTCACTTCCTTCGCTGTTAAGTTTGGATTAGCAGATAAAATCAATGCACAAATGCCTGCAACTAAAGGTGTTGCAGAACTTGTACCACCAAAATGCTGATAGCGGCTACCCCGGTCAATGCCGTCGCCATAATACCATCTTGCTGCACCGATTTCACCAGGAATACCTTGATCCCAGTAGGCTCTTGCGGACAATATGGGCCAAGAACCATTTGATGGGGCAACAATATCGAGTTGTGGACCCGTATTTGAATAATCGGCGTGGTCATCATCACTTGTTGATGCACCTACTGCAATGACATCGGGATGTTGTGCATAAAAATTGAGATAATCAACGCCTTCATTGCCAGCCGCATAACAGATGACGCAGCCTTTGCCATTGCGTCCATCACGAGCCGCTTTTGAAATAGCTGCAATTTTATCTGAGCTCAATTGATAACCATTTTCAACTGTTCCCCAAGAACAACTGACGATATCTGCACCGTTGCGAATGACATAATTGAACATCGCTTCAGTGCTTTCAATACTGAAACCAGTGCCAGAGACAGGCATAAAACGAGCTGCGGGGGCAGAACCACACATACCACCTGTTTGTGGAGCGATTGCCACACCTGCACACGGCGTACCATGTGTGAAATAAGCATCACCAGCACGCAATTGCGTTGACCCATTCCATAAATCCCAAGGGCGGACGACTTTTGTATTGAGGTCAGGATGCGAAATATCGAAACCATTGTCAATGACCGCAACCACAATGTTTGGATTGCCATAACCGTCCAATATTTTCCAAGCTTCAACGACTTTAGCATCTGCACCAACTTTCATTCGCACTTGAGCATTGTCGGGGATGCGCCCAGTGTTTTGTAAATGCCACATTTGACCCATTAGACTTGCCTGTGGATTTGCAAAAGCATAGTGGTCAACTTCGGCATCCATATCGGGTTCCGCCCATTTTACCTCTGTTTTTTCGCCCAAGGCCATAGCAGCTGTCACTGGATTGGTTGACTGAGGGGTGCATTGTGCCACCAATTTGGAGTCTGAACGGCGTTCTTTCAATGCGAGGTTCAATTCATTGAGAATTGCTTGCTGCGCATCTTGAGAAACGTTGTTTGCAAACTGCACATAAATACTACCCGTCGGAACAAGTGGTTTTTCGCTACCTGGCAAATGATAAACATTGGTGACAATTTCGACCTCATCGAGCGAGCGCATAAGCGTTTTTTTGTCGTCCAACTTTTCATTTTTTTGTTTGTTCACTGAGACAACTTCAAAACCGCCAAGATGCGGATGTCTGACCTTCTTGATTTCTGCATCAAGAGGTGACTCATCCAATAAACTTCGTGTGTTTGATTGCGATTTGCGAAGACCAACGTATTTTGTACTTTTAGTCAGCAATAAATCACCTTGTCCGAATCTAACTTTGATTTGTTTTGTCATAATTTAGTTATTTTGAATTCTAAAATTTCACAGATTGGAAATTTGCTTAACATTAGGTTTGCCCTTTATTTATACTTTTTTTTTGACCTCTAAATGTCTTAATTTTTTTTGAGAAATAGAAATTTTTTTGATTTTGTTATAATTTGCACTTGAAGTTTTGCTACAAACATAGATATAAGGGCATATTTCTCGAAATATTATGCTCAATTTTAATCCATTATTCACAATTAACATATTCACAATTCACCATTATAAATGTTTGATTTTCAAGAAAATATTGAACTCCCCGATGCTAAAATCGTCTTCATTGAACACTTTTTTACCCCCTCAGTATCTGACCACTTTTTAACAGATTTGACCCAGAATATTGACTGGCAACAAGGCGAAATTACGATGTTTGGCAAAAAGATATTAGAACCGCGACTAACCGCTTGGTATGGCGACGTAGGTAAAACCTATACCTATTCAGGTAAAAAACAAGAGCCTTTGCCATGGCAAAAAACGCTTTTATTGATAAAAACAGAGATTGAACATAAGCTCCAAAACCTTTCGATGGATTTTTTAAGTCTTCAAAACACCCCCTCAGTATTCAACAGTGTTTTATGCAATTTATACCGAAATGGCACAGATTCAATGGGTTGGCATCAAGACAATGAAGCGGCTTTGGGCCAAAATCCGTTGATTGCTTCCGTCAATTTTGGGGAAAGTCGGCGTTTTTTATTTCGTCGTAAAGAGGATAAATTGGTTAAACATGAATTGTTATTAACGCATGGTTCACTCCTCATTATGGCAAGTGCGATGCAGCACCATTGGCAACACGCTGTGCCCAAAGAACCTCGAAGAACAAAAGAAAGAATCAACTTAACGTTTCGACATATTTTCTAAAAAGAGGTTTGATTTACAAGTTTTTTCTATTTTTGTCGAAATTTGCCCCCGACCCCAGAGGGGAGTTACACTTATCTAAAAGGGAAGTTGCAACCCATTTTTTAATAGGTGTAACTCCCCTTTGGGGTCGGGGGGACAACGTATAACTATTTTAGCAAAAACTAATAACAAAAATGAAAAAAGCCTACGTTTTTCCAGGTCAAGCAGCGCAATTTGAGGGTATGGGTAAAGACCTGTATGAAAATTCACCTTTGGCAAAAGACCTTTTTGAGCAAGCCAATGTCATACTCGGCTACCGCATCAGCGATGTTATGTTTACGGGAACTGCCGAAGATTTGAAACAAACACGCATCACGCAACCGTCTGTTTTCCTACATTCTGTCATAAAAGCTAAATTGGCGGGCGATGCTTTTAAGCCTGATTGTGTGGCAGGACATTCTTTGGGTGAGTTTTCAGCAATAGTCGCTGCAGGTGGTATGAGTTTTGAAGATGGTCTGAAATTGGTGCAACAGCGTGCCATGGCGATGCAAAAGGCTTGTGAAGCAGAACCGAGTACGATGGCCGCTATCATAGGATTAGCAGATGAAAAAATTGAAGAAATTTGTGCTGATATTGATGCCATTGTCGTTCCTGCTAACTATAATTGCCCTGGGCAATTGGTCATCAGTGGCTCAATTGCTGGCGTGAATGAGGCTTGTGAACGCCTCAAAGCAGCGGGTGCAAAACGGGCTTTGGTATTGCCTGTCGGTGGTGCGTTTCATTCTCCTTTGATGAAACCTGCCGAAGAGGAATTGCGTGCAGCGATTGAAAATACTGAAATTCACGAAACAAGCTGTTGGCTCTATCAAAATGTGGATGCAGGGAAACATAGAGACCCCTCAGTAATCCGCGAAAATTTGATAAAACAACTGACTTCGCCCGTCCGTTGGACACAAATCATGCGGAATATGCTCGAAGATGGCGTTACAAACGTCTATGAAGTAGGCGGAAATGGCAAAACACTGAGGGGTATGTTTGCCCAAATTGATAGAAACTTAGCAACAGAAGCACTTTGATAGGGATTGGTTATTGGAGATTGGTTACTGGTTATTGGGGATGTGTTATTGGTTGCTCGTTAATGAAATGACTACCAATTCCTAATTACTGTTAACCAATCCCCAATAACCAGTAACTAATAACCATTAACGACATGACAATTAACAATCAAGTAAAAACGGGTAAAATAATGATTGCCGAGCCTTTTATGCTCGACCCACATTTTCGGCGTTCTGTAGTCCTTATCACAGAACATCGCGAGGACGGTGATGTCGGTTTTATTCTCAATAAAATGCTCGATATGCGTTTGAATGATGTGATGTTGGATTTTCCTTCTTTCAATGTACCGCTTTTTTACGGCGGTCCTGTAGCGACAAATTCCATACAATACATCCATAATATCGGTGAAATGCTGGAAGGCTCAACCCGCATCAGCAGCGGCGTATATTGGGGTGGCAATTGGGATAATCTCAAATTTTTGATTGAAGCGAAGTTGATTGAACCCAAACACATCCGTTTTTTCGTCGGTTATTCAGGTTGGACAGAGGGACAATTAACGGGTGAAGTGGACGAGTCTTCTTGGATTTTAGCCGATATGCACGCCAATTATTTATTTAATGCCCAACCACATACCCTTTGGCGGACTGTTTTGCAACACAAAGGCGATGCGTATTCTATCATCGCCGATATGCCCGAAGACAATAATTTAAATTAGATGATAATGGATAGTTGATAATGGATAATAAACTGCAAATTATCCATTATCCATTATCCATTATCCATTATCCATTATCCATTATCCATTATCCATTATCCATTATCCATTATCCATTATAAAAAAAGAAACCTCCGAAACAAAACGTTCCGAAGGTATCCCAGCTAAACCAAACTCATGAATGTATGAAAAACCAAACTCTATTTCTTTTGAATGATTATTGCCGATTCATTCGACAATAATCTTAATTTTTATGGGCGAGCAATTGTCTTATTGCCACCGCCAAACGGCACTGTAAAACCTGCACTCACACCAAAACCTTGATTTTTAACTTTTGCTCCAATGATAGGCACTTCATAAACTTCATTGAAACCGTGTGTGTAACGCCCTTCGGCAAACAATTTTGCATTGCCAATCGGCACTTCAAATCCAGCACCGACCACACCACCAACTTCAAAACGCTTGTAATTGACATTATCTAAATTAATGGGTATTGTAGCCACTTTTATGTCAATAATCACTTGTGCATGCGTTTCTATATTGCCATTCAAAGCATATCCGACTGATGGTCCTGCAAAAACATAACCTGAAGCACCCGCAGCTCTAAATTTATACTTAGCTAAAACAGGCACATCAATATATTTTATCGCCGTGACAGCACTCACGCCAACGGGAAGTGGCACTTCAAACAATGTCAAGTCCTTACTTTCTTGGATGCGAAACCCTTTTTGAACATAATTCAATTCAGGTTGAATTGAAAAATTGTCAGTCAAACCAATTTGAGCAACCAAACCAAAATTAGTATTGGTCATCTTTTTGAAATCTAAAGTACCATTAAAAGCAGGTGCTGAAACGGTGTTCCAATTGTATCCAATTTTACCGCCCAAAGAAAATGTTTGTGCTGAAAGGGTTGCAAAACTGACGAAAGCTAAAAGTGCTGTTGCAAAAATTGATTTTTTCATTGTTTTAAAGTTCTTAAATCGTTTGTTAAAAATTGTGATTGTAATTTGTTCTGTTTCAGAACCGCTAAAAAAATGTGTTGTGATTAATAATTTGTCCTTGTTTCAGAACCGCTAAAAAAATGTGTTGTGATTTTAATTTGTCTTTGTCTTGGAACTTCAAAAGTACCCCCTCAGTAATTATCTTAAATTCATCATTTATAATTCCTCTTTCATCATTTCTTTAATTATGATACAAAGAACGGTAGTCCTTTGGTTAACAGGGGTTAAGACGTTGTTATTATAGATTTAATATTTAAGTTAAAATGTTAATTTTAGTGAAAATCCATAAAAAAAAAGGCTTTCTGATGGTTCAGAAAGCCCTTTTTTAGTACTATTATTTTTAAAATAATCCTAAACGTTAAACAAGAAGTGTAGCACATCGCCATCTTTAACGATATACTCTTTACCTTCTGAACGCAATTTACCGACTTCACGCGCTTGTTTTTCACCACCCAATGTTACATAATCATTATAAGCAATCGTTTCAGCACGAATAAAACCACGCTCAAAATCGGTGTGAATCACACCTGCTGCTTGAGGTGCTGTCCAACCTTTACCAATTGTCCAAGCGCGTACTTCTTTAACACCTGCGGTGAAATAGGTTATCAAATTCAGAATCCGATAGCACGAATGAATGACTTTATTGACACCTGCTTCGTCCAAACCCATCGCCTCAATATATTCCAAACGCTCTTCTTTTGATTCCAATTCAGCAATTTCTGCTTCAATTTGAGCCGAAATTAGGATAATTTCTGCCCCCTCAGTAGCGACAGCCTTTTTGAAAGTTTCAGTCAATTCATTACCCGTCAAAACCGCCGCTTCGTCCACATTACAGATATAAACAATCGGTTTAGCAGTCAACAAAAACATCTCTTCAATGACCGCTTTGGCATCCGCATCATCTGCTTTGAAGCTGCGTGCTGGTTGACCTTCATACAAATGGTCATATACTTTTTGACATACTTCAATCGCACTCAAAGCCGATTTGTCACCGCCTTTTGTACTTTTTTTATACCGGTCTAAACGTTTTTCAATCGTCTCTAAATCTTTGAGAATCAATTCATTGTCAATAATTGTTTTGTCACGAACAGGGTCAACCGAACCTTCAACGTGAACAATATTATCGTCTTCAAAACAGCGAACAACATAAACAATCGCATTGACTTCACGAATCGTTGCCAAAAACTGATTGCCCAAACCTTCACCTTTCGACGCACCTTTTATAAGTCCTGCAATGTCCACAATCTCTACCGTTGTGGGCAAAATACGTTGTGGGTTGACAAGTTCTGCTAATTTATCGAGCCGTGCATCAGGCACCGTTATCATGCCCACATTTGGGTCTTTTGTTGCAAAAGGATAGTTCGCCGCCAATGCTTTTGCAGAGGTCAACGCATTAAAAAGAGTGGATTTTCCGACGTTTGGCAAGCCAACGATGCCGCATTTCAAAGCCATAATTAATTATTATTGAGTGATTAATTCTAAAAAGCGGCGCAAAGGTACTTATTTATGGTAAAAATTACCACCTATTTTCAAATATGAATTGATAAAGGCTTTCAATATCATTTTTATTGGCAGAGCGTTTTTAGCATTAAAGCATTTTAAAGAGAAAAATTATCTAAAAGAACATTTTGTCGAAAACGCTACCAGACTTTTTATACATTTAGCCTTTCATTTTTTTATAACAAACACACCCCTCAGTACGTTAGGTTTAGAGACTTGAAAAACGCTTATTCGTTTATAAAAAACTTCAAACTATGCGCCTATTTTTATCCATAACTGCCTTGTTTTCAATGTTTTGCTTTACTTTTAATGGTTGTACTTATACCTTGAAGGTAAAAGACAGCAAAACCGCTTTTGATTTAAAACAATATGCCAATGCTGCAACTTTTGGACAAAAAGAATTTGCAAAAGCCAAATCAAAAGTTGAAAAAGGTAAAATTGCTTTTCTCATTGCTGATTCATATCGTGAATTGCACAACGATATGAAGGCGCAAACGTGGTACAAAACGGCTTATGACAATGGCTCAAATCTCGATGCCTTGCGCGAATACACCTACTGCCTCAAACGTTCTGAAAACTACAAAGAGGCAGCCGATGCCTTTAAAACCTTAGGTTTAGAAATTGGTGCACCTTATGAATATCGCCGTGAAATCACCGCTTGTAATGTCGCTGCGGGTTGGATTGATGACCAAAAATATTCGGGTTTTACCGTTGAACCTGCTCTGTTTAATACTCCAGCTGCCGATTATGCCCCCTCAGTATTGAGCGACGGACAGGTTGTTTTTACGAGCGACCGCACCGCAGCAACAGGTGAGGGTTTGTATGCGTGGACAGGTAATAAATTCAGCGACCTTTTTATAGTTGAAAATAATAATGCAAAAAGCTTTGATAAACAACTGAATACAAAGGACAATGAAGCAACGGCTACGTTTACAGCCAATGGCAACGAAATGTATTTCACGAAATCGGGTAATGATACGACTGTTTTTTATTCAAAAATATTCTATTCTAAAAAGATAAGCGGGACCTGGACAACGCCCGAAGTTCTGCCTTTTTGTAAAGAAAAAATCCGCTATTCGACCCCCTCAGTATCTGCCGATGGCAAGACACTTATTTTCGCTTCAAACGACCCCGAAGGCTGGGGTGGTTTCGACCTTTACGAATGTCGTATGACTTCGGAAGGCTTTGTTGAACCTAAACTCATGCCTCGCACACTCAATTCGCAAGGTAATGAAGCCTATCCGTACATGGATGGCGATACACTTTACTTTTCTTCCGATTTTCATACAGGTATGGGCGGATATGATATTTTTAAAAGTTATAAACTCAAAGATGGCTCTTGGTCAAGCCCTTGGAACATGAAGCCGCCCATCAATTCAGGCTCTGATGATTTTGGATTTGTCATTGACAATCAATCAGTTAAGAAAGAAGATGTATTTCAACAAGGCTATTTTTCATCGAATAGGATAGGAGGGAAAGGCAACGACGATATATATCGTTTTGAACGCCGAACGCCGCCGCCGCGTCCCGTTGTAATTGTGCCAGAGAAGCCCAAAGAGACTAAAGTTGTGTATAAAAACACGCTTGATATTATAGTTTTAGAAAAAGTATTTCAAGCCAACGACAATCCAAATTCAAAGGTTTTAGGTCGTAAACCTTTGGCAGATTCAAAAGTAAATATCACAATCAATGGAAAAAAACGAGAAATGACCGTCAATACTGAGGGGGTCGCTTCGCTTGATTTGGAGGATAATTCGGATTATGCTTTCATCGCTTCGCATGAAGGTTACTTGAATAATTCTGAAAAATTCTCTTCAAAAGGCTTGGGTAAAGATCCAGCTAATCCGATTCAAAAATTTGAAGTAGAAATTGTTTTGGATAAAATCTATAAAAACAAAGAAATTACGCTTGATAATATCTACTACAACTATGATAAATGGGACATTCGGACGGATGCAGAACCCACTTTAATTAAGTTAGCGCAAACATTATCAGAAAATCCAACAATCAAAATTCAATTGTCAAGTCATACAGACTGTCGTGGAAAAGACGATTACAATGCGACTTTAAGCCAAAAACGGGCTGAATCTGCGGTGAATTTCCTTATTTCAAAAGGCATTGCAACCGAGCGTTTGGTCGCAAAAGGCTATGGTGAATCGCAACCCGCTGTCGTTTGTGATTGTACAAAATGTACAGAAGACCAACATCAAGCGAATCGTCGGACAACGTTTAAGGTATTGGAATAAAAGAGGCTGCCCTTTTGAGACAGCCTCCATTTTGTATTATGAATGAAAAATATTTAATACCCAGGATTCTGCGTCAAAGTAGGCTTGCCATTTAAGCTACTGTTGATGATTTCAGCTTGTGGTATCGGGAAATATTCATGCTTGCCCGCAACAAACTTTGCACCTTTCAGATACGTTCGCCTATTTTGCTCAAAGGTGAGGTAATCATTTATCACTTTGTCAGCAACTTTCCAACGGACTAAATCGAAAAAGCGATGTCCTTCCATCGCCAATTCCAAACGGGTTTCAGTACGAACAGCTTCACGAGCAGCGTTTTTATCTGTCCAAATGGCTGTGTAAGAGCCGATTTTATAATTGGCTTGAACGGGCGCAGTTTGTACAAAACCTGCTGGGTTACTGGCACGAGCGCGGATAAGATTGACATATTCACGTGCTTTTTCGAGTGTACCTATTTCGACTTCACACTCTGCCAACATCAATAAAACATGTGCATAACGAATCATGCGGTAGCCATTAGTATTGAAGCGAGGATTTGAGGTCGTCGTTTTACCAACATCACTTTTGTAAGGCACATTTTTCTTAGGTGAATAAGGACCTGCATACGCCAAATCACGAATATAAGTCGTGTTGTGTAAGCCCCAATCTAAGTATTGGATGCCTGTCCGTCCTACTGTCCAATCTAAACGTGGGTCTAATGCACCTGTATAAGTTTGAGAATTCAAACCCGGAACATCTGTTGCTTGAGCATTCGCGTCGGGCAAACCCGTTACGGCATCGGTTTTAAAAGCATTGACCAAGTTTTGAGTCGGTTGGTAAAAACCACAACAAGTTGTCACACCGCCACCATAAGGGTAGTTGAGTGTCGCACCGCGATTAGCATTGTTGTTGATGACAGCACCATCATTGATAGAAAACTGTACTTCTAAAATAGATTCCTTGTTATTGTTCGTTTCAGTACGGAAATTGTCGTGGTATTTTGCCATCAAATCGTATTGTTTACTGTTGACGATGGCTTCAAAAAGCGGTTTGGCTTCTGCAAATTTGGCTTGAAACATGTACGCTTTGCCCAATAAAGCCGCCGCAGCCCATTTTGTCGCTCTACCGGGCTGTCCTGGCCAAGTTGCTGGAAGGTTGTCATAAGCATTTTTCAAATCATCAACGATATTGGGCCAAATGTCTTTGTCATTTGGCACTTTTGTACCGTCAGGATTTGCTGGGTCGTAGGTTTTATCATCTATATAAGGTGCATTGTTCCACATTTTTTTAGCTTCAAAATGATAATGGCCTCTCAAAAAACGGGCTTGTGCAATGGCTTGTGTTTTTTCAATAGCACTCATATCTGTTGCTTTATCAACAGCTTGTAAGACATCGTTTGTCCGCGCTACTCCGTCATAAACAGCGCGCCATTTGCCCCTAAAATGGTTGAGCGCGGGGGTAATATTATAGGTTTCGATTAACGAAATTTCGGGTTGGTCATTGGAGTCTGTGCCTTTGAGCGCATTGTCAGCGGTGACTTCGCCATACACCCAGTTGTCGCCGGAGCCTTGCCAATCAGAAAAAGAACCATTGAGTTGCACGCCGTCTAACAAGGAATAAGCACCTATTAACAGTAGGTTTACGCCTATTTTATTTTGTAGACTGCTTTGGTCTAAAACCCCTAAAGGTTTGACATTGAGAAAATCATCTGAACAAGCTGTTGAAAACAGACTTATCAACAAGGCGGAAAGAATGATTTTATTATATTTTTTCATTGTTTTTAATTTTAAAATTATTTAAAATAACTTATGAATTTTAATGATTTACAAGAAACACAAATCTATAATTTGTATGTCATGCATAAAAATTGAGACTTTTACTGAGGGGGTATTAAAGCCCTACTCTTAAACCAAACAATACTGCTTTATATGAAGGATAGGCACTTTCGTCAACGCCCAACATACGGTCGCTGCCTGTGGCATAGTTACGAGAATTGATGTCTGGGTCAAGACCTGTATATTTTGTCAAAGTCAACAAGTTTTGTCCTTGAAGATAGACCGACAGGTTGTCTAAACCAATTTTTGACGTAATGGCAGACGGTACATTATAGGTCAATTGGATATTTGTTAAGCGGAAATAACTGCCATCTTCCAAATAATAAGTAGAAGGTGTAGAGCTAATCGTTTCTTTAAAACCAAAAATCGCCAATTTTGCATCTGTTCTGCCTGGTAACCAAGAATCATTCAACGCTGTTTTGCTTCTATTGCCTGCAAAAGTTGGGAAATCAGTCCAGTAGCGCGTAAAGTTGAAAATCTTATTGCCATACACACCTTGACCCATTACGTCTAAAGAGAAGTTTTTATAATTGACGCCGAAATTCAAACCATAAGTGAAATCAGGGTGCGGGCTGCCGATGAAACCGATGTCGTCGTTACTAATTTTACCGTCGCCATTGGTGTCTTTATATTTGAAAAAACCTGCCTTATTATATGCGCCGCCAAATTGTGGCAAATAATCACTCGCTTCTTTATCCGTTTGGAAAATGCCATCAATTGTCAAACCATAGAATGACGCAATCGGACGACCTTGTTGTGTGTAAGAGACTGTCCCCGTTGGCAAACGCAAGTTTGAGAAACCTGGATACAAAGTCGCTGGGTTACCGTTGGTTCTGACCACTTCATTTCTATAAGTTGACAAAATACCATTGATACTGAACGACAAATCTTTGTTAATCGTTGCATCATATCCCAAGCCTAATTCAACACCGGTATTAAGCATTTCACCAATATTGCGGAAAGGAGCTGCTGCAACGCCTTGTGTGAATTGGATTTCAACAGGGAACAACATATCCGAGGTGCGGCGGCTGAAAATATCTATTGAAAAATTCAATTTATCCTTCAATAACTTCGCGTCTAAACCAAAGTTTGTGGAAGTTGTGGTTTCCCATTTTGCTTGTGAATTACCAAATTGGGTTAATTCATAGCCTTGTAAAGAGGATGTTGGCGAACCATTTAAGCTATAAAATGAGCTTTCAGGCGATGAACCAAAAGTAGAAAAAGAGTTGTAGTTACCAATCTCTTGATTACCTGTTTGACCCCAACCTGCTCGCAATTTCAAGAAACTGATGGGCGTGTTTTTCATAAAGTTTTCTTTCGTTACAATCCATCCCGCACTGACTGAGGGGAAGTATGCGACGCGGAAATCTGGAGCGAAACGAGAAGAACGGTCACGCCTTACGGTCGCATCGAGCAAATAACGGTCATTGAAAGCATAGTTCAATTTACCAAACTCAGATGCTAAACGCCATTCTGCGGCAGCATTGGTATTGGTCAAATCCTTTGAACCAGAGTTCAAAAAACGGTTAGAAAGGTCGTCCGAAACAAAATTGGTTCGTCCTGCTGTCAAAAATTCGTAGTAGCTTTTGATTGATTCCGTACCCGCAATAAAGTTGAAGCGGTGTTTTTCAGCAAAAGTCTTACTGTATGTCACTGTATTGTACCAAGTCCATGTCCATTCATAAGAATTCGTAGCGAGTAATTGGTTGAAACCTACCATTTCAGCCGCTTCAGGGTTGTTTGCCCTATAAGAACGGTTGTTGTACAAATCGTAGTCAACGCCAAAGCTGGAACGGAAAGTCAAGTCTTTCATGATATCCACATCCATATAAGCATTGCCAAAAATACGCATGTTTTTATTGTTATTGTCCTTGTTGCGGTACAAATCAGCTACAGGGTTACTCGAGTTACTCAAAGCAGGGTCTCCAAAAGTACCAGCATAATTACCTTTTATATCGCGAAGCGGTATAAAAGGCTGTAAACGATGGATAAAAGAGACCGCATTACCTTCATTTTGATTACCATTCAATTGACCGACTCGGTCAGAGAAGGCGACTTGCAAGTTTTCACCAATTTTAATGCGGTTGGCGACTTTGAATTCAGTATTGGCACGAATAGAATAGCGTTTGAAATTAGTATATTTCATTATGCCTTTTTGGTCAAAATAGTTGAAACCCAAGGAATAACGTGCATTTTCACTCGCTCCCGAAACGCCTACTTGATGATTTTGAATGGGTGCTGCGCTGAAAACTTCTTTAAACCAATCCGTACCTTCTTTATTTACAGGATAAATCAAATAGCGACCTGCAAAATCGTAGAGGCTTGGGTCTGCCTTTGGGTCACCTGCCAAAACGCCGCCTTTTGCGGTTACAAAATCGGGATAGCGAGGCGTTGCTATCGCGCCCCCAAAAAATGGCACGTTCGGATAAGCTGGGCTGGCAGGCAAGTTGCCGTCTTTTAAAGCACTTTCATTCGCCAACAACGTTCTACCACGCCAGTACAAATCCAAATATTCCTTGGAATTGAGCAAATCGAAGCCTTTTCCAGCAGATTGAGAGCCATAATAAGCATCATACGTAATTTTCGACTTACCCAATTTACCTTTTTTAGTCGTAATAATCACAACGCCATTACCCGCCCGTGAACCATAAATAGATGCTGCCGAAGCATCTTTTAAGACTTGAACCGACTCAATATCATTGGGATTCAATGAGGTTAAACTACCTTTGGTTGGTGTACCGTCAATGATATACAAAGGCGAATTGTCGTTAATGGTACCAAAGCCACGTACCCGCACCATGACACCGCCGCCAGGAGAGTTGTCATTGCCAACCGTCACGCCTGCGATTTTGCCCTGCATGGCTTGTCCGAGATTCGAAGCTGGAACGTTTAGGAGTTTTTTAGAATCCAAAGTCGCCACGGCTCCCGTAATGTCTCGTTTTGACTGAGTACCATAACCCGTAACGACGACTTCGTCGAGCGTTTTAGAATCCACCCGCATTTTCACATTAAATGTCGTGTTATCACCCACTGCAATCTCTTGAGTCATGTAACCGACGGATGAAATGAGAAGTGTCGCACCCGAAGGCACATCCAAAGCAAATTTGCCATCAATATCCGTCACAACACCATTTGTTGTGCCTTTGATAGAGACCGTTGCGCCGGGCAAGCCTGTATTGTCGCCCCCGTCAGTAATAGTGCCTGTTATTTTCTTTTGTGCAAACGCTGTTGAGAACGTTATTAAAAGAAAAAACAAAGGCAGAAGTGCTTTTTTAAACATAGAAATGTTTTTCATTTTCTCCATTTTAAGTTTAGTTTTAATTAATGATTAGTTTTATTATGTAAAAAATGCGTTGATTTATACCCCTCAGTATATCTGCTTAAGAGAATTGAAAACTTAAATACAATTAATAAATGGGTAAAGACAGTCATTCATGTCTTCCGTAAGTCTGTAGTGTGGTGTAGAGAACGCAGTAAAATAAATTTCTTTTTGTGACAATTTTTGTGGTTTGATGCCCCCTCAGTATTATACGTTTACTTTCATCATTTTCCGTTTCAAACGGCTTGTTTCCGCCTTGAAACACATGACATGACTTTCAATAGATTGGTCAATCGTAGAAGTCAATAAGGAAGCATCTTTTTTAGAAACGGCTTGAACAAAATCAGAAACCAAATGCCAATCACCGCCGCCATGTCCCGATTTTTGATAACCGTCCACGTCCACGACATTGACATCTACTTTTTCGGATTTACCTGTTTTGAAATCATACAAAGTAAAGGTGTCCATATCGCCTTCAATAAAACCCATGCTGCCCATGACGCGGGTGCGCCGACCAGCAAAAGGGGTAAAAGCTTCCATCGAAAAATTGGCTGTAACACCACCTTCAAACACCATCGAAGTCACGTAGTGGTCAGGTTGGTCATTGTCCATTTGGTAAACACAACGACCATAATCGGTAGTTTTTAAGGCTTCAATAATCGCATCCCCTTGTTTTGCAGGGTCTTCGGGCAAGTCAAAAACACGCACACGCTGCCGTTGTTCATGGTAAATCCGAATTGCAGAATACGGGCAAGTTTTCTCTACTGCGCACCCGTCAGTACAACGGGCTGTACTGCCCTTCGGCGCGTTTTCTTTTTTAAACCAAGTCAATTGACCATAAGCAGAAATGCTTTCACAAGGTTTGCCAATCATCCAACGCAAAATATCAAGGTCGTGGCACGATTTGGCTAATATTATAGGTGTCGTTTCCTTCGAATTATGCCAATTCCCACGTACATACGAGTGGCTCATGTGTGCATGTTCAATCGGTTCGAAATGTTGAATACTAACGATTTCACCCAGACTTCCCGATTGCATCACTTCTTTGAGTTTAATAAAATAAGGCGCATAGCGCAACACATGACAAACGGCAACAATTCGTCCCGTTTCTTTCACACGTTTTAAAATGTTGCGACATTCCTGTTCTGAAGGCGAAATAGGCTTTTCTAACAACACATCGTAGCCCATACTGAGGGCTTGCATACAAGGGCCATAATGCAAGCGGTCGGGTGTTGAAATGATAATGGCATCCGCAAATTTGGGCTTTTTAAAGACATCTTCCCACGTCAAAAACTGATTTTCTGGCGCGATGTTATGTTTTGTCGAAAACCTTTCACGACGAATTGGAATTGGTTCGGCAACGCCCACCATATCAATTTGGTCAGGATAGGCAAGGGAGAAACCGCCATAGACACTCCCTCTGTTACCTGCTCCCAAAACAATAGCCGTTATGGGTTTGTCAACGGGTTTTATGGACGGAATATGTAAAGGCTCATCTGCATCATTTGTCGCAAAAGAGGCATACGGTAGAAATGGAACACCGAGTGAAGTAGCCATTGTTTTCAGAACATGGCGGCGTGACCAAAGATTATTTTTCATACGTGATTAGTGAGTCTAAAAATTTCAAGGCTAAATTATAAAAAATATATAGGCTGCATGTTTTTTTGCGAATTATATTCATAATTTTGAGAAAAAATAAATATTATATTTCGAGATTTAGAATATGTACTAAATATAATTTTGTCGAATGAAACCACTTCAAAACCGCTTTTTAGCCTTAGATGTGTTCCGAGGCTTGACCGTTTGCTTTATGATTATCGTTAATACTGCTGGAGATAAAACCATGCGTTTTGCGCCTTTAATTCATGCCGATTGGCATGGTTTCACACCAACCGACTTGGTTTTCCCTTCCTTTCTTTTTGCCGTTGGCAATGCTATGGCGTTTGTCATGCCCAAATTGCACAAACTAACGCCGCTTGATTTTGTTTTAAAAATCGGAAAACGGAGTGTTATTATCTTCCTTTTAGGTTTTTTGATGTATTGGTTTCCGTTTATGAAATGGGATGAAACTGGGCAACTCGTCGGCAAATCTATTTCTGAAACACGCATTTTAGGTGTGCTTCAACGCATTGCTTTAGCGTATTTTGCGGCTTCTCTATTGGTTTATTTTATTCAAAACAAGATACAACAACCGCGCAGAATGCCCTCATTGGTGCTACTTTCCCTTGGTATTTTAGGCATTTATTGGTTGATGTTAATGCTTTTAGGCGACCCAACCGACCCCCTCAGTATGCAAGGCAATATCGTCGTTCATGTCGATCATTTTCTATTTGGCGACCGACATTTATATACGATGCAAGGGCTGCCCTTCGACCCAGAAGGCTTGTTGAGTACTTTACCCACCGTCGTCAATGTCTTGGCGGGTTATTTAGCAGGACAATTCATCATCGACAAAGGCAAAACGTATGAA
Organism: Saprospiraceae bacterium; assembly: GCA_031367705.1. Classification (GTDB taxonomy): domain Bacteria; phylum Bacteroidota; class Bacteroidia; order Chitinophagales; family Saprospiraceae; genus JAAFJT01. The sequence continues at coordinate 7,450 of JANLQI010000101.1, read as the reverse complement.
GGTTTGGCAAAACTACTCTTGGTGGGTTTCGGATTGGTACTTTTTAGCGAAGCCTGGAATTGGATTTTACCCATCAATAAAAAATTGTGGACAAGTTCATTTGTAACCTATACCATTGGTTTAGATTGTTTCATTCTTGCGGCTATTATCTACATGATTGATTTTAAAAATATTAAAACTGGAACATCTTTCTTTACCATTTTTGGCAAAAATGCCTTGTTTATCTATCTTTTATCTGAAATATTAGCCATTTCCTTGAAATTTTCACGTGTAACTTATGACCAGACATATTTTAAATGGACTTACCAAACTTTTTTTCAACCCATTGGCGGTAAAATGGGTTCGCTTATTTTTGCAATTGCTTTCATGCTTGTCTGTTGGCTTGTTGGTTTTTTTATGGATAAAAAAGGGATTTACATTAAGGTATGACCATCTAAAAAAGGCTTTTATACTGAGGGGGCATTCAAATTCGTTTTTACAGAAGAATAACCCATAAAGTTTAATTTTTCGTTTCCACTTAGGTCAGACACGAATTGCACAAATTACACGAATTAAAATGTCATGAAAATCATTCGTGTAATTCGTGCAATTCGTGTCAATAAAGTAATTACCATTTTTCTAATAAAAATTTGATAATCAATGATTTACAGATATAAATACCTACTGTTTTCACTCGTATTAATGGCGGCGTGTACAAATGCACCGCAAAACACACAAAATACTGAGGGGGCCGTTTCGACAGATTCAGCCTTAAATTCAAATGCAGTCGTCACACCTATTGAAGATAGGGTGCTTCAAAACTACACCATTGTACCTCAAAGACAATTTGGTGACATAACGCCTGCGACCACAGAAGCGGATTTGAAACGCATTTATGGCGATTCCAACGTCGTGCATATAGACAGGGGTTTGGTACAAACAGTCATTTTTCCAAATTCAAACAATGAGATAGAAATTGCTTGGAAAAAAGGGCAAAAGTTCAAAAAAATAGAAAGTCTGATGGTTAGAAAAGGCAAATTTCAAACGCCCGAAGGCATTCACATCGGTTCAACCCTCAAAGATTTGGAAGCGGCCAATGGTAAACCCGTAAAATTGGTTCTTATCAGTGATGATGAAATGCGCCCGATTTGGCAAGGCGGCAAGGTCGATCCGCAATTAGTATTGAGTTTTGACCGAGATGCTGACCGTGTTTTTGCGATTCAGATTAATTTTTAGCTACAAAATACTTTTTAGAGATTGAACCCTCCTTATCGGTTTGCTAAACAAAAATTGATGCCCGATAAGTTTCAAACACCCGATGTGGCGCATTTGTTTTTTATCAGAAAACCCTAATTTTTAGCCTAAATCGGTAGATATTACGTCTCGGGCGGAAATGCGTCAACTTTTATCGAAATTCATTAAGTTTGAATCCCTAAATATTCTACATACTGTGTTGACCTACTAATTAAATTATCATTCCTATCTCCTTCAATTTGATTGAATTATACTTGTTACTATTCCTTTATTTAAAAATTCAATAGAAAAACTAAACCTATTTGGGTGTATGAACATAGTCTGATGTTTCATATACTGAGGGGGTATGAACTGTCACGATAAGGTATAGTTGCTGAATGAAAAGTAGGGTAGTTTTTCGTGACTTTGCCTATTATTTTTAAATAAAAGAGGTTTGTATAAAACTGTCTATTGTTTTACAAATTTCTCATCCATTTCCTTGCTTTTTGAATAAATTTCAAGCTCAGCACATCATTCAATTTGACATTCAGTGTATTATTTTTTAGTGTTTTTTTTGCAAATGAACACCTTATTATAGTTTGGAAAGATTTTTGTCTTGTTATAGAACTTCGTTCTTTGGTTTTTTGAATCCTTATTTTAGACAAATAATTTTAGAAATTAACATACTCGTACATGAACCAATTTAACATTTTTAAAAAAATTGCTTTCGGGCTTTTTTTATCCCTATCATTTTTGAGTGAAACTTATGCTCAGTGTTCTATCTCAAATGAAGTTTCCATAACGGTTGTCAATGACCCCACAATTAGCATCACTGGTGCGGCAACCATCTGTTCGGGTGGCACGGCAACGCTAACCGCAACACCAGTAGGTGGCACGGGTACATGTACGATTCAATGGCAGTCGAGTGCTAATGGCAGTACTGGATGGGCGAACATATCAGGTGCGAATGCGACGACTTATGCGCCAGTCTTTTTGACAACAACAACGTATTATCGTACAACTTATACTTGTACGGGACTTGATTGCGATTTTGCAACTTCCAATACACAAGCCTTGACGGTTGTTCCGAACATGACCGTCCAAACGCAACCACAACCGATAACGGAGTGTGTGGGAGGTACAACTTCAATGAGTGTTGTTTTAACAGGCGGTTCAGGTACGGGTACAATTTCATATACTTGGGAGCAAAGTGCAACAGGTTCAGGTGGTTGGAGTGCGGCGACTGGCGGAACGAACTCAGCGACCTATACACCACCAAGTGCTACGGCAGGAACGATGTACTATCGCGTTACTGCAAGTGCGACAGGAAATGGTTGTACTTCGGTGACATCAAGTAATGCACAGGTCACCATCATGCCTAACTTGACAGTACAGACCCAACCGCAACCCATTACAGAGTGTGTGGGTGGTACAACGTCAATGAGTGTTGTTTTAACAAGCGGTACAGGTACAGGAACAATATCTTACTCATGGGAACAAAGCGCGAATGGTTCAACAGGCTGGATTGCAGCGACTGGTAGCACAAACTCGGCGACCTATACACCACCAAGTGCGACTTCAGGAACAATGTATTATCGTGTTATAGCGAGTGCAACAGGAAATGGTTGTAGCTCAGTGACTTCGAGTAATGCACAGGTTACCATTATACCAAATTTGACAGTCCAAACGCAGCCACAACCGATTACAGAGTGTGTGGGTGGTACGACCTCTATGAGTGTTGTATTGTCAAGCGGTACAGGTACGGGAACAGTATCGTACTCATGGGAACAAAGTGCCTCTGGTTCTGGCGGTTGGTCAGCAGCAACAGGTGGCACAAACTCAGCTACCTATACACCGCCAAGTGCTTCGGCTGGAACGATGTATTATCGTGTAACAGCCAGTGCAACAGGAAACGGTTGTAGTTCAGTGACATCAAGCAATGCACAAGTTACTATCATACCTAACTTGACAGTACAGACACAACCACAAAACATTACAGAGTGTGTTGGTGGTACGCTATCTATGAATGTTGTCTTGACAAGCGGTACAGGCACTGGTACAGTTTCATACAGTTGGGAACAAAGTGCCACAGGTTCTGGTGGTTGGAGTGCAGCAACAGGCGGTACAAACTCGGCAACTTATACGCCGCCAAGTGCAACGGCTGGAACAATGTATTACCGCGTCATAGCCAGTGCAACAGGCAATGGTTGTAGTTCAGTGACATCAAGTAATGCGCAAGTGGTTGTCACACCAAATATCGTCATTACAACACATCCACAAAATATTACTGAATGCCTTGATGGCACAATTGCCCTTTCTGTGGCAACGACAGGCGGTATTGGTACAACTTATTCTTGGGAACAAAGCGCAACAGGTTCAGGTGGTTGGAGTGCAGCTCCAGGTGCAACGAATTCTGTAACTTATACGCCGCCAAGTACAGCCGCCGGCACACTCTACTACCGCGTAGTGGCATCTTCTACGGGTAATGGTTGTGGACCACAAACATCGAATACGGCAACTGTTGTCATTGTCGCTAAACCTACAGTCGCTGTTACAACACCAAATCAAACTGTTTGTATCGGTGCAGTATTGACTTTGAACGCAACACCAACAGGTGGTACAGGTACTTGTGGTATTCAATGGCAAGACTCAACAGATGGTGGTTCTACATGGGGACCAATATCTGGTGCAATAAGTAATACATATACTACGCCGCCACTCGGGGCGAATACAAAATATCGCGCAACATTTACTTGTAACGGTAACGGATGTTGTAATTAGGAATTGGTTATTAGGGATTGGTTATTGGTTTTCGATTGACCAATAACCAATTCCTAATAACCAATAACAATAATGAGAAAATATACGCAACGTGTTTTTCTAACATAGCCTCCCTGCTTTGAAACACGCTGAAACCATTTAAGCAAATCGTATTCACCATGAATATATTTATACTTTTGAGAAAAACGACACTCTTTACCCTCCTTTTTCTATCAGTTTCGGCTACGATACTGAGGGGGCAAACGGAGTGCTCTATTTCCAATTCAGTTGACATTACAGTTGTCAGCGACCCTACTATTATCATTTCTGGTGCAACAACGATTTGCTCTGGCGGTATCGCTACGCTCAATTCAAACATTACGAGTGCAGGTACAGGCACTTGTCATTTCCAATGGCAAGACAGTCCAACTGGTATCGTCTGGAATAACATAATTAGTTCAAATTCACCCACTTATACAACACCTTCTTTAACCCAAACAACTCATTACAGACTACTCAGAATCTGCGACGGCATCGGTTGTGATACCGCTTTTTCTAATTCACAAACCGTAGTAGTCGTTCAAAACCCATTAATTACCCTTCAACCCATCTCTATCATCGAATGTCTCGGTGGTAATTTACCCCTCAGTATAACCGCAACAGGCGGCACACCGACACTTGATTATCAATGGCAATCAAGCGCAAATGGTACTTCTGGCTGGACAGATATTGTTGGTGCAACAACCACAACTTACACCCCCCTCAGTACAACAGTTGGTACAACCTACTACCGCATCATCGTCACGGCAACGGGCAATGGTTGCGGTTTTGATACTTCCGACATCGTCAATGCCGTCATTGTTGACGACCCTATTGTAGCCATTGTTTCCAACGACTCATTAATATGTACAAGTGAAACGGTCAATTTTAATTCAACCATCACAGGCGGCACGGGTACAACGCTGTACCAATGGCAATCAAGCAGCGACAGCCTTGTTTGGGCGGATATTTCAGGGGCAAATAACCCTAATTTTACAACAACAAGTTTAACAACAACGACATATTTTAGGCTTGTCGTCACACAAGGCAGCGGCTGCCAAACAACATCTGAAGGCATAAAAATTACCGTTGACCAATGTAATGGTGAAATTGGCAACTACGTTTGGGAAGACCTCAACGCAAACGGTATTCAAGAGTTAGGTGAACCAAGCATAGGTGGGGTAGTGGTGGCTTTAACGGGAATAACAGTTGACCTCGCCCTCGTTTCAAAGACAACAACGACCGATGGGTCGGGTCTTTATAAGTTGACTGACCTCACACCAGGCACTTATGTCGTAACTTTTACGAAACCAAGTGGTTACGAAACAACCGTTCCAAATATCGGCAGCAATTTATTGAATTCTGATGCCGATATCATTAAAGGAACTGCCCCCTCAGTAATTTTAGCCCAAAGTGAAGTCAATACATCCATTGATGCTGGTTATTATCGCCTCGCAACAATTGGCGATTACGCGTGGCTTGATTGCAATGAAAACGGCATACAAGATTCTGGCGAACAGCCTTTGACAAATGTTTCTGTCACATTGACGGGTAAAGATGGTGCGGGTGTAAGCGTCAATCGGAATACAACAACCGATGCTGCGGGTCTTTATACCTTTAATAATGTCGTTCCAGGTCGCTATGTCGTTACTTTTGGTTTCCCAACTACGCCAACGGGTTTGGCATACACCACAAAAGATGTCGGTGGCGACGAAACCCTTGACAGCGATATTGATGGAACAGGTAAAACGGATTCGATTACCATCGTTTCAAACCAAATCAACAACGATATTGATGCAGGTTTCAAAGATGTAACGGCACCAACTTTCCTCACGTCTGCCCGTGATACAAGTGTTCAATGCGATGGTGCAGGCAATGTGGCAGCCTTAAACGCATGGCTCAGTAATCACGCTGGCGCAACCGCTACGGACAATGCCACATCAACCCTAACATGGTCAAACGATTTCACAATATTAACCGATGAATGTGGGCAAACAGGCAGGGCAACAGTCACATTTACGGTTACAGACTCATGTGGTAAAAGTTCAACGACTTCTGCCATTTTCCGCATTATAGACACTATTCCACCGACTTTTGCCGTCAATCCAGTTGACACAATCATTGAATGTAATGGCTCTGGTAACACAGCCGATATTCAAACATGGCTCAACAATCAAGGCGGCGCAACCGCAAATGATGTCTGTAGCAATGTTGTTTGGTCAAATAATTACACAGTCTTAACGACCACAACCTGCGGTACAGTTGGCACAGCAACAGTCACATTCACAGCGACCGATGATTGTGGTAATTTCACAACTAAGACTGCTACCTTAACAATACACGATACACAAAACCCTGTTATTACAGGTGTTCCAAACGATACAACAGTCACATGTTCAGCCGTTCCTATTGCAGCGACACCCTCAGTAACAGATGTTTGTGATGCATCTATTTTATTGGTATTCAATGAAGTACGTACAAATGGCAGTTGTTCAGGCAATTATACCTTAACAAGAAGATGGACAGCAACAGATGCTTGTGGCAACGTTACGACACGGACGCAAGTATTGAACGTTGAAGATACAACGCTTCCAAGTTTAGTGAATGTGCCAGGCAACACAACGGTTGAATGTTCAACCATTCCAGCAGCCCCCTCAGTATCAGCGACCGATAATTGCGATGCTTCGGTCAATGTTGTAATGAACGAAATCCGCACAAACGGTTCATGCCCAGACAGTTACGTCTTAACGCGTACATGGACAGCGACAGATAATTGTGGCAACACAAGCACGGCAAGTCAAGTCATCAATGTCCAAGACACGACAGTACCTGTTTTATCAGGTATTCCTACAAATATTACGATTAATTGTAGTGACCCATTACCTACTCCTGCAACGATTGTAGCGACAGATATATGCGATTCAAATGTTCGTATAACAAGCAATGATGTGCGTACCAATGGTATTTGTGCAAATAACTATACAATTACAAGGATTTGGACGGCGACAGATGCATGTGGAAACTCAGCAACAGCGAGCCAAACGATTTCTGTTAATGATAATGAAGCACCGATATTCAGCAATGTCCCAGCGAGTGTAACGGTTAATTGTGGTGGTACAGTACCATCTGCAACGAACCCCTCAGTAACAGATGCTTGCGATGCGAGTCCAAGATTGACATTCAATGAGTTACGTCAAAACGGTTTATGTGTTGGCAGTTATAAATTGATTCGCACATGGACAGCAACGGACGCTTGCGGTAATTCAAGGAGAGCAACACAAGAGGTTTCTGTTGGTGATAATACTGCACCAATTTTAAGTAATGTTCCAGCAAACATCACCTTACGTTGTGACGAAACATTGCCAATCGGTACATTAATCACAGCGACCGATGTGTGTGACCCGAACCCACGCGTGACGATGAATGACAATATCATTCG
>JANLQI010000041.1:0-2340 GCA_031367705.1 Saprospiraceae bacterium | reverse complement strand
GAAGACTACGACGACCTCGTAAAAATGGTTTTGAAAGAAAGGCTTAAAAAGCAAGCGGCGGTAGAACAACCTCTTTCATCATAAAACGACCCAAATTTACTTACGTAATAATGAGGAAAAAAAAGCCGATATACTGAGGGGTATCGGCTTTTGTTTTTATTACGAAAACAAGGGGTGTTAAAGTCTTGTTAAACAAACATGAGTTGCTGATAATTAGTCTAATTTCGTTTCGAAAATAATCTTTTTTTATTCATTTTTAATTGAAAACAACGAGTATGAAATCATTTCATTACACTAAATTTCCATTCCTTTTGGTTTTTATTTTAATAATATCTTGTAGTAGATATTCTAATGTTATAAGAACTTATCCAGATGAATTTAAAGGCACAACTAAACACATTTTGCAACAAACAGTAGCTCCCGAAGGCCGGCGTTCTCCTGTTGGTGCAGCATATTTGACCTATGAAAAAGAGGTAAATGCTTCAAAATCTGCTGATTTTAATGTTTATTTTGTCTTTACAAGAGGCACGACAACTTTTGATATTGACAAAAAAGGGTTCTTGAAGATAGGTGAAAACAAATTTGAGTTGGAAACTAAAAGTATGCAATCCGAATTGAAATCGGGCGAAAATAATTCTACAACTACAGTTTCAGATAGTACAGGCACTAAAACGGTCATGTCTTCCGAGACAGTGCATTGGATAAATGATAAGTTTAAAGTGGCTTTTTCAGAGCAAATGATTGAGTCTTTGAAACGAAATTCCAGTATGGTATTTCAGTTTTACTCAGGTCCTGTGCCTGTAAGGCTTAAAATTGAAAATAAAAAGATGCAAAAACTCCAACAATTGATTGCTCTTTGATGTCGGTGTTTTGATTTTTACTGAGTGTAAAGTTCCCAATAATGATGTTTTAGTTTACTTTTATGCCTTTAAAACCTATATCAAATTAAGTATGACTAACAAAAAATTCCTTTTCATCGTCATCGAAGGTCTCGACGGTTCGGGCAAATCATCCGCCTCAAAAGAATTGGCAGCAGCACTTGACCCCCTCAGTAAAGGCAGTGTCAAATTGACTTATGAACCCAATAACGATATGTGCGGCGGTCTGTTTATCAGAGAAGTATTGACGAAAAAAATACCGCATGATGCACCCAGCGTTTTGCCATTGGCTTATGCGACGAATCGTTTAGACCATTGTCATCGGTTGATTCGTCCGTGGTTGGAAGGGGAGGGGCATATTGTCATTTCGGATAGGTATTATTTGTCGTCGCTCGTGTATCAAAGCCGTCCTGATTTTCCTTTTGAAAAGATAATGTTGTACAATGAATATGCCATCAAACCAGATGTCATTTTCTTTATCAATGTGGACAGTAAGGTGTGTTATGAGCGTATGAAAATACGCAACCAACCCGAAGAGTTGTTTGAAGCGAACCTCGATGAGTCAAGACAAAAATATCTTAATGCGATTGCTTTTTTGAGGACATCACGCGATGAAAACATCATTGAAATAGACGGTAGCGGAACGATTTCAGAAGTTGCAGAAAAAATTCAAGTAGAGTTATACAAAATTGCGCCCAACTTAACCCCCTCAGTATAAATTGCCTAAAATATTGATTTTCAAGTATATAAAAGGGGATGGTGTTTTAATATTCCTCCTCAATAGCTTGCCCAACTTTAAAAGGAAAGAGTAGAATAAAACTCGAACCTTTGCCCAATTCCGATTTGACATCAACAGAACCTTTGTGAGCTGTAACCATCGCTTTGACGTAGGCAAGTCCCAAACCGAAGCCTTTGACATCGTGTAAGTTGCCCGTATGGACGCGGTAGAATTTTTCGAAAATACGTTTTTTGGCTTCTTTTGTCATGCCAATACCTTTGTCTGAAACTGTAATTTCGATGCCATTTGATTTATTAACCGTCGAAACAGTGATGTCGGGATTTTCAGGTGAATACTTATTGGCATTGTCCAACAGGTTGTTTATGACGTTTGAGATATGGTTCAAATCACCTTCGACATAATATTTTTCGGCATTGAGTTGCGCTGAAATAGAGCCTTCTTTTCGCTCCACTTGCAGAGCCATGTTGCCAACGGCTTGTTCGATAACTTGATGGATATTGACATCTGTAAAGTTTAGTTTAATACTTCCACGTTCCACAAGCGCCATCTGCAGCACTTTTTCGACTTGTCCGTGCATCCGTTTGTTCTCTTGACTGATGATGTGTGCGAAACGTTTGACCTTATCGGGGTTGCCGATTACTGAGGGGTTGATGATGGAATCGGAAGCCAATGAAATGGTGGCAATCGGTGTTTTAAATTCATGTGTCATATTGTTGATGAAGT
>JANLQI010000037.1:0-61872 GCA_031367705.1 Saprospiraceae bacterium | reverse complement strand
AAAAATTGAAACGCAAAAGAAATTGGTTGAAGACGTTCAAAAGAAATTGAACTCAATGAATTGATTTTTGATTGACCACTGATTGGACTGATGCGACTGATTTTCTCTGATTTTTCTTTTGTCATTCTGTAAGAAACTAAGAAAAATCAGAGAAAATCAGTCGCATCAGTCCAATCAGTGGTCAATCAAAAATCAATTCATTGAGTTCAATTTCTTTTGAACGTCTTCAACCAATTTCTTTTGCGTTTCAATTTTTTGCTTCGCATCTTCTTGGTTTTTTAAATTGGTTTCAATATCCGCTTCGGCTTTAGTGATTCTTTTTTTCCAATTTTCGATGTCGTCATGCAAGTTTTGATTGTCTTTTTCAAGATTGCGCTGTTGTCTTTCGAGTTTTTTCAACACATCGTTTTGGTCTTCAAGCTGAATTTTAGTTTGCTCACGCTGAACAGTCAAAGCGAAATCGGTCATAATTTTTTCTGCTGCCGCATATTTATCCGTATATTCTTTTGAACCGACATAAGCACCGCCGAGGTCAATCCACATACCGAGCGTCGTGGCATCATTACTTTCTGTAAATTTTGCGTATAAATCAACCGTATTTGCACCGCCGATGCTGCCAATTGTGGCATTGTCGGTGAACCATTCATCGGTTTTTCGGTCTCTTTTCGTGTCACCTTTATATTGTTTGACGTAATCTTTCCACAATTTTTCTGCGAATTTTGCGGAAGTATTGGGTATGTCAATCGTCAATGAATTTTTACTCCCTTGGCTCATAGGGCGTTCGCCTTCACGAACGAGCGAAATTGTAGCAGGTGCCGCCACCGAATTTGTTCCTTCAACACCTTTTGGTGTTATTTGAGCAATGGATACTGAGGGGGCTAAAAAAGCCACGAAACAAGCTATAACTAAGAAATTTACAGTTTTCATAAATACAGTATTTGATGATTTGAAAATATTGTTGTTTAAAAAAATGAGCGTATTAAGTTTACATTTGTCCTAAAATACATAAAAAAGACGTTTATTAACAGTCATTATGTCTTAGAACGATGAACTTAGCACGACTTTTGGACGTAGCAACTTAGAAGATGTAACACCTATTTTGTCGAATAAGACATTAAAGTTACAAAATTTGTATAAAATTCTAACCAAAATTACGACACGATTTAAACTGAAAATGGTAAAATGATAGTATTTAAATTGAGGATACTCATTTGTCTCACTTTTTTGACGACGCTACTGAGGGGTCAAAACCTCGACCGTGCCAACGAATTGTTCAAAAACGGCGGATATGCCGAAGCGATACCTATCTACGAAGCCTTCCTTGCTAAAAAATCTAATAACACGGCCGCTAAAACCAAATTAGCGAATTGCTACCGCATTTTGAGCCGCCCTGAAAAGGCTGCACCCCTTTTGGCGGATATTGTTGAAGACGACAACGCACGTCCTGACGACTTTTTGCACTATGGCGAAACGTTGATGATGTTGGGGCAGTACGACGAAGCGAAATTTTATTTTAAAAAATATAACAAGCTACAACCAGAAAACGAACGGGGTAAATTGTTGCTCGACAATGTGGATAAGGTAAAAAAGTTGAAACCGATATATAAAGATGTCGAGGTTTATCAGTTCTCAAAAAACTCTGACGGCGACGACAATGCGCCTATTATGTACCGCAAAGGCATTGCGTTTGCTTCCGACCGCCATCCAGGATTCAATATTTTGAAAGAAAAAAACCCTACTACGGGTCGTGATTATGTCACGGTTTATTATGCCGAAAGAACAGGTGATACCTCATTCGCTGAACCGCGTGAGATTTCTGGAAAACTGACCGAAATCAACCGAAATACTTCCAATATCTCTTTTACAGCCGATGGTAAACGTGCTTATTTTTGTCGGAATGGCAGCAAACCAGGACGTAATGGCACGTATAATATGCAGATTTTCTCTGCTGAAGTAGGAGATGGTTATTCATTTCATAATATTGAAATGCTGTCTTTTTGTACGGCGGAAAACAACTATGTCTATCCCTCCATTTCACCCGATGGCAAACGTCTTTTTTATTCAGCAGAAAGAAGCGACGGATTTGGCGGCTTGGACATATATATGGTGACAAAAACCAAAAAGGGTTGGACGAAAGCCGAAAACTTAGGAAAAAAGGTCAATACTGCTGCTAATGAGGGTTTCCCTTATGCTGCCCCCGATGGTAAACTCTATTTTTGCTCAAAAGGGCATCCGAGTTATGGCGGCTACGATATTTTTGTAACGCAACAAGACTCGACAGATGCACATGAATGGCAAACGCCTGTTAATGTCGGTTCGCCAATCAACAGCCCTTACGATGATATTTCGATTTGTTTTGACAATGATGGTATGAGTGGTGCTTTTACTTCGATGCGTGGAGGACGAGGTGACGATATTTTTCTTTTCAAAATGATGTCAGGTTTTGTGCCTGATAATAAGATTTTTACTGTCAATAAAGATACATCGAAGGCTGGCAAAGAGACATTATTAGCAGACAATAGCTCTAAAATGTCTTTTGAAAAACCTAAAACAATAAATAACAATCAAGAAACGATTGCAGAAACCCGCAGTCATAATACTTCGTTAAGTCCTAAAAAAACGGTAAAAAAAGTATCATCAAGTTCAAGTAAAAAGACAAATAAATCAAAGAAAACGGATTCAGAAGTTGAGGAAGATACCGCCCCAAAGACATATCTTGATGTCATGCAAAAGTTGCTCGACAACGATAAAATGCGCCCAAACAAGTCTTTTTTGGCTGAAAATATGCGTTACAGAACGCAATCAGAAATGGGTATTCCGCCTGAAATGACAGATGAATTGGACAATTTAGCGGCATTTTTGAAGAAAAACCGCAAATTAGTCGTCGAAATATGTGTTCATACTGAGGGGGTCATTGAGACCGATAAAATGGCAAAACTCATCTCAACCAAAAGGGCTGAGGAGCTTGTCGCTTACCTAAAATCGAAAGGCATCAAAGAAAAACGCCTCGTGCCACATGGTTATGGACGTATTCGACCATTGAAAGATTGTGTGGCGGGTGGCTGCAAACCAGAAGAAGATTTGCTTAATCGGCGAGTAGAGGTGAAGATAAAAAAATTGTAACGGCATAAAAAACGGATAAAAAGGCATGATTCACAATGGATTATGCCTTTTTTTTGATTCCCCTAACAGCGTTATTAAGAAGGTAAAAACTAACTTTGTAAATTAATATTCAAAAAGTAAACAATGCCTTCACTCCTTATAAAAAATATCAGTCTTCTCATTGGCACACACCCCCTCAGTAAATCGAGGCTTCTCGGTGCGGAATTGTCTCATTTGCCAACTATTGAAAATGCGTTCCTTCTTATTGAAAATCAACGCATTAAGCAATTTGGTGCAATGATCGATTGCCCTGAACGTTCCGATAAAATCATAGACGCAACCGGCCGCATTGTGCTACCCGCTTGGTGCGACAGCCACACGCATTTGGTTTTTGCAGCCACACGAGAAGAAGAATTTGAGATGAGGATTCAAGGTATTCCTTATGAAGACATTGCGGCACGTGGCGGCGGCATACTCAATTCAGTACGTCGTTTACAAATGATGTCTGAGGACGAGTTGTTTGAACGCAGTCTTTTACGTCTTGATGAAGCCCGACATCTCGGTACGGGTTGCCTTGAAATCAAAAGTGGTTATGGCTTAACGGTTGAGAGTGAGTTGAAAATGTTGCGGGTTATACGACGATTGAAAGCCGTTTCTGATGTAGAAATAAAAGCGTCTTTTTTGGGCGCACATGCTGTTCCAACGGAATTTAAAAACAATCGAAACGCTTATATTTCATTGATAATCAATGAAATGCTGCCTAAAATTGCCTACGAAGGTTTGGCTGATTATGTCGATGTTTTTTGTGAAAAAATCGCATTTTCAAGCGAAGAGACTGACCGCATTTTGACAGCCGCTGCAAAATTTGGTTTGAAACCAAAAATTCATACCAACCAATTTAATTCAATGGGCGGCATCGAAACAGCAGTAAAACACAATGCTGTTTCAGTTGACCACCTTGAAGTTTTAAATGATGATGAAATTGAAGTATTAAAAAATTCAAATACCATTGCGACACTTTTACCGACCGCACCTTTTTTTCTAAACGATACCCATACCCCTCCTGCTCGAAAACTGATAGATGCAGGTGTAACGGTTGCCCTTGCAACCGATTTTAATCCGGGAACGACCCCCTCAGTATCTATGCCGTTTGTCATCAGTTTGGCGTGTATCCGCCTGCGGATGACTCCAAATGAAGCGATTAATGCGGCGACATTAAACGGTGCTGCCGCTTTAGAAATGAGCGATGATTTTGGTAGCTTTGCGGTTGGAAAAATGGGCAATTGTATCATTACTAAACCCGTGCCTTCGGTGGCTTATTTGCCGTATGCCTTTGGCTCAAATTGGATAGAAAACGTTATTTTGAAAGGAAAAATACAATAAAACGCGTGAAAAAACTAAAAATGGATGAACTCAACCGCCCAACAGTTGAGGATTTTAAAGAAGCTGAAAAAACGCCTTTGGTCTTCGTTTTGGACGATGTGCGCTCTGCCCTCAACGTAGGTTCAGCATTCAGAACGGCTGATGCTTTTGGTTGTGAAGAAGTCGTTTTATGCGGTTTTACAGCACAACCACCACATCGTGAGATTATGAAAACGGCTTTGGGTTCAACAGAATCCGTCGCATGGCGACATTTTTCTGAGACAAAAGAGGCTTTGGAAGCCCTTCATACTGAGGGGTATATTTTGGTCGCTGTTGAACAAGCTGAGACTTCTGTTTTTTTAAATGATATAGATTTAGGGGGGATTTCAGATAAAAAATATGCCCTCATTTTTGGGAATGAAGTAGAAGGTGTTTCTGAAATCGCTATGCAAATGGCTGATTTTGTTGTCGAAATACCACAATTTGGGACAAAACACTCGTTGAATATTGCGGTTTCGGTAGGAATCGTGTCATGGGAGTTTGTAAGAAGATTGCGATGTTAATCTCATTTTTTTGTATAACACATAGCCGCATAGAACACATATTTTTTTGTAAAAGCCTGATTATCAATAAGCTATGTGTCCTATGAGGCTATGTGTTATATTTTATTCAAAAAACAATTCCATTGCAATCCTATCTGCCAACAAACGTCCTTTGTCGGTTAAAAAATATTTCTTACCATCTGTCGTAACTGTTTGATTTTGAACAAATTCGACAATTTTTTGATTGAAATATTTTAAAAACTTCTGACCAAAACGTTTGCCAATGACTGAGGGGTCGCAGCCCCAAAGTGTGCGTAGCGTTGTCATCACATACTCGTTATAGCGTTGTTCAGGCGTAAGGATTTCTTTCGTAAATGGCAATTCATTGTTCTGTAATTGCTTGATATAGTTGGGATTATGCGCCACATTCCACTGCCGATTCAGACCATCGAATGAATGTGCCGACGGCCCAATGCCGAGATAAGGTACGCCGAGCCAATAGTTAGAATTGTGGCGTGCAAAATGGTCGGGCTGTGCAAAATTCGATATTTCGTAGTGCAAATAGCCATTTCGACGCATTTGATCCATCAAAATCTCAAATTGACGGGCTTGATGCTCGTCATTTACTGAGGGGGTCTTTTTATTTTTGACAAAACTATGTAGAGCCGTTCCTTCTTCCACCGTCAAAGCATAGCATGAAATATGTGGAATATCGTAATCAAAAACTGTTTGCAAATTGTTGAGCCATTGCTGGTCGTTTGTGGTTGGAGAACCATAAATCAAGTCCACCGTTAAGTTGTCAAAACCAATATCTTGAGCGTATTCTATGCACATTTTCGCTTCGATGGCATTGTGCGCTCGATTCATCCAACGCAAATCTTCTTCTGAAAAAGACTGAATCCCAATGCTTAGGCGATTGATGGGCGTATGTTGTTTTAGGGCTTGAAGATAATCAAGGCTTAAATCATCAGGATTGGCTTCAAGGGTAATTTCAGGGTTGTCCGCAACCGTAAAATGCGTATTTATTTTTTCAAATAAAATATTTAAATCATTGACAGTCAATACTGAAGGAGTGCCACCACCGAAATAAATCGTTTCAATGGTTGCGCCATTGAGGTAGTCTTTTTGCAAGTCCAATTCTGTCAAAATAGCGGTGAGCATCTCGTCTTTGAGCCGTAGCGAAGTCGAAAAATGGAAGTTGCAGTAGTGACACGCCTTTCTGCAAAATGGAATATGGATATACAGTCCCGCCAAAGTAAATGTGATTAGGTAGCTTTTAAAAAAACGTAAAGAACAGCTTTTTTACACAATTCGCTTAATTTTGGGCGAAATACTGAGGGGGTAGCTAAAAGGTTTTTTGCAAACAATTATTCCATCATGTAATTACCATTGATTATCAAATTTTTATAAAAATGAAAAAAGTCCTATTTATTGACCGCGATGGTACGCTCATCATCGAACCACCGATTGACTTCCAAATTGACTCACTCGAAAAACTCGAATTTTATCCACACGTTTTTAAGTATTTGGGTAAAATAGCGGAGGAATTGGATTACGAATTGGTCATTGTTTCCAATCAAGATGGTTTGGGTACGCCCGCCAATTCGTGGGAAAACTTCTTGCCACCGCAAAACAAAATGCTTAAAGCTTTTGAAAATGAAGGTATTACGTTTGCCGAGGTGCACCTCGACGCTACGTTTGAGCATGAAAACGCACCTACTCGTAAACCGAGAACGGGTATGTTGGCAAAATACCTATCTCCCCCTTCGGGGGCTGGGGGGGGCTATGATTTGGCAAATTCTTTTGTTATTGGCGACCGTGTAACCGATGTTCAATTAGCCAAAAACTTAGGTTGTAAAGGCATTTATTTGTCTGATAATGATTTGAAAATCAAAGAGTTAAACCTTGAAAATGACTGCGCTTTGGTGACGGAACATTGGAAAGATATTTATGAATTTCTGAAACTAAATGACCGTTCCGCAACCGTTCGACGTACCACAAAAGAGACAGATATATCTATTTATCTAAACCTCGATGGTACGGGCAAGTCGGATATGAAAACAGGTTTGGGCTTTTTTGACCACATGCTCGACCAATTGGCACGTCATTCAGGCAGCGATTTGACCGTTCATGTCGAAGGCGATTTGCATATTGACGAACACCACACGATTGAAGACACGGCTTTGGCGTTGGGTGAAGCCTATTATATGGCGTTGGGTTCAAAGTTGGGCATTGAACGCTACGGCTTTTGTTTGCCGATGGATGACTGTTTATGTCAAGTTGCCTTAGATTTTGGTGGTCGCCCATGGTTGGTTTGGGATGCAGACTTCAAACGTGAAAAAATAGGTGAAATGCCAACGGAAATGTTTTACCATTTCTTCAAATCATTCAGCGATGCGTCACGTTGCAACCTCAATATCAAAGCGGAAGGAACGAATGAGCATCATAAAATCGAAGCGATTTTCAAGACGTTTGCGAAGGCTATAAAAATGGCAATTCGGCGAGATGTGAATAATATGCGTTTGCCTTCGACGAAAGGTGTTTTGTAAAGAAAGAACCTTGGCTTACTTAAATACCTTACCGAAAGTTGAAACTTTCGGTAAGGTTGCCTACAACAACGACATATTTACGGAACCATTTTTTAAAACTTGCATATCAAACATCGGTTTAAGCATCCAATTTGCCATTTAATTCGATATTGTTATTTGGCAATTTGTCCGAATATTGTTTTGTAAATAAAATCAAACTAACTTTAAGATTTGTTCAATAATAAAAATGAGCATCAGATTACTGATAACAATATATCCGAATTATATTTAGAAATCGTAAAGTCTGTTATCTTAAATTTTAAAATTAAGTTAAAAAACGAATTTTATTCGGCAGAACTGTTGCAGAATAGGGTCAGTGTCCTTACATTTGCTCCATCATGTTTAAAACGGCTACGTCATATTATCCTACCTTAACTTGCGAGCGTCAAATCCGACCGCTGCGACCGAGCCGTATTCCACCACGCAAGTGCGTGTAAAAATACTCTTTCCCCGGCATGAGGAGTTCTAGGAACTTCGCCGTACAATTCTTTCAAGATGATTTGATTTCTGATATTAAATGTAGGGGCTTATAGGTCATACATTTCACATCAGAAAGCTTACAAATATCTTAAGCCTTAATATCCAAAATTTATTGAAACAGACGTGACCTTACTGAGGGGTCTCTGTCTCCTATGGCAAACAATTAGGCATGGTGTTTTCTTTATCTTTTGACAAATAATTTTATCATTTCCTATTCATTTTCAAACAATTAAAATCATTTTCTGAGAAATGGAATTGACTCAAAATAGCACTCAACTGGATTTACGCATCGAAATTGGCAACGAATCTCACGAAATATACGCTCAAGCGATTTGCGACTTGATCGAAGAATCTGCAAAAGTACGTGGCACAGGCATCGCCAAACGCGACCCAAATTATATCAAAAAGAAACTCACTTCGGGTCATGCTGTCATTGCTTTTGACGATTTACGCATGATTGGCTTTTGCTATGTCGAATCATGGAGTACGGCGCAATATGTCTCAAATTCGGGTCTCATCGTTGACCCAGATTACCGCAAACATGGTTTGGCACGTAAAATCAAAAAAGCAGCGTTCAATTTGGCGCGTGATTTATATCCTTCTGCAAAAGTTTTTGGCATCACAACAAGTGGTCCAGTGATGAAAATCAATACCGAACTCGGCTATATGCCCGTTCCGTTCAGCGATTTGACGCAAGATGACCAATTCTGGAAAGGTTGTGCAAGCTGTCCGAATTACGCTATTTTGCAAGAAAAACAACGCAAAATGTGCCTTTGTACAGGTATGTTGGCGCCTTCAAAATTGGAAGAAATTGAGCGTAAAATGCGTTTCGATTTGACTAATCAAATCATCATTGACAATCAAAAAAATACGAAAACAAACGGTTCTTCTTTTGACAAAGAAGAGGAATATAGGGAGTTTAAGCCGGTGCGTTTTGCGACAGATTTTTTCTAAGTCAT
Source organism: Saprospiraceae bacterium (assembly GCA_031367705.1). Lineage (GTDB taxonomy): Bacteria > Bacteroidota > Bacteroidia > Chitinophagales > Saprospiraceae > JAAFJT01. The sequence goes on along the minus strand of JANLQI010000037.1, from coordinate 52,839 downwards.
TGATATTCAAAAGATATCCCTCAGTATTTTTGAAAAAAATGAATGGATTGAGTAGTTTTGTCAAAATTTATAAAAATGACTTTTACTGATTTCTATGATGCCTTAGACAATGAATTGAACGAAGTGATTGCAGACAATCCACAGGATGTCCGTTTGCACAAAGGCGATGATTCGACTCGTAAGTCTTTTGCTTTTTTGATTTGGTTTTTGAAATTTTATGGCAAAAGACCTATTTACAATCTCAATATTACAGAAGGTGATGATGATACATCTTGTGATATTATTTTTTCAACTTTTGATAATATCGGAAAGAAGATAGTCTATGTCATTCAAGCAAAATGGAAATCGAAGAAAAATTGTACTGAAAAATTAGATTCAACAGCTTTTAAAGCCACTTTGGACGATTTTAAATTAGTCTATTCAGGTCAAAAACAGTTTTCAAGTAAAAATGAAAATTTCAATAAGCAATACGAGGAACTCAAACAACATCTTGCGGCAAATGAATATGTTAAGTTTGTTTATTTGACGCTTTGTCAAATGAACCCCTCAGTATCAGAGAATGTAGAGCAGTTTAAAAAGCAATATGCGGATTTAGAAATCATTGATATTGAGCGTTTGAGAAGAGATTTTATTGAGATGCGTTACAAGCAAATTCAGCCAGAAAATCCACTTGAATATGATTATAATCCAGAAAATGAAGTAATCACATTAGCAATTGAACAGTTGGATATTGAAAAAAACTTTTTAAAAGTTGATGCACCTTTTTTATCTTATACTTTTTTAGTTCGTCCAAAAACGATTCATGATTTATTTGAGAAATATGGCTTTAAACTCTTTTTTTGGAATATTCGCAACCCATTAATTGCGTCGAGTTATAATCATCAAATTGAACAATCGTTGAAAGACAGCTCGTCATTTTTTTGGTACTACAATAACGGTATAACGGCAATTACACAACGCTTGCCGAAACGCATTAATACGACAGCAAAGAAAATTGAAATCACGGCATTACAAATTATCAATGGCGCGCAAACGGTTTATTCGATTTATCAAGCCTATAAAAATGCTCGAAATGGGGAGAAAAATGCCATAAATGACAATGCTTTAATCTCTTTTCGCTTGATTCAAGGCATCGGTAATCGAGATTTTGAATTAGACGTTACACGTTATAATAATCAACAGAACCCTACTGAACCACGTGATTTTTGGGCAAATGACCCTGTACAAATTCGTTTGCAGAATGAATCGTTTGCGACAAATTATTGGTATGAGATTCGGCGGGGGGAGTTTAGGGTTGTGCCAAAGGATGTAAAAGTTGTGTCGAATCAGGATTTTATTAGAACCTATTTAAGATTTAAAAAGCATTCAAGATTTAATCATTTATTAATTTGGTTATCCAACAACGAAAAAACTAATAGCTTTCATAAAGGGCAATATGAAGCTTTATTTAATAATAAATTGTCGTTTTTAGATTTATTAATTGCTTATCGTCTTGATATTACCATTCATTCTTTATCCAATTTATTAGTTCATTCTGATAGTTCATTCGATTTCGAAACACTTAGTGATATTATTTTTAAAGACACGTATTTTGTATTATCTGAAATATTTGGTATTTACTTTAACCAAAAGATAATAAATAAACTTGATAAGGATAAATCATTTATTTTCAAAACACTTGCTTGGGTAAATAAATATCATAAAGAGTTTTGGCAAAATACTCAAGCTGAATTTGAGGAAGTAAACTCGGAGTTTATTTTGCAAGAAATTAGTGAAAATACTACTGAACAAGAAATAGATAAAATAGATTGGAAAGCATATTTCAATATCCACCCTTCAGTAAATTAAATATAAATCATTAATTACCAATAATTTATCAAACTCATGTCTAAAAAAGTCGTCCTCGCCTACTCAGGCGGATTAGATACCTCGTTTTGTGTCAAGTATTTGACCATCGAAAAAGATTGTGAAATCCACGCTGTCACCGTCAACACAGGTGGTTTTACCAAAGCAGAATTGGCGGTTATGGAAGAAAAAGCCTACGCTTTGGGCGCAAAATCCTTTGCCGTTGTGGATGCCGTTCAGCAATATTATGATGAATGTATCAAATACCTCGTTTTCGGAAATGTACTGAGGGGTGGCGTTTATCCGCTTTCAGTGTCTGCCGAGCGTATGTTTCAAGCCTTGTCCATCATTCGTTATGCCAATAATATCGGTGCAACGGCTGTGGCACATGGTTCGACAGGTGCAGGAAATGACCAAGTGCGTTTTGACCTCGTTTTTAATACATTGGGCAATGACCTTGAAATCATCACGCCGATTCGTGATTTACGTCTGTCTCGTCAAGCAGAAATTGAGTATTTGGCAAAACATGGCGTTGAATATTCATGGGAAAAAGCGCAATATTCCATCAATAAAGGCTTATGGGGTACATCAGTTGGCGGCAAAGAGACGTTGACAAGCGACCAAGCCTTGCCCGATGCCGCTTATCCTTCGCAATTGAAAAAAACAGACCCCTCAGTAATTTCGCTCAATTTTGACAAAGGTGAACTCGTTGGCATAGATGGAGAGACGTTTGAACACCCAACGGAGGCGATTCAAAAGCTCGAAAGTTTGGCAACGCCTTATGCGATTGGGCGTGATATTCATGTGGGCGATACGATTATTGGCATCAAAGGACGTGTCGGTTTTGAAGCGGCTGCGGCTATAATCATCGTAAAAGCGCATCAATTGCTTGAAAAACACACCTTGACGAAGTGGCAAATGTACTGGAAAGAACAATTGGCGAATTGGTACGGCATGTTCTTACACGAAGCGCAATTCCTCGAACCCGTTATGCGGAACATCGAAACGTTCCTTTCTGATACACAAGTCAATGTAACAGGTGAAGTCATTGTTAAATTACTGCCTTACCGTTTTGAACTACAAGGTATTAAATCTGAATTTGATTTGATGAACTCTGGTTTTGGCACTTATGGCGAAATGAACAACGCATGGTCGGGCGAAGATGTGAAAGGATTTACGAAGATTTTGGGCAATCAAACTAAGATTTGGCAGCATGTGAATGAGAAAAAGGAGGAAGCCTAATAAAATACTGAGGGGGTCAAAATGAAAGATAATTTCTCACAACAAGCCGCCACTTATGCTCAATTCCGTCCAACTTATCCACAAAGTTTATTTGATTTCGTTTTACAAAACGTTGAAAATAAAGGCATTGCGTGGGATTGTGCAACAGGCAACGGACAAGCCGCTAAGGTTTTAGCACAACACTTCGACAAAGTGTATGCAACCGATATGAGCCAAAAGCAAATTGACAATGCGGCACAAGCCGATAATATTGTCTATGCCGTAGGTAAAGCCGAAGCGACAGATTTTGAAGACAATTCTTTCAATTTAATCACCGTCGCACAAGCCGTTCATTGGTTCGATTTTGATAAATTCTATGCCGAAGTCAAGCGGGTTGCAAAGCCAAATGCTACTTTAGCGATTTGGGGTTATGGTGTGATGCGATTCCATGATGAAGAAGTGGATAATTTGATTCAGGATTTTTACCACAACGTTACAGGCAAATATTGGGACGATGAAAGGCGACATTTAGACAAAGGCTATCAAACGATTCCGTTTCCTTTTGAAACCTTGAAAACGCCTCATTTGTCCATGGTTTTAAAATGGCAAAGAGATGAATTGGAAGGTTATTTAAATTCATGGTCAAGTATTCAGCATTTCAAAAAAGCGAACGGTTACAATCCAATTCCGAATTTGATGCTTGATTTGGAAGGGTTTTGGGGCGAATTTGAAAGAAAATTGTTGTATTTTCCTGTTTTTATGAAAATTGGGAACGTGGTGAAATGATACTGAGGGGGTCAAGCGGGTATTCTTTTTTTGTCAAAAAATGGGTGTTGACGTATATCTTTTACAAAATTTCGATATTCTTCAATTTGCTCTTCTGTTCCATTTTCAACGATGTATTCAACATCTTTTCTAACCGCTTTTGCTGTTGCTAAAATAGTGTCGAACCAAGCTTTAATAGCCATCTTTTTTTCAGAATCAGTCAGATTTTCATAGAAAGGTCGCCATTCTTTGTCAAAAGCGATACGGTTGTGTTCTTCGCCAAGTTCAGCGAATTTTAGCATTAGTGCGTCTAATTTGACTTGATTATCTTTTTTCATGTTATTTTTTTTTATTTTCTTAAACCAAGAGCATATTGGTGTTCAATGATTTCATCAAGAATTTTGTCTATAAAATCTTCATATTGCTTACGATTTAACGTTAAACGAAATTCATCTTCGTATAAATTGGACAAATGTAACTGGTCAAAAAGAGATTTTAATCTCAATAATCTTTCTCGTTCTGTCATAGTGGTTTACGTTGAGTTTTGTTTCTAATTCGGCATTTGTATCCACAAATATAAACACACTTTTTTACAAAATCAATTCAATTTCAAACATAAATTTTACAATAATAAGTTTTAAAAATGATAAATATTGGCATCATTGGCGGAGCAGGTTACACAGCAGGAGAGCTGTTACGCATCCTTGTTAACCACCCCTCAGTAAACATAAAATTTGTTCATTCTAACTCAAATGCAGGTAATTTATTGAGTGCGGTTCATACCGATTTAATCGGTGAAACGGACTTAACTTTTACAGGCGAAGCAGATTATGCGGCTATTGACGTATTGTTTTTATGCGTCGGACATGGCGATGCAAAGAAATTTGTTGACGCAACAGCATTGCCTAAATATTTGAAAATCATTGATTTATCGCAAGATTATCGCCACGGAGCGAACCCGAACGCTGATACTGAGGGGTGGGTTTATGGCTTGCCTGAACTCAATAAATCGAAAATAGAGAAGGCACAATTCGTTGCCAATCCAGGTTGTTTTGCGACAACGATTCAACTTGCATTATTGCCTTTGGCAGCAAAAGGTTTGTTGAAAGACGATGTTCATGTGAATGCGATTACAGGCTCAACGGGTGCAGGACAAAAGCCTACCGACACATCACATTTTAGCTGGCGCAATAATAATATCTCGATTTATGAGGCATTCAAACACCGTCATTTGAAAGAAATAACGGCAAGTGTAAAAGTGTTACAAGCTGATTTTCAAGAAGATATAAACTTTTTACCTGTTCGTGGTAATTTCACACGCGGCATTTACGCCAGTGTTTATACCAAAACAGATTTGTCGGAAGAAGAACTCAAACAACTTTATGTTGATTTTTATAAAGACGCAACATTTACCCACGTTGTGGACCAAAACCCAAATTTGAAACAAGTGGTTGGTACGAACAAAGGCATCGTACATGTGTCAAAACATGGCAATAAGGCCTTAATTATCACAATGATTGACAATCTATTGAAAGGCGCATCAGGACAAGCTGTTCAGAATATGAATTTGATGTGTGGGTTGCCTGAGACTGAGGGACTCCGATTAAAGGCAGTAGCGTTTTAACTTAAAAATCAAAGTCAAATGAAGTCATCAAATGTATTAAAAATCAAAACCTTACCAAAAGGTTGGACTGACAAAAATTTTGTCATGTTACATGCTTGTTTTCAGCTTTTGACAAATTTTATAAAAAAAGAAAAGCCTTTTAACTGCCCTTCGTGGAAGCAAAGCGAAGAAATGCAAGCCGCCAAAACTGAACTTATTTTTTTGAATAATTGGTGGAAAAAAAGGAAGAAATTAGATACTAACTTTCAAACATTAAATGACCGTAATGCACCACAAAATTTAGAAGATTCACAGATGCTTATGCGTTTAATGAAAGTACGCCCTTTTTTGTGGGTTTAACAACCAATTCTATTTTTCAAACATCATAAATTATTGAAAATGAAACTATTCGACGTTTATCCACTTTACGACATTGAACCCGTTCAAGGCATCGGCTGTCGGGTCTATGATACTGAGGGGGTGGAATATTTGGATTTTTATGGCGGTCACGCTGTTATCAGCATCGGTCATGCGCATCCACATTATGTGAGAGCGATTTCTGAACAAGTGGCTAAAATGGGATTTTATTCTAATTCCATTCAAAACTCTTTGCAAACTGAGTTGGCGCAAAAATTGGGCGAGCAATCGGGCTTAGAGGATTACAATTTGTTTCTCATCAATTCGGGTGCAGAAGCGAATGAAAATGCCTTGAAATTGGCTTCGTTCCACAACGGACGGACAAAGGTTATTGCTTTCAAAAAAGCGTTTCACGGACGGACTTCGGCGGCTGTAAATGTTACACCTGACCCTAAATTGGTCGCACCAATTAACAAAGGTTTTGAAGTAGAATTTCACGAACTCAATGATATTCAGTCAGTTAGCGACTCGTTATTGAAGGGTGATGTGACGGCTGTTATCATTGAAGGCATTCAAGGTATTGGTGGTATTCATACACCCACGCCTGAATTTTTACGTGAATTACAAAGCATTTGTGCGGCTACGGACACCGTTTTCATACTTGATGAAATTCAATCAGGTTATGGTCGTTCAGGTAAGTTTTTTGCGTATCAACACGCAGAAGGCATTACGCCTGACATCGTGACGACAGCAAAAGGCATGGGCAATGGTTTTCCAATTGGTGGCGTATTGATTCACCCAAAATTCAAGGCAAAACATGGTATGTTGGGTACAACTTTTGGCGGCAGTCATTTGGCTTGTGCTGCGGCGATAGCTGTTTTAGATGTAATGAAAAACGAATTTTTGGTTGAAAATGCAGCGACATTGGGCAACTATATGATGCGTGAATTAGCTAAACTACCTGCGGTAAAAGAGGTGCGTGGCGAGGGCTTGATGGTCGGTGTGGAATTTGATTTTAATGTCGCAACCTTGCGAAAAAATCTTGTTTTCGAAGAAAAATGCTTCATTGGTTCATCAAGTGAACCCAATACGGTGCGGCTTTTACCCCCCCTCAGTATCACGAAGCGGGATGTTGATATATTGATAGAAAAAATGCGTGCTGCTTTGACTAAGGTTTTAGAAAAAGAGAAAATGGCAGTATGAAATATGAGGTATGAAATATGAAAAAAGCGACAAATCATTAACATGACTTGTCGCTTTTTCTTATTTTATACCTCATACTTCCTTACTCATTTTTCTTTTTATAATCACCATTTTTCCACGACTTGAAAAATTGTTGCCATGCTGTTGGGCTGAAAATATTCATCGGTGGTGCTTGACCATAATAATAGTAGTTACGGGCTTGTTGACGAAGATACATCGAGCCTGTTTCTTTACCGTCGAAAGGTGTGACTTCACGTACTTTATCAAGCGTTTCGGCGGCTAAATTCTCCATCGCACGTCTTTGAAGAGCATCGGTTATGTTCATGGCGAGGAACTCCGTTTTGAAATGTTCGCGGCTGGGCCAAGGGAAAATAATGGCTTCGTCGAGTAGAATAGTGTCTCGGCTCATGATTTTGACCAATGAATACCTGTCCTCTGTCAATGATTGCGGAATGACAAAAGTAGATTTGCGAAAACCCAAAGCGGTAAAGTTCACCGATTCCCCTTTTTCAACAACGATACTGAAAAAACCTTGATAGTTAGCAGTTGTTCCCGTTTTCCGATGCGGTATAAAGATATTCGCATAAGGTACAGGTACCATTTGACCGCGTTCTTCAGTGACAATTAAGCCGCTGAATTGTACAAGGTTTTTATCTTTTTCCGCTGTTTGTGTTGCGTTATTCGGAGTTGGCTGTTGTGCCATTACAAAGTCCCCCCTCAGTATGAAAGCCATTAAAATGACTATAAGTCGTGTTAATTTCATTTTTCAAGAATTTTATGGTTCAAAGATACAATTTCTAAACGTTTTTAGGATAACACATGCCGCTATGGTACATTTTCTTAACAAAATTTTAAAGTTATTTCTGTTGCGACATAAATTCAGCTATTAAACGATGGAAGTGATGAACGCCTTGTTCACGCCGCGCTGAATATCGTCCATGTTCATAAAAACGTGAACGAATACCCCGCTGAACGGCCTCCACTATTGCCTCATCCTCTCGTTCAACTTTATCCAAATCGGCACCTGCACCTCGACCTAATTTGGATTCATCCCAAACATAACATTGAAACGATACTTTGGTCATATTTGTTGACTGGGGTTTCACGATATTGACTGATAAGCCCCATGGATAAAAATTGAACATCATGTTTGGGAAAACCCAATAATAATAAGCGGCAACATGTTGTCCATAATCAGGTGAATGGGGTGGTAAATCAAAAGTATCTTCCCCGCTTTTGGCTAAACCCAATTGTAAATTTGCGTAGCGATACAATTCAGTCCTGTAACTGCCGTAATCTAAAACAGTATTGAGGCTGCCATGAACGAAAGGAATGTGAAAGCCTTCTAAATAATTTTCGACGTACAATGCCCAATGCGCCTTAACGAGATAATCACGAGACAGAGTTGCGTCAAACTTAAAATTACTGAGGGGGAGCCAAGCCAAGCGTTTTTGCATATCACCCAATAAATCGCCCAATGATATTGCTGGTTTTATGCCTGCAAACAGCAATTTATCGTCCCAAACGCCAAAGGGTATATGCGACAAATTGTCTTTTTCCGATGGGAAATTTTGAACATCGTCAAATTCAGGTTGATGAGAATATTGTCCATCAAGCTTAAAACGACGACCATGATAACGGCAACGAATCTGGTTTGACGTACAGGCATTGTCAATCAAAATATTGCCCCGATGTGTACAAACATTTGATAAACAATGAATTGCACCCATCGGTGTTCTCGAAAAAACAATAGGCTCGTCTATGAAATTAGGCAGGATTGTATGCGGCACAAGGCTTTCGGAGAGGCGCAACCCCTCAGTATCGCCCGCAAAATGCCATGTTTTTTCAAAAATTTGTTCTTTTGTTTTTTCAAAAACGGCTTCGTCTGTATAAAACCATGTTGGCAATGTATGCGCGACGGCGATGTTTTCTGCGATGTCTAAATTTGTCATTTTCGATAGCGTTTATCACAACATTTTTTTTGTAAAATGATGTGATGAAATTGTAAATCCTTTGTTCATATACAACCGATGTGCGTCGTGCCGTTGATGCCCTGAATCAAGAGTTACGACATCCAAACCCAAGTTTTTTGCTTCATTAATGACAAAATCGAGCAGTGCTGAGCCATAACCAAGCCCTCGATATTGGGGCAAAGTAGAAAGGTCGTCGATATAAAAATGTTTTCCACAAAACAGAAATTGCAAATACCGATAACCGCAAATCGCAGCAGCCTCACCATTTTCGGTTTCGACGAACGCTAATTTATAGCCTTCGTTTTGTATTTCAGTGACCAGAGTGACCAAATCCGTCTCTTGTAGATGTGGTCGAAGAGCGAGTATGGCAGAGCGGCATTTCAAGATGTCCGCATCATTTTGAGCTATTTTTATTGTCATTTCTCTTGTTTTAATGGCGAAAATACAATTTTTTGGCACTTATACTCAACGGCACTTTAATCAATGGCCTTGATACATGAAATTTTAAGTTTAAGTGAAAATATTTCATAAAACTTAAAAATATGCCATAAAATGTTGACAACCAACTATTTAAACGTTTTTTGGCATAAAATTTATATAAAAACATATCATTCACGTAATTACTCTAAGGCTCAATGTTATCTTTGCATTCGAAAAACCTGAACAAGAAATAACTCATTAATAATGGCACAACAAAAATACATCTGTATTCACGGACATTTTTATCAGCCGCCTCGTGAGAATGCGTGGCTCGAAGTGATAGAACAACAAGAGTCCGCAGCACCTTTTCACGATTGGAATGAGCGTATTAATTTTGAATGTTATGCAACCAATGCGGTTGCACGCATACTCGACTCTGACCATAAAATCGTCCGTATTTTAAACAATTATTCTCGGATGAGTTTCAATTTCGGTGCGACTCTTTTGTCGTGGATGGAGAAGCAAGACCCCGAAACATATAAGCTCGTTCAAGACGCAGACCGCGACAGTCAAAAAAGATTCAGCGGTCATGGTTCTGCGGTTGCACAAGTGCATAGCCATTTGATATTGCCGTTGTCAAATCAAAACGATAAAATAACGCAAGTTTATTGGGGTTTGCGCGATTTTGAACACCGTTTTGGACGTAAACCAGAAGGTATGTGGCTGTCAGAAACGGCTGCAAATACCGAAAGTTTGGAAGTCCTCGCTGAATATGGCATCAAATATACGATACTTGCGCCCCGTCAAGCCAAAGCATTCAGACGTATCGGAAGTGATGATTGGAATACGGTCAACGAAAGTGTTGATACACGTCGCCCTTACCTCTGTAAATTGCCTTCTGGCAAAACAATAGCTTTGTTTTTTTACAATGGCAATGTGTCGCAAGCTGTCGCTTTTGAGGGTTTGTTGAACAGTGGAAAAGCCTTTGCACAACGTATTCTCGGCGCATTTGACCCTAACGATGACCAACCACAATTGGTGCATTTGGCAACAGATGGCGAAAGTTATGGTCATCATCACCGTTTGGGCGAAATGGCTTTGGCGGATTGCTTGAATTATATTGAGGAAAAGTCAGACGCAATATTGACAAACTATGGTGAATATCTCGAAATGTTCCCCCCTCAGTATGAAATCCAAATTCACGAAAATTCTTCGTGGTCCTGCGTACATGGCATCGAACGTTGGCGTTCCAACTGTGGTTGTAATGCGGGAAGTGGTTATGGACAATGGCAACAAGAGTGGCGCGGACCTTTGCGCTATGCGTTAAATTGGCTGCGCGACGAACTCATTCCAGTTTATGAAGACTTAGCGAGTAAGTATGTCGCAGACCCTTGGGCTGTTCGGAATGAATACATCGAAGTACTCATTGACCGTTCGGAAGAAAATATTGATACTTTTATCAAAAAACACGCTAAAAGAGAGCTGGAAGAAACAGAGCGCGTTCATCTTTTCCGTCTTTTGGAAATGCAGCGCAACGCTATTTTAATGTTCTCTTCCTGTGGCTGGTTTTTTGACGAAATTTCAGGTTTAGAGACAACTCAAATACTGCAATATGCTTGTCGAGCCATTCACTATGCACAACAAGTAGCAGATGTGGATTTAGAGAAGGAGTTTATTTTTCGACTCTCACAAGCGCCGAGCAATTTACCAGAATACGGTGATGGCGGTGGCGTTTATGAAAAAAATGTGAAACCCGCGCATGTGGATTTGATGCGTGTGGGGATGCACTATGCTGCGAGTTCTTTATTTGAAGAATACCCTGAACGTTTGGAGTTCTTCAATTATGTTGCTACAAGTGAGTTTTTTGACCGTATTGAAGCGGGCAATCAAGTCATTGTCGTTGGTCGAGCCAATGTCCGTTCTAAAATTACACATTCTGAAAAGCATTTCAGCTTTGCTGTGTTATACCTTGGGCAGCTCAATATCATTGGCAATATTTCGCTCGATATGGACAAAGCGACTTTCGACGAAATGTATAATAAAATTAAAAAATCATTCCTTGATGTGGATTTGGCGGGTGTGATTAGTGCTTTCCAGCTGTATTTTGGTCCTGAAAAATTCACTATTTGGCAGTTGTTCAAAGAGGAAAAGCAGCGCATCATCAATACCATTACAGAGAAAAGATTGAAGACAGTTGAGGATTCTTTCCGAAAAATTTACAAAGACAATTACCAACTTATGTCGGGGCTTTTGGTATCGGGTGTGGCTATACCCGATGCGTACAAAAGTGCTGTACAATATGTTTTAAATATTGATTTGAAAAATTTCTTTATGGGTGACTCTTTGAAAATCACAGAGTTAAAGAGTATTCTCGATAAGTTTAAAACATGGAATGTGCCTATCACTGATGAAAATGCGTTCAAGTTGGCTGCAAGCGAGCGTATTTATTCAGAAATAAAATTAGCAGGACTTTCAGGCATACCCCTCAAGAAGGTGCAAAGCTTGAACGAAATCATGATTGTTTTGAATGAGATGAAACTCAAACCAAACGGTTGGAAAAGCCAAACCCTTTATTTCAATTTATTGAAAGAATACGAATCTGGCACACGGTCTTATCCAAGTTCAGAATGGGAAAAAGCCTTTTTGCAGTTAGGTGACTTACTCGATGTGCGGACGAAATAGTGTATTCATTTTCCGATAATATAGAAACAAAAAGGTGTTCGAGTATTTATGCTCGGACACCTTTTGTCGTTTAGGAGCGAAACAATAAATATTTAGAAAAAAGCACCCCCTCAGTATTTCAACACAAAAAGCACTCGTAAAGCGATACTTATACTTTTCATCGACTCTTATGCTCATTATACTATTCAAAAAAGGGGTTTTCATCTAATATTCTGATAGATAGGGTTGCCCAATAGTAAGATGTCTTACCTTTAAGCCTAAATTTTGTTTTTAAATTTATCGAAAAAATCACCTGTCAAAGTTCTTCAAATAAGACTAAATCTTCATGAAATCCTATTTACTACTTGTGTTATCAATCGTTTACACATTAAATATTTTCGCTCAAACAACCACCTTGAAAATAAAATTGACGGAGGGCAATGAAGCCTCTATCGTCGGTAGTCGTGTCGTTATAAAAGAGCGTAAAGACACTTCCAAAATACAACAAGCCGTAACCGATACGGCAGGAATAGTCGAATTTACTATTGGAAAAGAGCGTCAATACTTAGTTTTTGCAACGTTTATAGGCTTAAAACCACTAAGGCAGGGATTGACTGTTTCAGATGAACAATCAAGTTTTACTTTTGTCATGGAAGAGCAAACAGAAGTTCTCAACGGCGTAGAAATCGTATCTAAAAAGCCACTGATGACCCAAGAAGACGATAAAACGGTGGTGGATGCCGAGCAACTTGCCCTCACCAGCACCAGTGCTTTGGAGGTTATGGAGAAAACCCCCGGCTTGTTTATTGACCAAGACGGCAATATTTATCTCACCAGCAGCACGCCTGCTTCCGTTTATATCAATGGTAGAGAGCAGCGCATGAGCAATGCCGACATTGCAGCCATGTTGCGTGTTTTACCGCCCAATAGTATCGAAAAAATTGAAATTCTACGTACACCTTCTGCCAAATACGATGCCAGCAGCAGCGGTGGCTTGGTCAATATTGTCTTGAAAAAAGGGGTAAAAATAGGTGTGACGGGCAATATCAATGCAGGGATGAATCAAGGCGTTTATGGTAATCAATTCATCGGTTTTAACATCAACAATAATGATGGTGAGCACACATCGTTTTTCAATATTAATTACTCGAAATCTAACACTTTTAATGAAATTACCAATGATAGGACATTGACTTCCAATATTTTAAATCAAAATTCCTATACCACAAATCCTTCTAATGCCGTTTCTTCGGGTTTTGGTTTTGGTCGTGAAATCAAGCAAAAATGGACATTAAACTATGATGGACGATTGAATTATTCAGTCAATAAAAATGAAACAAATACCCAAAGCATTATAAAAAGTATAGCTTCTGAAAACATTATCAGCAATAATGATAACAGACTGAACAATAGTACAAGCAATTTTCATATAAATCAGGGGTTTGCGACAAAATACAAGATAGACACTTCGGGTTCGGAATGGACAACAGATGTGAACTATAATTTTTCTAAAAATTTAGGCGCGCAAAATTACCAAACATCTTTCCTCATTCCGCAACATGATGACATCATTGGCAACGGTGATTGGGACAATAAAAGGCATTTTATGACCATACAAACAGATTTGATATACAAATTACCTCATAAAATCACGTTTGAAACAGGTTTAAAAACAGCTTTTCAAAATTTTAACAGCACCACTCAGTATTTTATCAACACTCAAAAAGATGTTTTTAGAACCAACAGTTACAATTTCAAAGAAAATATCAATGCTGCGTATGTACAAGGTTCTAAAAAAATGGGTGAATTTATATTGAAAATAGGTACACGTCTTGAAAATACAAATATGGTGGGCAAGCAAAGTGTGCCAAGCGATACCGCATTTAATGTGCATAGGACGGATTTGTTTCCATATATATATTTCAGTCGAAAAGTAGTGTCGATTGCGGGTTATGAGTTGCGGGCTTATTTGGTGGCAAGGCGGACTATTTCACGCCCTTCTTACGAAATGCTCAATCCGTTTCCTCGATTTTTAGACCAATTTCTATACGAAGCAGGTAATCCGAGCCTAAAACCACAGTTTACCCAAAATTATGAAGTCAATATAAGCGTCAAAAACATACCCATTTTGGCTTTTGGGAAAAACTATGTGCAAGACATTTTTACCAATGTCCTCTATCCTGACCCTCAAAATGCCTTGATTAGTTACAGAACCTATGATAATTTGGGTAAAAATACAGAAACGTATGGTCGCATTACAGGTGCGATTCCACCAGGAAAAAAGTATTTTTTTGTCGTCGGAGCGCAATACAACCACACCGATTACGAAGGCATTTACGCCAACAAACCTTTAGAATTCAACAGAGCCAGTTGGTCATTTTTCACTTATCATTCTTTGAAAATAGGTAAAAAGACGAATATCAGTCTCAATGGTTTTATGCGCCTTAATGGGCAGTTGCAGTTTTATGAATTGAACAATTTTGGCACCGTTAACCTCAATGCCAGCCATCAGTTTTTGGACAAAAAACTCGTCGTTGCCCTCAATATAACAGATGTTTTTTTGACGAATCAATATAAACTCACACTCAATCAAGGCGGTATCAATGCCGTTGGGTTGCGTTTAAATGACACAAGACGGGTAGGAATGAATGTCCGTTATATATTTGGTATTCGAAAAAAAGAGAAGAAGGAGAATATGTTTGAAATACCTGATAGTTCATACAAATAAATCACCCCCTCAGTATTTTTCAAAATTTGAGTTGATTTTACCCTAAACTCAAATTTTGAAAATTATAAATCATGTTTCGGATATACCAAACCAATCTCTCCACGCACCGCATCGAGTAGTTTCATCAAATCCAAACTGAATTGATGTGTCATAATAGGGCTTTCTAACTGATTGGTACTCAAACAATTGGTAACGTGTGCCGCTTCAAATTGATAGCCATGACCTTCAAAAGGCATATTGAATGTTTCAACCGAACCATCTCCTTTTTCAAGCAAAACAGTTTTAGGATGATGGAAAGGCGTTGGAATATGAATGATACCTTTCTCACCATAAATCAATGCCTCAATGCGCGAATGGTGCATCATGGACGAATGACCCATGAAAATAGCCCCGTCATCATATTGAAAATTGACGGCACATGAATAGTCCACGCCCGTCTCGCCAATAGCCGCCAAAGCCTGTATTTTTGATGGTTTTCCAAGCACAGACAGAGCCAACATAATCGGATAAATGCCAATATCGAGCAGCGAACCGCCACCTAAATCGAGGTTGAAGGCACGTCCAGTCAAATCATAAGGGAATTTTGCACAAAAATCGGCTTTTATACTGAGGGGTCTTCCGATAGCTCCTGCCGCAACCAAATCCAACGATTTTCGGAAAGCTGGGACAAATTGTGACCACATTGCTTCCATAAAAAAAGTATAATTGTTACGTGCCGTGTCAATCAATTTTTGCACCTCTTTGGTATTCATCGCCAAAGGTTTTTCACATAAAACGGGAATCCTCTTCCTCAGGCACATCATTGCAACCTCATAATGTAATACGTGTGGTGTCGCCACATAGACCACGTCAAGGTGTGGGCAGTTCAAAATCGCCTCATAACTGCCAAAAGCATACTGCACATGGTACTGGTCGGCAAAGGCACTCGCCCGTTCACGGTCAGTGGAAGCGACGGCATGAAGTTTCGCATCAGGCACTTGTCTGAGGTCTTGAGCAAATTTATGGGCGATTTTACCTAATCCAATAATGCCCCAATGTATTTTAGTTTTCATAGATATAACTTTAGAATGAAACAAAAATAGTAATGAATTTTCGGAAACCAAGTTTTTCTATCATTTCTATCCACTTTAGCTAATTTTTTTTGTTTTTTTGCACCAAAATTTAAAAAAAACTTTATGTTAAACTTTATTGCAGTCCTTCTGTTCCTCGTCGTTTTCGCAGTTGCGGTTTACTTCATTTATACGTTAACAAAGCAATATGTCAACAATCTGTATCAGACACGATTGATTGATTTGCAACAGCAACGCGCTCAACCGACCTTGTCGTTGCGTTTACAAGCTTGTGAACGCCTTATTTTGCTATGCGAGCGCATTTCTATTCCAAACCTCATCAGCCGCTTGCGTACTGAGGGGGCATCGGTGAACGATTTGCGTCTGGCGATGTTGATAGCGATTCAGCAGGAGTTTGAACACAATATCGCACAACAACTATATGTGAGTGAAAATTTGTGGAATATCATCATTCTTTCAAGGAACAACACGGCTGATATTGTCAATATGGTTGCTCAAAAATTAGATGCTCAAGCAGATTCAAGCCTCCTGATCAACGATTTATTTCAGTTTTTAGGAGAACAATCCAGTGATTCTATTACAAAAGCACAAGCGGCTATTCGTCAAGAAGTGGCGGGGCTGATGTAAATCATCGTCATTTGTTATTATATGACAATTTTTCATTTGATTTTGTCCTAAAACACACCCTAACTTTGCATTTTCTGAATCAAAAATATCAATTTTCTAAATTAAAATCTGGATAAAACCATGTTAAAAAAACTAATGGGTCCCCTCAGTATAGCGGCACTTTTGGCTATTGGATGCAACAAATCAGCTCAATCAACCTCAACAACAGCGAAAAAGGAGATGACGGAAGAAGAAGCCTATCGCATTTTCAAAGCCAAAGAATCGGATGGCAAAACATTTGGCGAAAAAGTCACGCCCGCTGGTGCTATTTCCTACGATGCGATGTTGAGTAAAATGGATAAAAAAGACAAACTTGAAAACATAAAAGTAACGGGAACAGTCTCCGCAGTCTGCAAAGCAAAAGGTTGTTGGATGAATATTGCCAGCGACAATGGTTCAGAGCCGATGTTTGTCAATTTTAAAGACTACGCTTTTTTTATGCCTAAAGATTTGGCAGGTAAAAAAGTTGTCATGCTGGGTAATGCGTTCAAAGAAACAACATCTGTTGAAAGCCTCCGCCATTTTGCTCAAGATGAAGGCAAATCAAAAGAAGACATTGCTAAAATCACAAAGCCAAAAGAAGAAATGAAATTTATGG
This sequence comes from Saprospiraceae bacterium, assembly GCA_031367705.1. Classification (GTDB taxonomy): domain Bacteria; phylum Bacteroidota; class Bacteroidia; order Chitinophagales; family Saprospiraceae; genus JAAFJT01. Next base: position 35,729 of record JANLQI010000037.1, on the reverse strand, counting down.
CAAGCGGGGTTATCATTCTCGACTAATAAAAATATGAATGCTGAAGTATGAAATATAGGCTTTCATAATTCAGCATTCATAGTTTATAATTTCATCATTAACAAAAACAAACATGCTGTGAATTATACAACTGCTAAAACCTTTATTCTCAAAGAGTTAGATAGGCTCTCGCCTTCACTTACCTATCATGGAAAGCACCATACTTTAGACGTTTTGAGCGTGGCAGAAAGTTTATGTGTAGCAGAAGGTATGCCCTATGAAGAGACGGTTTTGATAATGACAGCTGCGTTGCTACATGATTGTGGTTTTCTACGGCATTATAATGACCATGAAGCGCATAGTTGCCAAATTGCACGTGAAACACTGCCGCAATTCAACTATACTGAGGGGGACATTCAGCGCATTTGTGATATGATAATGGCAACTAAAATTCCTCAAACACCATACGACTTTTGTGCTAAAATCCTTTGTGATGCCGACCTCGACTATTTGGGACGCAACGATTTTTATGTCATCGGGCAATCTCTTTTTGCTGAATTGAAAACTTTAAAATTGGTGGAAACCGAAGAAGAATGGAACAATATTCAGATGAATTTCCTTGAATCGCATCGTTTTTTTACAAAAACAAGCCAATATGCACGGACACCGTGCAAAAAGGAACATTTGGAAAATCTGAAAAAAGGAAGTTTGAAAAAAAAATAATGAAAAAAAATAAAAGGCAGGCAGCACATCAAAAGGGAGAAACGTTTTTATGTCGGTTTGATGACTCAAATATGTTGCTGAAAAGAAGCAGCCCCCAGAATCAACCCTCACTAGAATGTATGAAAAAAAGTTATAAATTTTTGAAAATTTAGGGATAGCCCTTCAAGTTATCCTTAAACTTTTAAAAAAACGGGGGCTGCAGTCTTTTTTCAGCGATTATTTGAATGCCAAAATTAGTCCTTTCCTTTGTCAAAATCAATGCTTTGACGCTTTTTCTATCTTATTTTTTTAATATTTCTTAACTTTCTTTCTCCTCAAAGAAGGCTTTTTATCTATTTTAAAAAAAAATCAACGTCTTCCTTTTTTAAAAACAGAAAAGTCTTATCTTTGCGGTCGCTAAACAGAATGGCGCGGTAGCTCAGTTGGTTAGAGCACAGGATTCATAACCCTGAGGTCGGGGGTTCGAGCCCCCCTTGCGCTACAAAGTTCATTAAATACAAACGCAACTCGTTGATAAACAATGAGTTGCGTTTTTTTTATTTTGGATTAAAATTCAATTCTTCTATTTTGGATTAAAAAATCCAACACTCGCGCCCACCCAATCCTTATCTTTATTGTACCGAACACCAACCATAATGCCTTTACTCAATCGAATAAGGTTATTGACTACTTTTGGTCGCGCCCATTCTTTTTTCCAAACTAATAACATACGTATTTCTATTTTAGCAGGTTCTGTCGGCGTTTTTAGTGCCGCAACGTAGTTGACTTTCTCTTGTAAAATATGGTTTGAACGGTCTTCTACTTCGTCTAAGTCCTTTTGTGTAATATTAATTTTCACACCTTGACCGCTGAAAGAAAACAAAGGTTTCAAAACATAATTTTCTAAATCCTTTGGGTATTCTGTCAATTTATCAAGGAAAAAAGTTTTAGGAATAAACGTACTTTTCAAAAACGGCAAAGTGTATTTAGAAATCCGAAAAAACCAGTTTGGATGCCCTATCCATTCAACATCGAGGTCGTCCGTAAAATTAAAACCAAAGGTCAAATGGGGTTTTCTATCCAATTCATCAAAAATGACACGGTTATAGATTTTTTCTATGCGAACCAATTCATCTTTTTCATTTTTATAAAACAATTGACGACCTTGTTTAATGACTTTCGTCAGGCATAAAACATTGATACCTAAATGTTTAGCCGTTCCCCAAAAGTCAACAGCGGTATTTTGTTTTTCAGGTTCAACCTCTAAAAGCACGACATTTTCAGGGTTCGAATCGCCTACAATAACCTCTCGCATCAAGTTTATGTACCCCTCAGTATCCAACCCGTCGAACAGAGGAGTCATGTCGTGAGGGATGTCCTCAAAAGTTTTTTTATAGCCTTCTGCTAAGTCATTTTGGAAAAAGTACAACGACGGGAAACCTTGCATTTCGATGAGTTTTGGCACCAATTCGCCTTCATTTCCTTCACAAATGCCAAAATCCACGACAAGAAAAGTTGGATGCGCATCTTCATTCGGCACACGATTTTCAGGTTTCATAGACCCCTCAGTAATTTCCTTAAAATCGGGTCTAACAATCACATCAACGATGTCATCACAAGCCTGTAACAACTTGTCACGGAAATCATCGGGCATGAAAACAGGCGTTTCACTAAGCCGAAATGTTGGTTTATAGTCGTATAAACCGTAAATATAGTCTTGAAAATCATTGTATTTAGCCTCTGTAAAAGCTAAATTATAGGCTTCACGCAGTTGCGAAATCATTGGTTTGTTCGTTTTAAAGTGTCAGAAATATAAATTTTATGCCTCTACAAAGCTGCCTTTTAAAGTCATAATGGCATCGTTGAGAAAGCCTGGTAAAATAGTTTTATGCGTCAAGTTTATTTTTTGTTCGTTTTCCAAATCCGCAAGCATCGTCAACCATTTTTCCTCGCCATAGTCTTTTATGATTTGCGCCTTGCGTTCAGGGTCGTGAAAATGTGTCAACATACCGTCAGCATCTGCTTCGGGGTGGAATTGCGTACCAAAAAACGTTTTTGAAAAGCGAATTGCCATAATCGCACGAGGCAGATTGACATGTGGGCGCTCTTTTTCCAAAGCCACAATTTTAAAACCTTTTTCTTTGAGATAATCTTTATTGGCATTAACGACTTGCCAATCACGGAAATCGGCAATCCAAAATGGATTTTTAAGTCCTTTAAAATAAAGCTCATTTTTACCTATATCGGTTTTATTACAAGGAAAAGTGCCAAAAGACCTTGAAACACGCTGTTTTATGCTCCCAATTTTAAAATGCTGACACGCCAATTGAAATGAATGACAGATGAAAAAGGCAAATTTTGGCTCTGATACTGAGGGGTCTAAATTGTGTTCCCAAAGCTGTTGAATCAAGCCAAAATAAGCGGCATCCCAACCACCTTCAAAATCGAAAGGGCTGCCCGGACCGCCCGACGATAAATAGATATCAAAACTGGTATCTGGAATTTCTTTCTTGAAACGGACATCAAATACCTCGTAAGTGAGGACTTCACCATAAGACTCAACGAGCCGTTTGAGATAGAGCGTGCCACGATTAGGCACGTTATTATTTAAGTCAAGTATGGCGACGCGTAAAGGTTTTTCCATGCTATTTGATTGGTTGTGATTGATTTATGAATGAAAAAAGAGACGTTTTAGTAGGTTTGAACCTCAAAGATAAAACTAATCAAGCAAAATTCAGGTCAGAAATAGCAATCATGCCTTAAATGCTTGAAAAATGTTTTACTTTTCGACTCAAATCAAAAAATATGAAAAACTTTACTTACATCTTCTTTTTCATCCTACTCGGCGACCTCTTGGCACGAGCGATGCAACCCGATTGGCAACTTGCGGAATATATTTTCAAGCCTTTACTCATGATTTCACTGGGTTATTATTTCGTCAATGCAACTATACTGAGGGGTGTCCGTCAAAACCAATTTGTCTTAGCTGCCATCGTTTTCAGTCTTTTAGGTGATGTGTTTTTAATGTTTGAAGGCTATTTCATTAAAGGCTTAGGAGCATTTTTGATTGCACATCTTTTTTATATTTATGCCTTTCGGTCAGAAGCATCGCGTTTTTTTTCTAAAAAAAAGCTGTTTATCCCTACAATCCTTGTTTTGGTTTACGGCTATTTTTTGTTGATGCAGGTTTTACCAAACGTCGCTTTACCTTTAAAAGTGCCGATTACTGTTTATGCTATTGCGATTTTATTGATGTTGTTGACGACTTTACATCGTTGGGGTAATGTGTCAGATATTTCGTTTAAGTACGTCATAGTGGGCGCAACGTTGTTTGTGATTTCAGATAGTATGATTGCGATTAGCAAGTTTGTAACATCTTTTCCGATGGACGGTGTCCTCATCATGGCGACTTATGGCGTTGGGCAATATCTCATAGTGGATGGCTTTTTGAAAAATGTTAACGATACTTCTATTGACAATTAACCAAGACAGAAGTCCGTTAGTAGCCCAAAATAATTTTCCAATTAAAGCATAAAAAAATGAACCTGCCAAAACTTCTGTTTTGCCTCCTATTGTTCGTCTGCGCTTGTACAAAAGTAGATGCTCCCGCAGATGTCACGCCCGATACAGGCTCTGGAACGAATAATACTTCTTTTTATCCTACATTAACGGGTCATTTTCAAACCGATATGTTGGGTTATGTTAACGCTTTACGCACCAAAGGCTGTAAGTGCGATGGCGTGCAAATGCCCCTTGTTCCTGCATTAAAATGGAATTCGCTGCTTGAAAATGCGTCTAAACGTCATGGAAATGACATGTTGAAAAATAACTTTTTTGACCACACAGGTAGCGATGGCAGCACTTTGGCAACAAGAGCAAACGATGCGGGTTATGCGTGGTCGTCATTAGGCGAAAATATTGCTAAAGGTTATACGAATGTTCCCACCGTTATTGATGGTTGGATAAGTAGTAGTGGTCATTGCAAAAATATGATGAATGCCAATTTTACGGAATTGGGTGCTGCAAATATTGGGGCTTATTGGGTTCAGGATTTTGGTAAGTCACGTTAAGGATTTCACCAATACTTCTTCAAAACCCTTGTCCAAACAGTTTTGTCGGGTAAGGATTTTCTTCTCAAATAAGATTTATGTGGCTACTAAACGGTATGAAGTTAGAATATCGGATTCAATAAAACCTAAAACAATATCCTCTGATGCGATACCTTTTTCTATCAATTCATCTACGATTAAGGCTTCTGTATTGTTTTCAAGTACCCACACTTTGCCGTTAATAATTTCGATATGGAAACACAAAAGATGGGTGTATGTTTCCTCATTTTGCCAACCAAAAGAAATCAATACAAAAGCATTTTGCTTTGTATCTGCAATGATACGGTTTTGTAAACCGCCTGAAAGACCCCAAAACTTATCATATTCCTGAAATAAATCAAGAATCGCTTTCTGATATTTCATTGTTTTATCCATGATATAATTGTTTGATTTTTAGCACTATATACAATAATATTAACTTTATATTCTGTTATAAGTTGCTTGACAAGTTCTTTTTGAAAAACTGAATCAAAAGCTCTTTTAGGTACAGCAAGATATAACTCCAAATTCATTTTAGTCATTGACAATGCCTTACGATATGTCAAATATTTCCCAAATGCTTCATAAAAAGAAGTGATTTGAGATTGTATCTCAAAGGATTTTATTTCGATTGCAATTCTTTTATCATTGCGTTCAAAGGTCATTATGGGCTCAGCACTTAAGTCAATGAAAAGACCTACACCACCAGCCACTATTCTAAGCGGGTCATCAATAACACGCCAACCATCTTTTTCTAAACCAATTCTAACGGTATCGTGAAAAGTATCTTTTCGAGGCATTTAGGATGTTTTATCATGTACAAAATTATCGTTTTTTATATGAAGAAGCTATTTTTCTTACAAAAAGCTACCATAATAGTACAAATTTATATTCCCCTTTTTTATGACACAAATTTTTGTTTTAAAGATAAATGATATTTAACACAATTAAAACACCTTTTCCCCACCTAAATACGTTGTTAAAACCTTGGTTTTCAAAATGTCCGTAGGGGCAACGGTCATAATATCTTGATTCAGCATAATAAAATCCGCAAATTTGCCGACTTCAATTGAGCCTTTTTCATGCTCTTCAAAACTGGCTTTGGCTGCCCATATCGTCATACCCCTCAGTGTTTCCTCCCTTGATAAGGCATTTTCCATCTGGTAGCCACCTTCAGGATAATTTTTGGCATCACGCCGAACAACTGCAGCATAAAACGTCAAAATAGGATTGATGTCCTCAACTGGAAAATCCGTTCCAAGCGGTATCCAACCATTTTGATTGAGCAAACGTTTGAAGGCATAAGCCCCTTTTTCAGCCTCTTTTCCAAGGCGTTCCACTGCCCAATACATATCGGAAGTGGCGTGTGTGGGTTGCACAGACGGTACAATTGAGTATTTTTTAAATAAATCAAAATCCAATTCATTGATAACTTGTGCATGTTCGATGCGCCAGCGACGGTCATTCGACCCCCTCAGTATAGAGCCATAAATCCGCAGAATTTCCCGATTTGCAGAGTCACCAATGGCATGTGTACAGGCTTGCATGCCTTCATGCTCAGCGATTTTTGACATCACCGCTTCGTAGTAATTTTTGTCTTTCAATAAAAAACCGAAATGATTCGCACGGTCAGCGTAAGGATGCAACAAGCACGCACCACGAGAACCAAGCGCACCATCAGCATACAATTTAAAACTGCGGACATTGAGCCAATCCGTTTTCATGATGCCGCGCTTGAAAAGGTAAGCATAATTGTCTCGTCCGTCGCTCAACATGACGTAAAGGCGCATTTTAAGCGCCTTTTCAGCGTTCATTTTTTCGATTAACTCAACCGTTTGGTAATTCAAACCACAATCTACGACTGTCGTTAAGCCTACGGCAAAACAGTTTTTTTGAGCACCGAGTAAGGCTTGGCGGTCTTGTTTTTCAGTCGGTTGCGGTATTTTTGAACGCACCAAACCAATAGCATTATCCACTAAAACCCCTGTTAAAACGCCATTTTTAGTCACAATTTCACCACCTACAAGCGTTTGCCCTGCCGTTATATTCGCTAAATCGAGGGCTACTTGATTGCAAATTGCGCCATGACCATCAACTCGTGTGAGTATAACAGGACGTTTTGGAAACAAGGCATCCAATTTTTCTTTTGTCGGATATTCTTTTACGTCCCAATCATTTTGATCCCAACCACGGCCCATCAACCACCCCTCAGTATTTTGCTTCGCAAAGGCTTGACATTTATCCAAAATATCGTCCCAACTTTGTGTACCCACCAAATTTACGGTTTGCAACGTGCTGCCATAACCATAAAAATGAGCATGAGCATCAATCAAGCCTGGCAGAATCGTTTTGCCACCCGCATCAACCGTTTTTGGGGCTATATATTTTTTTAGAATATCATTGCTTGCACCAACGGCAACGATTTTGGCACCTTTTACAGCAAAGGCTTCTGCTTTGTCAAAATTGTTGTTGACTGTATAGATGTGTGCGTTGTGTACGACGAGGTCAACTTTTGCTTTTTGAGCAAATAAGATATTTATAGACAATAGGTTGAATAGAAGTATGAATTTGGTCATGTCGTTTGTTTTAAATTAAAAATGGATTGACAATAGTTAATTTGCCATCAATCGAATGTCCATTTTGCATATCCTCAGAATACAAAATGCTACAATCAGTCTCTATTGCTGCTGCAATAATTTGAGAATCATAGAACGAGTAGCCGTAACGTTCAGCAATATCTGTTGCTTTTAAAACTGTTGTCAAAGTATTGGCATAAAGGACTGTATTGTCGCTAATTTCTGACAATAGGACTCGAATAAGTGACCATTCTACATGAAATTTCTTGCGGAAAGCATTAGAAAATTCATTTAAAACCTGTGTACTTATGGTAGGTAAATAGTCTTCAAAAAGAGCTTGTGCCTTGTCTCTTTTGATAAGGTCAAGGTCATTGTGAGCATAAATCAATACGTTAGTATCAATAAAATATTTATCTTTCATTGAGTTCTTCGCGGTTAAAAATATAGTTCCTATCTACCGCCGCTACATTTATGACAGTAAATTTTTTCTTTTTAGATTGACTATTAGGTTGTTCTTCAATTATTTGAATAGATTGACCATCTGTTGAATCAATCTCAACATAAGTTAAACTCCGAAGATACTGAACTAACTTATTGTAGTAAGAATCTTTGACTTTTAATGTGATTTGCTTCATTTTATATTCATTTTTGAACAAAAGTAATCATTTTTGAGAAAACTTTATGAAAAGAAAGGCGGTAGCCCATAGTGTCTTCTGACATGATTTGTAAAAAATAAGATGATTACTAACGGAAATGCTAATGTTTTTACAACCATAAAAGTAAGATACACTATGTAGAGAATATTTGAGGTTTGAAAAAATTTAAAATAATGCCCAATACCATATAATGGGCTTAAAAAATCGAAAAGAGCATAACCACTGAAGTCAATTCTACGAATTCCCGTTCGTACATCACAATAAAACAAATCAATATTTCCAATAGCAAAATAAAAAACGCCAACATACCACATCCATTTTTTTCTCACAAGAAGTATAGCGATTAAGAGAAAATAAATGGTGATTTGAATACAATAATCAATGAATATTTCATTGTTAATGAAAAGCGTCAAATGATACGTTTGAAGTAAAAAAATAAAAATACAGTAAACAATTAGAGCCTTTTTTAAAAAAGAAAGTATTTGCTTCAAATTCATTTCATTCAATAATTTAAACTTCGTTACCAAACCTTTTCTGCTTTCCCTTCATCCACCCATTTGCTCCAAGACTTATTAAAAGTATGCACTTTTTTAGTCGTATTTCCTTGATTGTCAACGACTTTATTGCCTTCGTTTACCCATTCAAAGATACTGCCGTAGAGGTTATTGACATTGGTATAACCCATTTTTTGCAACTTTTCACCAATCTTTTCACTCCGATAACCGATGGAGCAATAGACGACGATGGGTTTGTCTTTGGGGACGTTAGCCAATGCCTTTTTTTCAAAATCTTTGTAACCGATAAAAACGGCATTGGGCAAGTGACTCACGTCGTATTCTTCACGTTCGCGGGCATCAAGTAGCACGACATCGGGCATCTTTTTGACATCTGTTGGACTGACTGTTTTGACAGAAAACGAGAGCCAATTGGCGATTGTTTTATCAAATTTTGGGTTTTGGGCGTGCGCGCGGTTGGCAGGTTGTTGCGCGTTGCAAGAAGTTGCGAAGATGGATATTATTAAAAATTGGAAAATTACTTTTTTCATAATGTATTGATTTATAAGGTATAGCAAACAGAAATTTAATAGGTTTTTATTTTTTTACAAAAAATAAAAACCTATTAAATTTCTGTTTTCTATACCTGCGTTAACATTCTAACGGCTCCTTGACCGACAGTATCAAATATAACTCTCTCGTTTTCACAATATTGTTTTAACTCATTGTTTATCAATTCTTTAACTTGTTTTTCAAACGCATCTGGATAAAGTAAATGTAGGTTCGGTCCTGCATCTAAACTGAAATACGCAGGTACTTTTGTTGTCTCACGCCACCCCCTCAGAATTTCTATCATTTTTAAAGTATTGGGCTTCAACAGCGTAAACCACGGCGAAGTTGTCATCATTAAGGCGTGTAAAGTCATCGCTTCGTCTTCGGCTATTTGTCCAAAAGTTTCGACATCACCTGTTTTTAAGGCAGAAATCAAGCGACTCATACGCTCGTTTGCTTGATGATAACGGGCAGGAGCGTAGGGATTGTCGTTCATCAGACCATGACCTATGCGGCTTGAAACAGATTTTTCGCCTGTCGCTGCAATAAGTATGTCGTCGTGATATGATTTAAAAACAGCGTGTATTTCTTCTTCAAAACCAACGGCATACGCATCAGATGAACCTTTTACGTCTTTACATTCTCCCCAAACTGCCATTGTCGGATAGACAGAACGACAGGCACTGCCCGAAGCTAAACGTGCCAAGTAAGAGGCTTTTTGATAAAAATCCCCCCCCTCAGTATTGTAACCCAAATAATCATTTTCCAAAGAACACAGACACAACGCCAAAGCACTCATACTCGATGCCGAGGACGCAATGCCAGCAGAATGTGGAAACGAATTAGACGATGTGATTTTCAAATCCAATTCGGTCAAAAAAGGAAAAATTGGCAATTGTGTTTCGAGAAAAGCAACGATTTTTTGTCGAAATTTTTCAATTTTGTCGCGTTCTTCAAACTCAAATGCGAGCGAAATTTTATGGTCAAATTGTTCTTTTACTTGATATTCAAGCGTCATTTCAGTAAACGCATTGTTTAAAGTGAAACTAATGCTCGGATTGCGTGGCAATTGAATACCATGCTTGCCCCAATACTTGATAATGGCAATATTTGATGGGCTGCGCCAAGTGATTTTACTGGTCATAAAGTTATTTGTTATTGGTTATTGAGGATTGATTATTGGGGAATAGTTAGCCAATAACTAATCCCCAATAACCAATCCCCAAATTAAAACCCCAAAATTACGGCTTAGGTTTTGATTTTTAGTAAACAAAAAAAACTCCGACACTTTTTTAAGCGCCGGAGTCCAATGAAAAACATAAAAATACCCCTATTTGTCGTTTTCTCTTTTTCTTCAATTTCTTATGAGGTGTAAAGTTGTTGAAGGCTATGTTTACTTACTCCTATCTTTGAATATGTAATTTTTCGTTTTGCTTGTAATAGCTTAAAAATTATGCCATTTTTTTAGCATCATTCTTATATTTTGTATTTTTCCAAATATGATGCCATAATTCAAAATGCCTTAAATTCATACCTTTTTCTTATTCATAAAATCAAAAAACGTATAAAAATGCTTCATTTTCGTTCTTTTCAAAAAAATGATTACGCCGAACTCGAAAAAATGATATTAGAATTATATGCAGATGATAAAGCCACAACGGTCGGGCAACTCTCCATAGAAAACATCAAAAAAACGATTGAAAGGCTTGAACAAGCTTCGGCAGAATTAGACATCGTTATTTTTACAATTCAAAACGACATCGTCGGTTATGCCCTCCTTACTTGGTTTTGGAGCAATGAATTTGGCGGTCGTATGTTAATGATTGATGAGCTTTTAGTCAAAGAAACGTATCGCAAACAAGGCATTGCTACTTGCTTTTTTGAAAAACTGTTTAGAGAAAAACGGTATGGAGAAGTCGGTTATCTTTTGGAAGTCGGTGTACAAAAGGAAAAAACAGCGCAATTTTATGAGCGTTTAGGGTTTCAATCGTTTAAAACGAAGCATTTGTTCAAGTTGGGAGATTGAAGATACCCCCTCAGTATTTTCACAAAAAAAAAGTCTTCCAAAAGTATTAAACTCTTGGAAGACAGAAAATTAGAATATTTTTATGTTTTACTATTGAAACCCCATTAATTAGACAACATAACAGGCATAACGAGCATCAAAATATCTTCGCCATCAATCGGCTCGACAGGACGCATAATACCTGCACGTGTCGGTGTGGACAATTCAATTTGAATATCGTCGCCTTCCATAACGCCCAACATTTCTACGAGGAATTTGGCATTGAAACCAATCGTCATCGTGCCGCCACCGTCGTAGCTACACGCCAATTGTTCCGTTGCTTCGTTTGAAAAATCAAGGTCTTGCGCTGAAATCGTTAGACTTTTATCGTTGATGTTTAAAACAACTTGATTGGTCGTTTTATTTGCATAAATCGCAATACGTTTCAAGGAATTTTGGAAATCTGTGCGCACCACCGTCACCTTGTTCGGATTGTCAATCGGAATGACGGCATTATAATCGGGATAACGTGCATCAATCAAACGGCAAACCAAATTGACGTTTGGAAAATTGAAAAAAGCATTAGATTTATTGTAAGAAATACGAACTTCATCATTTTGTGGCAAAGCATTTTTCAATAAATTCAAGGCTTTTTTAGGCACAATGAACGAAGTCGCTTCTGCACTTTTGACATCTGTGAATGAATAACGCACCAATTTATGGGCATCAGTCGCTACAAAAGTCAATTTATCATTATCCACTTGGAAGTAAACACCTGTCATTGCGGGACGCAACTCGTCGTTTGAAGTGGCAAACAAAGTCTTGTTGATGCCTTGTGCCAACGTATGGCTTGGAATCGTAATGAACGTATCCGCTTCCGATTGTGGGATGCTTGGAAAATCATCGCTGTTTTCGCCAGCTAATTTATACTTACCATAAGCCGAAGTGATTTCGATGCTGAAATTGTCTTCGTTGATGCTAAAAGTAATCGGTTGTTGTGGCAACGCTTTGAGCGTATCCATCAAAATTTTGGCAGGTACGGCGATAGAACCGTCGGAATCACTCATCACATCGAGTTCCGTAGAGATACTCGTTTCGAGGTCTGTGGCGGCAATCAGAAGTTTATTATCTTGAATGGTAAACAAAAAATCTTCAAGAATGGGCAAAACGGGGTTTGAACCGATGGCACCACCTGCGATTTGTAATTGCTTCAATAGGTCGGAAGACGAAACGCTGAATTTCATACGTTGATAGATTAGTCGTTAAAATTAGTCATTAATAATAGTTGCTTCGGGTAGTATTTTTACTATCCAACAAAGGATTTTTAAAAAGCGGAACAAATTTAGGTCAAAATCATCATTTTGTTTCAATAATATGCTAACAAAATGTGGATAACTTTTGTAGGCAAGTTTTGAAACAAAAAAAGTGGTTTTTACTGAGGGGGTGCTTTCAAGTAGTTTTCAAGCCCCATACTTCCTGTATCTTCTTAAATTCTAAACAAAAAGCGGTTTTCAAGGTTTATTACTCGTGTTTACACTCAAAAATTAGAATCAAATCCACTCTTTTTTAAAAACGCATCAAAACTTTGCTGACACTAATTTCACAAATTACACGAATTTTTTTGTCATCCTGTAAGGAACTAAATTCGTGTAATTTGTGAAATTAGTGTCGCCATAGTTTTTACAAAAAAAATAAAACAATGTTCAATTTTGAATTTAAAAATCCGACTAAAATCATTTTTGGTAAAGGACAAATTGCGAGAATTGCCAAAGAAATACCCCCTCAGTCAAACATCCTCCTATTATATGGTGGCGGCAGTATCAAGCAAAATGGCATTTATGAACAGGTCAAAACAGCCTTGACAGATTTTAATATCGTTGAATTTGGTGGCATTCCTGCCAACCCTGAATATGCCGTTTTGATGGAGGCTTTGAACGTCATTAAAACACAAAACATCACTTATTTGCTTGCCGTTGGCGGTGGTTCAGTGATTGACGGAACAAAGTTTTTGTCATCTGCGGCATTATATGAAGGTAACAGTCCGTGGGATATTTTGAAAAAAAACATACGCACTGAAAAAGGTATGCCTTTCGGAACAGTTCTTACATTACCTGCAACAGGTTCTGAAATGAATTCAGGGGCAGTCATCACAAGGGCGGAAACGCAAGAGAAATTGGCGATGGGCGGTCCTGGTTTGTTCCCAGAATTTTCGATTTTAGACCCCGAAGTTGTTAAATCTATCCCACAACGCCAGTTAGCGAATGGCATAACCGATGCTTTTACCCACGTTTTAGAGCAATATATGACGTACCCGATTGGTGCAATTTTGCAAGACCGTTTTGCTGAAAGCATCATGCAATCATTGGTCGAAGTTGCTCCGCGCATTATGAAAGACCCTTCGGACTATACGGCTGCGGCAAATTTCATGTGGAGTTGCACGATGGCACTCAACGGCTTGATTCAAAAAGGTGTGCCTAACGATTGGGCTGTTCATGCGATGGGGCATGAATTGACCGCTATGTACGGTATTGACCATGCCAGAACACTCAGTATCATTGCGCCGAGCCACTATAAGTACAATTTTGAAGCAAAAAAAGAGAAATTGGCGCAATATGCTGAACGCATTTGGGGCATTACTGAGGGGGGCATTGATGAAAAAGCACAAGCCGCTATCGAGAAAACTGAAGCCTTTTTTCATTCACTCAATATTCAAACAAAACTATCCGAATATACGACAGACTTTGAAGGCACGGCTGAAAAAATCGCACAACGTTTCACAGAGCGTGGTTGGTTAGGTTTAGGCGAACATAGAAATTTAAAGCCCACTGACGTGGAAAAGATTGTCGCCATGAGTTATTAGTTTTTGGTGTTTAGTTTTTAGTGTTTGGAAATGGTAGATTTTAAGTATTTAACTAAGCACCATACACTAAAAACTAAACACACACATATATGCGGCAAAGTTTTTTGAACCAAAAATGAAAAATATTATCTCAATTGGTTTTAAAAGTGTAACTTTGCGGGCGTTTTTCGATATTATTTCACATAACTCATTGAGAAACAATTAGTTTTCTATTTTTTTAACAAAAGTTCAATAATTTCTACATGCCTACTATTAACCAGCTTGTACGTAAAGGCAGAGAGGTCATCGTCGAAAAAAGTAAAACACGCGCACTTAAAGCATGTCCACAACGTCGTGGTGTGTGTACACGTGTTTACACGACAACGCCTAAGAAGCCGAATTCGGCACTCCGCAAGGTTGCAAAAGTTCGCTTAACAACGCAAATGGAAGTGATTTGCTACATCCCAGGTGAGGGTCACAACTTACAAGAGCACTCAATCGTACTTGTACGTGGTGGTCGTGTAAAAGACTTACCGGGTGTACGTTACACCATTGTTCGTGGCGCACTCGACACTCAAGGCGTTAAAAACCGTAAAAAGAGCCGCTCTAAATACGGTGCGAAACGTCCTAAGCCAGGCGCAGCAGCTGCTGCTCCAGCAAAAGGTAAAAAATAATTAGGAATTGAGCATTAGGAATTAGAATGCCCTTTATGGTCATTTTTAGTTTTTAATTATTCATTTTTAATTAAACGAAACCTTTACGTCAAACAAAAGCTGAACACGGTGGAGAAGTGGCTGCAAAAAGCTGGGCAGCCAGCGAGGGTTTAAGGAAAGTCCCCCCTCAGTATCCATCGGTTCCAAAATTTCCTAACTTATTGGTCTTACTTGTTTTATAAATAATTAAAAACAAAAGGCTGATTAATTTTTTTAAAAGAAATGAGAAAAAGGAAGCCGAAGATTCGGGTGATTGCACCCGACCCACGCTACAATGATCCCACTGTGACGCAATTCGTCAACAATATGATGTGGGAAGGCAAGAAAACGGTCTCTTTCACTATTTTCTATGATGCATTAGACATCATCAAAGAAAAAACAGGTGAAAGTGAGTACAACATTTTCAAAAAAGCATTGCAAAATGCTATGCCACAAGTGGAAGTTCGTAGCCGCCGTATTGGTGGTGCAACGTTCCAAATTCCAACAGAAATTCGTCCAAAGCGTAAAGTTTCGATTGGTATGAAGTGGCTAATCCGTTTCGCCCGCAACCGTAGTGGTAAAGGCATGGCGGACAAACTCGCTAACGAGTTATTGGCAGCAAGCAAAAATGAAGGTGCATCTATCAAACGGAAAGAAGAAGTTCACCGTATGGCAGAAGCAAACCGCGCATTTGCTCACTTCCGCGCTTAATCAAAACATCGTTTTTGATAGCTTTTATAAAAAAATCCTCCGCGAACCTTGGTTTGCGGGGGATTTTTCTTTTTAAAGATTTTTTCTTAGAAATCAAGCGTTTTTACTCACCGCTCATATTAATCTTTCAAATACTGTTTGAAGCTGCATTATTGTACCACAAACAAAACCCGATACTTCTTGCGAAATATCGGGTTTGTTTGTGCTGATGGGTCTATAAAGAGTTGTAAATTAAAATTTTACAATTGTACGTTTATTAGTCTTCCCCAAGAATGGCGATTACTTTCCAACCCCATTCTGCTTTAGCTTTGTTGTAAGACAATAGAGATAAAGCGCGAAGTTGTTGTCCATCATACAAGCGGTGACGCTTGACGAGATCTGGTCCAACATAAATATTACTTGGCTTCATAAAACCAAAATCACGACCATAAGGAATTTGAATGGTTTCACTAATAACTTGGCAAATATCCTTAGGCACTTTATCTTTTTCGTAACGAGAGCCAACGACTTTAGTAATTTTGACACCTTCTTTCATCTCTTCTTTGAGTTTCAGAGCCAAAATGTCGCCGACTTTTACTTTCATCATAGCACCTTTCAAATTGGCTTTACCGCCAATTTTCTTATCAACCGCATAGAAGAACACTGCGCGTTCTGGGTCAACATGCGTGACAATTGCGATTTGCTCAGGTAAGTCAGCATAAAGCATTTGGTCAGCACGACCCGCATTGCGACCATAAAGTATCTTATTGTGCTGCGGCATACGTGCATGGTGGAACCAATCAGAATCACGGAATTCTTGAACAACTGGAGAAAGTTTGACTTTCTTCTTTTTACGCGTGAGAATGATTTGATTAATCTCATATTTTGCTTCAGAAAGCAAGTTCATTTTGACCAAAAGAGTCACAAATGATTCACGTACATGAGCCGCCAACTCCCCTTGTGCAGGCAATAAAAATGCTTTACAGAAACACGAAAGCGCATCTGGCTCTTTCCCTTCCATCATGAGGCTTTCCGCCAATGATGCCCATGCCCAAAATGCATTGTTCTGTAATTTCAGAATATGAATAAGTTCCATCTGAACACGTTGCGTTTTGCCGAGCTGCGACATAAGCAAAGTTCTGGCATAAGGCAACCACACATTCCTTGGCAGTCTTTCTAAAACTGACTCCAAAAGCGGTAAAAACTCTTGCGAGTACGCCTTCGCTTTTGTAACGGTTTCCTCATCTTTGCTGCGCATTGAATTCAACAAAACACGGCTGTAAGAAAGATACGCGCGTTCGCAAAGGCTCGGAATCTTTTGGTTTTGATTCGTTTCAAACGGCTCATAGTCTTCGTCACGGAAATTGTCGAAATTCCATCCGTGTAGAAAATCTAATAAGTCAACGCCTTCAACGTCTTTGAAATACAAAGCAATACGCAACATTTGAGCGTGCAAATTGCTTGGACCGAGAATTTCAAAGCCTTTGTATATCGTAAAACATTTGTTGACTAAATCAATATCTGGATCGGGTCTCGGAGCCAATTCCGCCAGCAAGCGATACAAACACCAGCCAACATTGACATAAGCCACTTTCAAGTCCTTAATCGTTGTCAAAACCTCTTCATAGATAGCCAAAGCTTCAAGGTTTTTGCCCGATTTACTGAGCTTGTTGGCTTCCTGCATACGCGGAAACTCTGGGTGGATTTTACGTTGATATTCTTTGAATTGCTCGTGAAGAGGATCTTCTTCGGGTAATTCCAAAGCGTAATAGTTACTATACCATTTTATGGCTGCATCAGAATCACCGTCATTAAAGTCGGAGACCATTTTCGCATAGTAAGCATGAGCAGCAGCGCGTTTTGCGTCGAGATCATCTGGTGATTTTTCGAGGGCTTTACGCACAACTGTCAGGGTTTCGTCGGTTTTGCCAGCTTCTAGCATGGCTTGTACTTCTTCTAAAAAGTTCATAGTTGTACTGAGATTAAAAAAAAATGTGAGTTGGTACTTAATTTTAATTAAAAAAGCGTTCTAAAATTTTGATTTTCAATCAATTAAAAGGAAAATTTCTTCATTACGAAAAAATCGAACGCCTCCACAAAACTCTTTTATGATATTTTCACGAATGATTATCCGTCAAAATTTCCGACAAATATAATGCTTTGATTCTAAAACCAAAACGAATAGTTTAACAATGTTTTAAGAAAGATTTTTTCAAAACGCTAAATAACACTTTTAGATTCATTTTGCATTACTTTTTATCTCTTTAATTCATGCTAAAAAACAAAACAGTCCTTTGTTAATTGCAAAAGTACACTAAAAGACAACTCTGAACATCGAAATTCGTAGAACAATAGTGGATTTGGGCGAGTTTATATAATTTTGACGCTCATTTTGCGGTTCTTTGCTGTTTGATTATTTTATCCTTAACATGTCTTAAATAAAATTTAAATTTTTTTAAATATGAAAAAAATAATTCGCTTTTGCTTTTTTGCCTTGCTCCACTCTTTTTTTATGCTCCCCTCAGTATTGGCACAGCAAAACACCATAACATTACGTTGCAAGCTCGACAATTGTTCAGTCGTTGATTCTGTAACGATTTATTCTCCTACGGGCTTGTCTCAAAACAAAATAAAATCTGTCAATGTAAATACTTCAGGAGAATTTGTCTTTTATGTACCCCGTACAAAGACCCCTCAGTATTTTACGCTCGGGATGAATACCGATATGACTAAATTGAAATACATCCTTTTAGGTACTGAAAAAGAAGTTTTGATAACAGGCCCCTGTCACGACCCGTTGCAAACGACGATTAAACAATCACCTGTCAATGATGCACTTGTCGATGCTCAAAAAAAATTGAATAATACTAAAATTGAAATGGGTCAAGTCTTAGCCAATTATAACCGTGATTATAACAATGAGGCTTTGCGCATTGAGAATGAAAAACAAATGTTGGCGATTGATAAAAAGAAATTGGCTCTTTTAGATTCCGTCAAAAAAGTGAATCCATTAGCAGCTCGTGCATTAGCCCTCGATACCTATACAAGTTTTCAAAACGACCCTAAAAAGATGTCTTTTAAAGGCGAAATTGACTATTTCGCTGCCCAATATTTCCAATATGTCAATTGGTCTGATACAGGTTTGAATGAAATGCCTACCATTTTTGACGCAGTTAGAAACTATGCCTTAGTCCTTCTAATGCCTGAATTGAAGCTCAAAGATGCCGATGTCAGAAATTATTTTGACATTATTTTGAAGGCTTCACCTGCCCAATCACAAGCCAACAAATTTGCTTTAACAGGCATCGTCGCAGCATTATTAGAGAAGCAACATCCACTTATCGCCGATTTTGGCGACCGCTATTTGACAGCTTATCCGAAAGATGACCCAGCCATTCGGCAAAATGTTCAGCAGTTTGTAAGCTATATGCGTACCAATATGACCGATATTCCAGCACCTGAAATTGCTCAAACCGATACAGCCGGTGTCGTTCGGAAATTGAGTGATTTGAAAGGCAAAGTCGTTTTGATTGACTTTTGGGCAAGTTGGTGTGGGCCATGTCGCAAAGAAAACCCCACGGTTGTCGCCGCTTACAAAAAATATAGAGACAAAGGTTTTGAGATATTCAGCGTTAGCCTCGACCAAGACCGCTCTCGCTGGATTGCGGCTATTCATCAAGACGGTTTGATTTGGCCTAACCATGTCAGCGACCTCAAATATTGGCAAAACGAAGCTGCTGGTAAATATGGCGTTTCCAGTATTCCACGCACGGTTTTAGTTGATAAAAATGGTATTATTACCAATCACAACCTCCGTGGTGAGGCATTAGAAAATAAGCTTAAAGAAATTTTTGGAGAGTAACAGCCCCCTCAGTAATTTTCGAATCTTAACAATATTAAATATAAAAAATGGCTTATTGGCTTATTAAATCCGAACCCGAATCGTTTTCTATTGAAGATTTCCGTACTGAAAAAGTAACTGTTTGGTACGGTGTCCGAAACTATGCGGCACGTAACAACCTCAAAGCCATGCAATTAGACGATGTCTGTATTTTTTATAGAAGTGTAAAAAAACCTGCGTGTATTGCATTGGCGAGAGTCGCCCGCGAACATTATCAAGACCCGACAACAGATTTACCCGCTTGGGTTGCCGTTGACATGGAATTAATAGAAGAATTTCGGACGGAGATACCCCTCAGTACAGTGAAGGAAATTCCTGAATTGCAGAACATGGAATTGTTAAGGCTCAGCCGCCTTTCCGTTCAGCGAATATCGGACGAAGAGTTTGCATTAATCTGTAAAATGGGCAGATAAAAAAGCAAAAAGCAAAAGGCAAAGGGCAAGGGGCAAAGGGCAAAGGGCAAAACGTGAATTGAACGTTTTGCCCCTTGCTTTTTGCCCTTTGCCCCTTGTTTTAAGGTTGACCAGAAGGGTTTTTCACTTTCCAAACAGCCGTTTTCATCATTTTTTTAAACTCCTCAATCAAGGGCAAGGCTTCTTTTCTGGCAATCTCATCGCCATTAGAATCAAGAAATAACAGGGTAGGCAATACTCGAACATACATTTGTTCCTTCAAAGATTTGCCGTTGCCTTTTTCGATATTGACACGGACATTAATGACATTTTTATTCATGTATTCTGCCACGTCTTCGTCTCTAAACACACTCTCCTCTAAAACTTTACATGGCGCGCACCAATCAGCATAAAAATCAAGAAAAATAGGTTTTTTCTCCACTTTTGCTCTTGAAATAGCTGCTTCTAGTTCATCATTTTTTGCAAACTGAACAAAACCCTGGAGGTTTACTTCTTGTTCAACACCTGAATCGGGTTGTTTGTCACTGCCTTTTGTTTGGGTTGAGTTGTTATTGTTGGAAGGTACTGAAGTTACTTTTATGGATTTATTATTGCAAGCCAAGAAAAGAGAACCGACTAAGCAAAAAGCGAAGAGAATGATTATTTTTTTCATTTAATAGACATTTCAGATTTCAAAAATAGGTTGATACGATGTCAAAAAGTATTTGACTATTGGACAATTCAAGGTGTGTACTGCATAAGTTAACAAAACGAGTACCCCTCAGTATATTGTTGTTTATCCGACCGATTTTCGGTTATTTTAACATATAGCAAAATAATACTTGCGTTTATTATAGCATTTTAAGACATTCAATATTTCATCAGCGTTATTTGAAAACCAATCATCAATCAATAATATCATAGCCCTTTTCGGGAATCTTTCCTTTAACACCTTTGAAATATGCCAATATTTTAGGTAAATCGCTTTCGTAATCACCTGTTGGATAAAAGGGTTCACTGAATCCAATGACCATTTTTCCCCAGTCAAATTTGGAGCAAACAATAGGTATGCCTGCTTTTAAAGCGATATAGTAGAAACCACTTTTTAACGTCTTAACCTTTGAACGCGTACCTTCAGGAGTTACTGTAAGGTTGAATTGATCTCGACTGTTGTAAATATCTACTACGGCATCTACAAAGTTATTATGTTTAGAACGGTCAACAGCTACACCACCTAATGCACGCATTAAAAGACCGAGTGGGAAAAAAAACAAGCCGTTTTTTCCAACAAAATTGGTTTGTAAGTCAATAACAGGTCGCAACAAAATACCAATTGGGAAGTCCCAGTTGGATGTATGAGGAATGACAACGATGACCGATTTTTTAATACCTTTCGGAAAAACGGTTTCAATTTTCCATCCCCAAAGCTTTAAGAGAATAAATGTACAAATTGCTTTTAACATATTTAATGACGTTTGGGCTGAATAAAACCTTGAATATCAACCATTTAAATTTAAGATTTGTAATATTTGTTTGCGCTATTTTTCTTATATTAAATTTTGACGAAAGTAAGAAAAAGCAAAATCATTTTGATACGATTCCCTATATTTTACGACAAAAAAAATCGCAATAAGCTGTGAAAGCCGATTACGATTTTTAAAAGTTGTTAAAAACTTAATCTATTTCCGTTTACGGTTATTATTATTTTTGTTATCGCGATTACCGCCACGGTTATCACGACTATCGTTACTATTCCGGTTGTCACGTCCGCCACTACTGCGGTTGTCACGACTATCACGGCTGCCACTACTACGGTTGTCACGGCTGCCACTACTGCTGCGGCTGTCGCGGCTATCACGCCCACGATTTCGACTGGCATTGGCAAGACCATCAATGCGGCTATTATCTTCAAGCGTTAGCTTACCACCAGAAAGAGTTTCAAGGTCTCCTTTGATAATTTCATCATTGACAAAGTGTTCACGATTCCACGTTTTATATGCCAACTTCATGTACGAACCAATGGTTTGAACAAACCCCTCTTTGACAGGCCCTTCTTCCATCTCAACAGCACGGCGAATAAGCCGTTGAATATTATTGCCATAATGCTTGAAACGCGTATCCGAAAATGGATAAGGTACACGGTCAGGGCGTTTTTTCTCATCTTCTGGACTTGGCACAACGCCACTGGGTGTCCGTGCATCAAGGTCATATTTCGCTATTTGAAAAAGGTGTTTCCACAATTTTTCACGATAGTCTTCGACACTTTTACTCTGTGGATAAAGTTGTTGAATCAAATCCACAATCTCCTCACAGACTTGTTGCCGAAAAGCGGGCTCTTCAATTTTTTGAGCATGGCGGACAAGTTGTTGCACATTACGACCATATTCAGGCATAATGAGGTATTCTTGCTGCGTATTGTATGCCATATCTGGTATGGCTTTTTTATCTTTTTTCACTTTATTATATTAGTTGTATGGTTAAGTGGTTATAAGGTTAACGTTTAAAGTCTGGTTTTGTTTGTATAGTTTTGTTACACATGAAACTGTGCAAAACGACGAAAATACTGAGGGAGTATATGAAATTCGAGAAATAGGAAATCTTAATGATTTCCTATTTCTCTTGTTATATACGGAGTTGAAAATAGTTTGAATTATCCATTATCAACTATCCATAATCCATAAATTATATTATTCAACTGTCACTGATTTTGCCAAATTACGTGGCTGGTCAACATTACATCCGCGCATGACGGCTATATGATAAGACAATAATTGCAACGGAATAACCGATAAAAGCGGTGTCAAAGGTTCTGCTGTATCGGGTATTTCGAGGGTATAATCTGCCAATTCTTTGATAACAGTATCCCCCTCAGTAACGATGGCTATGACGATGCCTTTTCTGGCTTTGACTTCTTGAATATTGGAAACAATTTTTTCGTACGCACTTTGGTTTGTACAAACGATGACGACAGGCATATTTTCATCAATCAAGGCAATGGGTCCATGCTTCATTTCTGCTGCTGGGTAACCCTCTGCATGAATATACGAAATTTCTTTCAATTTCAAAGCGCCTTCCAAAGCAACGGGGAAGTTGTAGCCCCGCCCAAGATACAAAGCATTCTCAGAGTCTTTGATTTCTCTTGCAATATATTCAACAGCTTTATTAATTTTTAAAACCTCTGTAACTTTTGCTGGGATTTGCTCCAACTCTGTTATCAAACGCAAAAATTCTGATTTACTGATTTTACCGCGTTTATAACCGATTTCCAAAGCCATTAAGGTCAATAAAGTCACTTGACCCGTGAAAGCCTTTGTGGAAGCCACCCCGATTTCAGGACCTGCATGGATATACGAACCACCATCTGTCATACGTGCAATACTGGACCCTACGGAATTGACAATACCATAAATCAAAGCACCGCGTTCTTTTGCCATTTGAATGGCAGCTAATGTATCTGCCGTCTCTCCTGATTGTGAAATGGCAATAACAACATCTTTTTCAGTGATAACAGGGTTTCTGTAACGAAATTCCGAAGCATATTCGACCTCAACTGGTAGTCGTGCCAGTTCTTCAAACAAATATTCTGCAACCAAACCCGCGTGCCAAGACGTACCACAAGCGACTATAATCAATCTATCAGCATTCAAAATACGGTTCAAATGGTCTTCCATACCGCCCAAACGCGCCCATCCTTCTATCGAGTTCACACGTCCACGCATCGCATCGGCAATGGTTTGCGGTTGCTCATGTATTTCTTTGAGCATGAAATAATCATAACCGCCTTTTTCTAAGGCTTCAATAGTCAAATCTAACTCCTGAATAAAAGGAGCTTGAACCTGATTGTTGATCGTCTTGATTTCAAACGAACCGTCGCGACGAGCAGTAACGATTTCTCCATCGTTGATGTAAACCACACGTTTAGTATGCTCAACAATCGGTGTTGCATCAGAAGCTAATAAAAATTCGCCATTGCCAATACCCAAAACCAAAGGGCTTTGCTTACGAGCTGCAACAATTTTTGTCGGGTCTTCTTTGTCTAAGACCACTATGGCATAGGCACCATGCACCTTTGAAAGGGCAATACGTACAGCTTCTTCAAGCGGTAAGTTCTCGCGTTCCTGCAACTCTTCGATGAGGTGTACTAAAACTTCTGTATCTGTTTCAGAAACAAACTCATGCCCCAGTTTTGTTAAAGCCGCTTTTAAAGTTGCATAATTTTCAATAATACCATTATGTACCAAAACAAGACGACCATTTCCAGAAAGATGCGGGTGAGCGTTGATGTCGTCAGGCTGCCCATGTGTTGCCCAACGTGTATGACCGATGCCGATGTTCGCAGCAATATCTTTATCGTGAGCAAAAGCCAATAGCTCACTCACTTTTCCTTTTTTCTTATAGACATTAAGGTTACCATTCAAAAGAGCGACACCTGCACTGTCATAACCACGATATTCTAATCGCTGTAAGCCTTTGATGAGAATCGGGTAGGCTTGTTTTGACCCGATATAAGCGACAATTCCGCACATATTTTAATTGGTTTTGGATACGGTAAGAAGTTGATAGATTATAATGGATAGAGGGTAACTTTATGCATTATTGAAAATCAAGACATTGTATAAAAACTAAGCTGTTATTATTTCAACATGATGACTGACTAAACTAATTTTTCAGCTTTGTAAAGATATTCTTATTTACTAAAATATCATAAAAAAGTTACAAAATACTGAGGGGGTGTTTGTTATCGGTTATTTGTTACAGGGGATTGCTGAATGAGTCACGACTAATAACCAATCCCCTGTAACTGATAACCAAACTATGGTTTCGTATAATACAAATTCAATTTTGCTGGATATTTTGAATGTTTTGTGCCATAAAGCACCACTCGGCGTGTTGTTCCTTGTTTGTTCGGAATCGTTCCACGTCCATTATCAGGTAACAAATAGAGCACTGTACCTGCTCTGCCATAAAGCATATCTTGCAAATGTTGAGATATATTACACTTGTAGCGACGTACATTGCCTGCTTCTGTAACAATTGTTCCACCATATTCAGCTAAGACAGAACTGCTATTGCGCAGTAAATCATTAACAGGCGAACCCGTTGCAGTCGTCAGAATGAAACGCTCGATAGGCAAATATTTATCCGTAGAGTCCTCCGAAATGGTAAACTCTAATTCGGCTCGGTTCACTGCGGCTGTACCTAATTGTTTTTTCAAGTTCGGAAATTCAAACTTGACGTTTACACCTGCCATGCCTTGAACAAACATAAGCGAGTCACCCGAAGCTGTTTTTTTACCATTCAAAAACTTATTTATGCTGCCCAGAGCATAGTTATGATTGAAATACGGGTAAGTCGTTGTCGTAAAACGGAAAAGATGGTTCAGCTTAACGGTATCACCCAGTTTGTGATAATATAAATATATACCAGACGAATCATCCGCTATATTGAAACTCAACAGCGCATTCGTTGTTTGCTCTGAGCGAATTTCAAAACCTCTGAAATACTTGCGAATATCTCCTCCAAAAGCATTGTAAACGCTGTGAACAGACGTATCGAGCAATGCCTTGCCAAATGTGCTATCCAATTTGAAAGAAATATGTGGGCGTAGAGAAACTGAATCATTCACACGTACGCGCGTCGTTGGCTTTGGCGTAAAAGCAAAGGAGCCTAATGGTGTCGTTTGGGATTTATATTTTTTATTTGTAAAAAGGCTCAAATTGTCACCTGTCAACGATTCAGAAGCATCTAAACGATAAAAACCGATTTTTTGCTGCTGTGTTGTATCTCCATAAGTATCCGCAGCATTGTAAGCCATGACAACTCTAATATCATCTAAAACGTAAGTCGTCGCACCGTCTAAGGCTAATGCAGCCGCACCATAAGAGAAATTAGCGAAAATGCGGGCATCCGTTACCCCAAAAACAGGGTCATACATTTTGCCGAGAGGCAACAAACTCAATGATGTAGGATTTGCAGACGCTAAATTGACTGCCACAACCGAATCTGGATTTTCTGTTTGTGCCGTAATTGTGATAAGATTATCCGAAAACTTTAAATCAAGTTTGCTACTGTCAAAAAGGTCGGCACCCAATTGGCTTGATTTATTACAAGCCCCAACGATTAAAAGTCCAATAAGACAAACGCTGGCAATAAAGATGTTTTTCATATTTTTTTTGCTGAAATTTTTTTTTGTCTGACCTATAACGTCAGCATACTGAGGGGGGCTGTCTGTCCTGTGTAATTTTTGTGTAATAGAAGATTTTAAGGAATGGTAAATGATAAACGATGAATCCGCATTACTATTGAAACCAATGTTTTGCAAATTCATCATTTATCATTCATAGTTCATCATTATTAATTAACCTACTTCTTCGGCAACCTCCAATAATGAGTTATAGAACTCAAAAATAGGCGGAAGTCCCGTCTCAGCATTCATATAATCGAGAACAGGTTTCTCTGAAAGCACGAGTTGTGCTTCAAGAGTTTCATTCATCGTTTCGCTGCCACGTATAACGGCATCGGAATAAATGATAGCTCCTTTTTGCAAATCCGCTAAATCTTCTGTACGATAGTCCAACATATCCTCTTCTTCAAGATTATTAATCGTCGCCTTTGGACCAAATTCTTCAAAAGTGAATTCTTGTTGCAAAGTATCGTAAAGCGAATAAATGATTTTTGACGATTGGAAAATAGGGTCATTTTTGTAGGCCGTACGGATATAAAGCGGTATCAAACTCGTCATCCAACCGTGACAGTGGATAATGTCTGGAGCCCAACCGAATTTACGAACCGTTTCAATTGCTCCTTTACAGAAGAAAACAGCGCGGTCAATATTGTCGTCAAACGATTGACCTTCTGAATCTTCGAAAACAGATTTGCGCTTGAAAAACTCATCGTTGTCAAGAAAATAGACCTGAATACGGCTATTTGGCAACGAAGCCACCTTAATAATGAGTGGATAATCATCGTCATTGACGATAATATTCATACCTGAAAGTCTAACAACTTCATGTAATCTATGACGACGCTCGTTGATAGTGCCAAAACGAGGCATTAATATACGAATTTCGCATTTATTGTCATTTAAAAAAAGTGGTAGGCGGTAGGCAAGTTCTGCAATTTCGGAAAGACCCGTATAAGGTTCCATTTCCTGAGAGATAAGAAGAATTTTCTTTTTTACTGGTATCATCGAGCCGATATGGTTTTGATAAAATAATGTAGAATAGACGTTCTGACGATTTTTATGGGGATTAATTTTAGTTGTTTACCCTTAAAAACGCTATTTTATTGAACGTATGTTAGCTATAAAATCTTTTTTTTAAAATTTTGCTGCAAAGTTACGAATTAATTCCCGATTTAAAGCCAAATTTTTAAACTTCAACTTTGTTTCCTTTTTAAAAAGCATACTAAATCAAGGAATTGCAAAAAACAAATATCTTTGCCGTGATAAATGAAACACCAAACGAGAAAGGTGTTTGACTTAAATGACGAGGTATTTCCGAATCTCCTTTCAATAGTCTATAAACGGCAACAACGCATTTAGTTAATGAAGTAGCGAAAATATTTCATCTCAGAAGGAGTCCTTTTGGACATTTATCATTCATATTTCATCATTCATATTTGTCTCAATATCTAAACAATGCTACTTTTTAAACGCGTTTCTGATTTACAAAAACACCTTAATTCATTAAAAAACAAAGGGTTAAACATAGGTTTCGTGCCGACAA
Organism: Saprospiraceae bacterium; assembly: GCA_031367705.1. Lineage (GTDB taxonomy): Bacteria > Bacteroidota > Bacteroidia > Chitinophagales > Saprospiraceae > JAAFJT01. The sequence goes on along the minus strand of JANLQI010000037.1, from coordinate 8,436 downwards.
TGGGCGCATTGCACCGTGGGCACATTTCGTTGATTGACCGTTCACGTGCCGAATGTGACGTAACAGTTGCCAGTATTTTCGTCAATCCAACGCAGTTTAATAACGTTACAGACTTAGAGAAATACCCTCGAACTGCCGAAAGAGACATAGAAATGCTTGCCGAATCAGGTTGCGAAATTCTTTTCATGCCCGATGTTTCAGAAGTTTATCCTAACGGAATGACCCCCTCAGTAAAATTCAATTTTGGTAAGCTCGACCGCGTTTTAGAAGGCGTTTTTCGCCCTGGTCATTTTGAAGGCATGGCGCAAGTCGTTCATCGGCTGCTTGAAATTGTCAATCCAAACCGCTTGTATATGGGTCAAAAAGACTTCCAACAAGCCGCTATCGTTGGGCGCATGTTAGAGTTAATGAAGTCTGAAACGGAATTGGTCGCTTGCCCCATTCAAAGAAAGCCAGACGGTTTAGCGATGTCGAGCCGAAATGCGCGTATTACGCCCGATGACCGTTCAAAAGTGGCTTTAATCTATCAAACTTTGGCAGAGGCCGCTGAACAAGTTGGCGAATACAACCCTTCTGATATCCAACGTTTAGCTTTAACAAAACTCAAATCAGAGCCAAATTTCAAAGTGGAATACTTCGAAATCGTTGATGGGCGCACCTTATTACCTATCCAACTTTTTGAAGACACAGACTATGCCGTAGCCCTCGTCGCTGTTTGGGTTGGCGAAGTGCGATTGATTGATAATATGATTTTGAAACAAACCATCGAAGAAAATGACATAGATACTGAGGGGTCTAAAAATGTAGGCAGCCTGAGATAGTTATTGGTTGAATGGTTATTGGTTGATTAGTTATTCGTCAAATTGCGTAACCAATAACCAATCAACCAATAACTAATCACCCATCAAGGAAAAGTCTTTAAATTTTTATCATTAGAAGAATCCAGTAGTTTTTTGGCAAGTAAAATTGCCGCCAGAATGAGGGTATAAGTGAACGTCGCTGTCATACTTTTTTGATGAATTTTTTTGAAAAAAAGGACATTTCTATGTGATGGCTGCTCAAAAGTAAAAAAAAAAATGAATGACCAATAATTTACACACCTTTTTGGATGATTGTTATCGTAAATTTAACATACCTACCTTTATCGAAAACGACCCCATAGGTATTCCACATCGTTTTTCTAAATTACAAGATATTGAAATTACCGCCTTCTGGACGGCTATGTTAGCGTGGGGACAACGCAAAACAATCATCAACAGTGCCACTCGTTTGTTTGACTTAATGGACAATGCCCCCCACGATTTTATCGTCAATCACCTCGAAAAAGATAGGGCGCGATTCCTCGATTTCAAGCACCGTACTTTCCAACCCACGGATACACTCTACTTTCTTGAATATTTACAACATTTTTATAAAGAAAACAACTCTTTGGAGTTCGCTTTTTCAAAACATATCACAAAAGAGACCCCCTTCCCGACTGCTTCGGGATTTCCTACGTCAACAGTACAAAATGCACTTATTGGTTTCCACAACGAGTTTTTCAGCCTGCCCGTTGCCCCTGCCCGTACAAAAAAGCATATTGCAACGCCCACCTCAAAAAGCACTTGTAAACGACTCTGCATGTTCCTACGTTGGATGGTGCGCCACGACGAACAAGGGGTGGATTTTGGTCTTTGGAAAACCATAAAACCTGCCCAACTTTTGATGCCCTTAGATGTCCACGTTGACCGTCAAGCCCGACGTTTAGGACTTTTGACACGCCCCAAAACCGATTGGCAAGCTGTTTTAGAATTGACCGATGCTTTACGTCAGTTTGATGCCAATGACCCTGTAAAATACGATTTTGCGCTGTTTGGCTTAGGTATTTTAGAAAAAGAGCAAAGTTTGCCGCCTTTTTAAAACAAAATAATTATTTTTTGATAAAACAAATAAAACAGACACAACCCAATTTGTCCTAAAAACGTAACTTCGCACCATTAACAAAATTCCTTTCAGCACTCAAAACACGCAACCCAAAACTCAAAACCCATTATGGCTATCCAAATCATCTCCGCAGGCGCAGGCAGTGGCAAAACATATAGATTGACCGCCGATATGGTCAAATTACTGAGGGGGGGCACTCGGGCTTCGGGCATCATTGCGACGACTTTCACCTCAAAAGCGGCGGCTGAACTGCATGAACGTGTCAGCACCAAACTCCTTGAAGAAGGCTTGACGGAACAGGCGAACGACCTCTCAAATGCCCTCATCGGCACAGTGCATGGCTTAGGCGTGAAACTGTTGAAACGGTTTGCCTTTGAAGCGGGTGTGTCGCCTCAAGTAGATATCATGGCTGACGAAGACCAGCAGATTTTTTTCAATCTCTCTTTGTCTCAAATTATGACTTACGATAGGGTCAATCGCATGAACGACCTCTGCGATAAACTCGGTATGACAAAAAAAGGCACGTATGATTGGCGTAAAAACGTCCGTGAAATCGTGGATGTGTCTCGTGCCAATGCCTTTTCCTTAGCCGTTTTGGAAGAAAGTAAAATAAAATCTTTTGAAAGTTTTACCCAGTTTTTAGTCGTTGAAGATTCAACCAATCAAAACACCCCTTTGGGGCAGGGGGCTGATTATAATGCGCATCTTTTAACCCTTTTACAAGTAACGATTGACAATCTCGAAGGCAGTCCAGACGAAACAAAAGTAACAAAAGATGGTATTGGTGAACTCAAATTACTCCGCAATGAATTACGGGCGCGTGGCTCTTTGCATTGGTACAATTGGGTGAAATTGACCAAAATAAAAATAGGTGCTAAAAGTAAATCTCACGTAGAAGAACTGGTTGATTTTTGTAAAACACACGTACAATTTCCTGAATTCCAAAGAGATATACGTGATTTTATTTTCACTATTTTTGAAATAGCCGCCGAAGCCATTGCCGAATTTGACCGCTTCAAAAAGCAACGTGCTTTGATTGACTATACCGATATGGAGGTTCTGGTACGTGGACTTTTGGAAGACCCCTCAGTAATTGCGGTGCTAAAAGACGAATTGGACTTGCTGATGGTAGATGAATTTCAAGACACAAGCCCGATTCAACTCGATGTCTTTCTCAAATTATCAAAAATTGCCAATCATTCTATTTGGGTAGGGGATCCAAAACAAAGCATTTATGGTTTCAGAGGTGCAGAACCCCGCTTGATGCAAGCGATTTTGGAACACGTCGGCATCAAAGACGAGGATATTTTGAAAGACTCTTGGCGCAGCCGTCCTGATATTGTTTTTGCGACAAATGCCATTTTTAAAAAAGCATTTCAAGACCTGCCCATTGAGCAAATCGCTTTAAATCCCATGCGTGAGGACAAACCTTCGCAAACCGATGCGCTCATTCATTGGCATTTTCAACTCGACAATGGCGGCGACAAACGCAATAAACCCAATGCCGATTGGTTCAATTCCTGCATTGCCGAACAACTGAAAAAGATGCTCGACACGGGCATATATATTATGCCCAAAGGTGAAAAAAGCATCCGTTTGGCAAGGGCGGGTGATGTCGCTATTTTTTGTCGTTCCAATAAACAATGCACCGATATGGCTGAAAATCTGCATCGAGCAGGTTTAAAAGCGGCTATTGCACGGACTGGTTTGCTCGAAACGGCAGAAGCAAAATTGGTTTTAGCGGTCTTGCGTTATTTGCTGAATAAACATGATTCGTTGGCAATTGCAGAGATTTTATTGCTGGCTGAACGGCTTGAATTATCAGAAATCATTGAAGACCGTTTGCACTTTTTGGAAGGCGTTGGCGAAGACAGTTACGATTGGAAATGGGCTGTTAACAACGATTTTATTTACCAAATAAATAACCTCAGACGTGACACATTGGAGTTATCCGCCAATGAAATTTTAAACTTTGTTCTGGAAGAACTGGATTTGCGTCGCATCATTGCTGCATGGGGTAACAAGACACAAAGACTTGAAAATATAGATGTTATACGACAGTTATCTTTACAATATGAAAACGCATGTAACCGCCTGCACTCTGCAGCATCGCTCGGTGGTTTTCTTCTTTGGCTCGCAGAAAAGGCTGAAAGAGAAGAAGATACGCAGAGTTCAGGCGAAAGTGCCGATGCTGTTAATGTGTTGACTTATCATAAATCAAAAGGTTTAGAATACCCCATTTGCATCATGGGTAGCCTTGACCAATCGCTTAGAAATGATGTTTTTGGGATTGAAATCGTTTCTGATACTGAGGGGGTCAATTTGGAGGATATTTTAAGTGGTCGTTGGTTGCGTTTTTGGGTCAATCCGTATGCTGACCAATTTAGAAATACGACTTTGGAGGAACGCATCAATGAATCCAATGCCAAAGCGGAAAAGACCTTATCGGTTCTCTCAGAAGAAGCGCGTTTATTATATGTGGGCATCACAAGGGCGCGTGACTATCTTGTTTTGCCAACTTATCAAGGTGGTGTGACCAAATGGCTAAATAGGGCGTGGCATCAAGGCAAAGAGGAATTTCCAACAATCGAATCAGGCAACGAAACGCCTTTTGAATGGAACGCACAGTATTTGACTAAAGATTTTAAAGAAGAATGGTTTGTAAAAGATTTTGGCTTCGCCGAAATGCCTACTGAACAGACCGACTACATGGAGCCTCGCAGTGGCAAACGACAATTCCTCGCCTACAAAATTGATTTAGAAAAAGAGTTTTTCAGTGTCGGAAACGCTTTAAAAGTGGGCGATACTGAGGGGTATGCTTCGGCTTTACCACTAAAAGAAGATGCGAATCCAGCATTGGTTTGCAAGGCTTACAACGCTTTTTTGACAGCTTGCGAAGCACAACCACAGGATTTACAAGGTAACTTATCGCTTACCAAACAGCTTGCCACCCGCTATGAAATTTTAGAAATGCTTGATAGTCAATGGTTTGTTCGTCAAGCCAATTCTTTATTTGATTTTTTATATCAAAAATATACTATTGAAAGCATCAACCGTCGCTATCCCATTCGTGGGCATCACAACGGGCGTTTGTATGAAACCGAACTCTCTTTTTTGATTGAAAATAAAGATGGGTCGCTTGTGGTCATTTTATCGTCAGATGTGAGTGATGTTAAAAAAGTAAAATCAGAAGCTGCCGCTTATGCGATGCGTTTTAGCTTGATTGAAAAGGCTTTGATTAAGATTTTTGGTGAGAAATCCATCGTAAATTATGTGCATTTTTCGCTTTTGGGGGCTTTGGTGGTGGTGGAGTGATTTTTAGGTTTAAAAAAAACGCAAAGCCACATATCCACCGACCCAGTAAGTCCATTTACCTGACTGTTTGGTCTGCCAATTAGGTACTATTTTTTGGCGAAAAACGGTTGCTGCTTGTTCATCAGCTAAATTTTCATAGTAAGCATTGAGTGTTGGGGCAATGGAAATACCCAATTTTTTAGAAACTTGAAGATTTAAAGCAGGTACAAATCGGAATAATTCATTGTTCAATTTGGGTGTAATTGGACCTAAACTCATGTGTTCTACCGTCGCATCAAGCGTCAAACTCACTTTTTTACTGAGGGGTATGCACGAACCAAAACCCAAGCCGACACCCCAAAGCGGTTGCTGCCAAAACGCACCGCTGTCCACACGAACCGAGCCGATATAGTTTGTATAAAACTTCCGAGTACCTGTTTTATAAGCCAAATTGACAAAAACGCCTTCATTTGCGGACACTTCAAGGACATGATAGCCTTTTTTGACTACATTAAAGAAGCCCAAAACGATGCCCGACATCGTATCTGAGACGTTTATGAAACCTAATTGTAAACCACGTACTTTGTTTGCAGAGTTAATCAAACCCACTTGAACACCTACTGTATCAGCATTATTCGTAATGCCACTTACTTGAAGACTCGTTCTACCGTTGGCAGCTTTATTGACAATGCCCGCGATTTGAACGCCACCATTATCTTGTCCTGCATAGTTATTAATTATAGAAATTTGCCCCCCCCTCAGTATATCAGCAGCGTTTGTAATGCCTGCGATTTGTATGCCCCTATTCGTTTTAACTTTGTTGACAATACCCGAAATTTGCAAACCACGCATGTCGTATTTCACGACATTCAAAAGACTTGCTATTTGTAAACCACTGACATTGCCACGATTAATATTCCCCAATCCGCCGAACTCAATAATACGATTGCCCGCAGAATAACCGACTGTGGCATTGATAGAATAATTATTGACGACATTGCCACTCAATCCTAAGTTAGAACCGACATAAGGGAACAGCGAAAAATGCCATTTTCGCTCCAAATTGCTTTTGATGTTTTGGTCATTCACACGCTCGACGGTGCGGATACCGCTGCGCAACCAACGCTCGAAAGTGGCTTGTGAAAACAGGACTTGTTCTGTGAAGCCGTCTTTGTCACCGCCATCCATTGTAATTTTTATTTTGAGTGGTTTTGTTTCTGGCTCATGTTCAAGTTCAGGAGTCGGGACGGGCAGCAACGAAACGTCGAGATACTGAGGGGTCGCTGTTTCGCTACGGACTTGCAACAGTGTGTCGTCATAGTTGAATCGCGCAACAGAGAGTTCTTTTATAGCTTCACGGCTCACGATTTCGTAATAGCCAAATTTGTCAGTTGTCGCAGATTTCAAAGACTTTTTATCATAAACAGTCACATTGGACAGCTTTTCACCTGTTTTTTGGTCGCTGATATAACCACCAATCAATCTTTCATCGGTTTTTAATTTGCGAATAATGAGATAATTGCCTTTTTCTTTAAACTCATAATTATCACCCAAAACAGTACGCGTAACGCCTCTAACCGATTGACTTTCTGCAAAAATAGACACCTTTTTACTGGCATCGAGTATGTTTGAATTATATGAAAAATAAAAATTGGCTTGTTGTGAAATCTGTTTCAAAACATTGCCTACGGGTTCGTTTTGCACTTTTAAAGTGACATTTCTTTCTAAGACAGACGTTTGAGCAATGTTGTAAAGGGGCAAAAGGCAAAGGGCAAAAAGCAAAAAGCAAGCGACAAAGGGCAACCGGCAAAGGACAAGGGGCAAACGAGTAAAAGGCAAAAGGCATCTCAATTGCCCTTTGCCTTTTGCCTTTTGCTCCTTGCTTTTTGCCCTTTGCCTTTTATTAATAGGTTTGTTTCTAAGCATAAGTCATTGATTTTGAATCTGATACTTCAAAACCCGAAAATAGTGAGGTCTGGAAAAATATAAAATTCATTTCGACGGAGACATAGATTTTTACGGCTAAACCCTTTACTCTTTACAGCCGGTACCGCTTAACACCATTTTATCACCTACTTTTTGAACCTTTAAATTGATGGATTCGCCAATAATTTCCTTGAAATAAAAATCTAAATCCTCACCTTTTTGATAAGTAGAAGTGATTGGGCAATTTTCAATTTGTGGCGAAACGATTTCAATATGGGCATCAAAAAGTTGATTTATCTGTTTGACCGCATCTTTTAAGGTCGTTTTTTCAAAACCCAATATGTTTGTCTTGTAAGCCGTGACGTTTTTATCTGTATTTTTTGCTTTTTCAAACTGCCCTGTTGCTACATCATAAATCGCTTTGTCACCTTTTTCGATATAAATTTCGGCGCCATTTGCCCCCCTCAGTAAAACCTTGCCTGTTTCGACGACGACGATTATTTTTCCAGTTTCTGATAGATTATCTACATTAAAAGATGTGCCTACTACTTTGATTTCCAATGTTTTAACTTCAATCACAAATGGTTTTTCGGTATCATGAGCAACATCAAAAAAAGCTTCGCCAGACATTTTGACACGACGTTCTTTTTTTGAAAAAACGGTTGTTAAACTCGATTTTTTATTCAAACTGACTCGTGAACCGTCCGAAAGGGTATCCTGTATAACGGCAGCCGTGGCGACGATTTCCTGTGTTTTCAGTACCGAATCACCTCTATTAAAAAACTGTATTGCGCCAAACAAAATGAGCGCGGCGGCGGCTATTTTCATGATATTGGCAGTTGATAACCACTTAACAATCAATCGTTTAGGTGGCTCGTGTATGCGTTGATGCACGCGTTGCCAAGCCGCATCGGTGTCCACAGCCAGTGACTCGACAGCATCGCCACTTTCAAACCAGATGCGCTTCAAATCCTCGAAATACTTTCGATTTTCAGGCGCGGCATCGAGCCAACTTTCGACGGCTGTTTGCTCATCGGCAGTCGCTTCGTCGGCAAGGACTTTGGCTATTAAATCATCTATGTCATATAATTCATTCATGTAAAACATGTATTTTTATATAAATACTGAGGGGTATTGAGATTTACTAAATTTTTAAAAATTTAGTAAATCTTAGTTTTATAGTCCTAAAACGCTCATTATCAACGCAATCGTCATAAAATCTGCTAATTTTAATCTCAAAATTTTCAACGCTTTACCCATTTGATTTTCCACTGTTTTCACCGAAATGCCTAA
>JANLQI010000003.1:0-3984 GCA_031367705.1 Saprospiraceae bacterium | reverse complement strand
ATATTGGTTTTCAAAATTTGGTTTTGCAAACACCACATATTGGTATATTTCACCCAATCCCGTACTAATCGGGGCTAATTCGGGCATACCAACACCTTTCGGAATGAGCCTTTCCGCATCTTTTAGCTTTTCGCTGATTTGCTGCCTTGCCCAATAAATGTCCACATCTTCCTCAAAAACAATCGTAATGACACTCAAACCAAAGCGGCTAAATGAGCGCAACTCGACAGTTCGGGGAACAGTTTTGACAGCCTGTTCTATTGGATAAGTGATGAATTGTTCCACTTCTTGCGCCGCCAAAGTTGGGGCAGTCGTGATGATTTGCACCTGATTGTTGGTAATATCAGGCAGGGCATCAATGGGCAATCGAGACAGCGAATACACGCCCCAAAGCACCAATGCCAAGGTAAATAAGCCCACAATGAACTTATTCTTTATGGAAAAAAGAATGATTTTATCTAACATGAATTTTGGATAAATAAATTAAACAAACACAAGCACCCTCTCAGTATTGGAATACTGAAAAGCGTTGTTTTTCCTAAAAAAGGGAGTTGTTTAACCTATTTTTGGCGGCTGGAAAACCCCTTGAAGGTATTGAAGGGAATTAGGCGATTGATAAAAGAAGTTTTCAATAGTTATTGGTAAAGGGTTAAATTGAAACTTGGTAGTATAATTAGAAATGTATTGAAGACTAATGGTCATACCACAACACGCGCAGGTACAAAAGGGAGAACAAAAATCGTTGCAATGGCTGTGGTTTTCTTGTTGATGGTCATTTTTTGTAACACTTTCAGTCCCATACAAAGAGGATACATCTTCATGTTTACTATCAGTGCATGAAAGGCATGATAGAGACAAAAAGTAGAGGCTGAATATGTAGCAAAAATATTTCATTGAAATCTCTAACACATCTGAACGTATTTTGTTTTGAAATTTTTACTAATCAAGCAATATAAAGTATTTTCAGCGTGTTAACGTTCATTCTCCTACAAAATCTGATTAAACTCCAACCGCTCACCATCGGGTCCCACAATATTGAAATACTTGCAGCCTTTTGTCCAAAACGACAAAAAAACGGGTTCGGGCTCGAGGACGGTAAAGCCTCCATTTTTCAATGTTTGGAAAGCGATATCAATATCGTCCACATCAAAAGCGATGTGGTCAATGTGTCCATCGCCACGTTTGCGGATGCCGGGGAGCAATGACTTGGGCATTTGATAGAGTTCGATAATCATACTGCTGCGTTTCATCATGCCGACGATGCCGCCTTTTTCGCCGTTGATGTCAAAGTTAGAAGGCATCACGTTTTGAAAACCCAATTTTTCATAAAAGGCTTGGGATACGCGTATGTCCGTTACAGGAATACCGATGTGTTGGATGTGGTTAATTTTTAATTCCATTTTGACAATTTTAGGCTTTTTTTGTGACAAAAATAGGGTTTAGTAACGAGTAAAAAATAAGATGGTCAAAAATCCCGAAGGGATTCAACATGAATAGAAATAATTGAAGAGTGCCCCCAACTCCGAAGGAGTTAAACATGAATAGCTAAGTTGTTGAAGTTCAACGCCTTCGGCGTTAAGTTCCATTCATCTATTATTTCTATTCATGTTGAATCCCTTCGGGATTTTTTTCAAATGCGTTTGACCATCTTATTATTTACGGGTTACTTTCTTAGATGAAACAAGATAAATGTGTCTCAAGAAATGAATCATTTGCTGGACATTTCTTGTGATTTACTGAGCATTTTCTGCGATTTACTGGGCATTTTCTGCGATTTACTGGGCATTTTCTGCGAGTTACTGAGCATTTTCTGCGATTTACTGGGCATTTTCTGCGATTTACTGAGCATTTTCTGTGATTTACTGAGCATTTTCTGTGAGTTACTGGGCATTTTCTGTGAGCTACTGGACATTTTCTGTGATTTACTGAGCATTTTCTGCGATTTACTGGGCATTTTCTGTGATTTACTGAGCATTTGTTTAATCCTCTTTATGTTTGTTTGTGGAAATAAGGTACTGTATCACCCTAAAAAAGGTTGAGCGCATTTGCTTGTAATAAAAGTTAACAGCAAGAAGTGGTTAATCAGCGATTTTCCCTATTCAGTTTAAGAATGATTTAATGAACAATAATTGAGGCGATGATTTCAAATCATCGCCTCAATAGTGCCTAAGAATTGCTGGTGGTAAATGTCGAAAACTGTTCAAATTGTCTATTTTTACGCAAAATATTAAAACAGAACAGCTTATAAGAATCCATTCTTTTATGATAAATACACAGACTTTTCGAGTCAAACACATAGATATTGAGACCGTTGACACAAAGACTTTTCATCTGCAAAGTGTTGACAATCAAACAATTCATTACGAATCAGGTCAGTTTCTGACATTGGTTTCAACGGCAAATGACAAGGGCATAAGACGGTCTTACTCCTTGAGTTCGTCGCCTGTTGCGGATGATATGTTGTCAATTACGGTCAAACGGGTGGCAAATGGGGAAATATCTCGGTGGTTGCACGACCATGTTCAAGTGGGTGACACCTTAGAGGCTTTGTTACCGACAGGGCGTTTTGTGTTGCCAAAACCTTTTGATAAAGTCAAACATTACTTTTTTATTGTGGCGGGCAGTGGCATCACGCCTGTTTTTTCGATGATAAAAACTTTGCTCAGAAGTAGTTATAAAGGGCGAATTTCCTTGATTTATCAATCTAAAAATCGGAGAAACACGATTTTTTATGATAAAATTGCGGCTTATACTGAGGGGGGCGAAAACGTAAATATTCAGTATTTTTTCAGTCGTCCAACCGATGGACAAACGCCTGCGTATCTGAGTAAAGATATTTTGATAGGTATGGTCAACAAGCAATTGGTCGTTAAGAAACGCGATGCGGCTTTTTATCTCTGTGGCTCAACAGCATTTATGCGCATGGCTGAAATGTCTTTGCATTTCCTCGATTTTACGGATAAACAGATACATAGAGAGGATTTTGTGGTTCCTACTTTTCAAGAATACGTCGCCATAAAAGACTTTGGCAAACCTGCCCGTCTGACGATTCATTTTCAAAACAAAACGTACACCATTGACGTGCCTTTTCGCAAAACGCTTTTAGATGCGGCTTTAGACAACGGCATAGAACTGCCTTATAGTTGCAAAGGCGGTGTTTGCACAACCTGTTTTTGTAAAATAACAAAAGGAAAAGCGGTGATGCCCGCCAATGATAAGCTGTTTGAAGACGAAATACTGAGGGGGGGGACTTTGAGCTGTGTGGCTTATGCAAATACCGAAGTTATTGAAATTGTTGTGTAGATATTTGGGTGTAAAAAGCTAAGCGCATGAAAGTCTCTCAATTGCTACAAGGAAATAACAGTATTGAGACAAGGTCATTCAACCCAATTCTTATCATTTGTTAATTATCTTATTGATGATAATTAAGATATTTGCAGCTGTAAAAATTCAATTATGAAATACCCAAACAAATAGATAGTCTAACAAACCTATTTGAGGGCGTCTTTGTCGCCATAAAAAAACACAGCACAAGCAACGGGCGGCCATTAAAAGCTTATCACTACTTTAAAATATTACTAACACGATTTGAATTAAGGGGTATATTGTTCTGCAATAGACCCCTCTTTTGTGTTATATTTACGCTTTTTACTGAGGGGGGCATTTTAGCAAGCATCGGATATTTTTAGAATATCCGATGCTTTAAGCCCTACCCCATTCATCATTTATCATTCATACTTCATCGTTAAAAACATGGATTTATCACAAATTCCTCCAGGATTAGAATTACCAAAAGGTATTTCCGCCCGTTTGGGCTTTGCTTCACACGAAGATGCGCGTGAGCATCGCAAGAAAATGCTCGTCGCGGCTTTTAGGTTATTCGACAAATTTGGCTTCAACGAAGGCGTTGCAGGGCATATCACGGCTCGTGACCCCGAGCGCACCGACCATTTTTGGGTCAATGGTTTCGGTGTTGATTTTGGC
>JANLQI010000061.1:0-32137 GCA_031367705.1 Saprospiraceae bacterium | reverse complement strand
CGAAAAACGGCAGGTTAAACAAGCGGACATTGATAAGTTGATGACTGCTTGGTTGAAGGGATTGAAAAAATGATAAAAAATCTTAAACCAAATTTTTTTAAATCTTTTAAAATTTCAAATGATGAGCGAAAAAGTATTATTCAAACCGCATGATAGAATCTTTAAGTGGGAAGATGTTAATACGTGGGCAATACGTACACAATACAATGAATTATTGAATTTGGTCATTGATAAAGACCAACTATTTTACGGTAATAAACGTCCTAATTTCTATAACCATAGCCTTTGTTTAGCATTAGATAAATGCCCACTTGGAACAGAATTAAGCGATTATCTAAAATCCATTGGATGTTGTGATGATAATATTATTACTGCTGCGAAACCAGCTAAAACAGTTGGTTCGGCTTCCGCTGTTTCAGTTGAAGATACAACAAGAAGTATAGCCAACCCTTTACCTGTCTGTTTGGATGTTAATAAGCTTGACTCTTATGTTCAAAAGCCTAAATTTGAATATATTAGAAAGCCATCTATCGGTATGAATGATGGGAAATTTACTTTACCCAATAGTGATGAGGTTTTTAACTTCAACCTAAAAACTAACGGTTTGACAACGGGTGCGGTGCTTTGGTTATATTTCTATGAACGTATGGGTATTTTCAAAATATTGGGTGCTTTAATGGATGATTATAACTATCGAGGTAAATATCCAATCTCAAATAAATTAAGGAAAAACGATAAACCTGAATCAGATTATCCTGCATTGATGGATATGGTTTGTACTCTCTACCGTATCGGTGTCGGCTCTAACCTACGTGACCGAATCTGTACATATCAGCGCGTTTTGGGTGTTTCTATTGAGAATAATATCAATGCAGAGAGTGAGCGCAATGAAGGTTTTATGAAAACTTTTAACAAACTGATTGATTATCAATTGGAATATTATCGTGCTAAGCAATTGGCAAATGCGATAAATAATGGCTTGTCTCGTTCATCTGTTGCCACACTTACATCTATTAAAGATACAATACTTGTCTTACAGCAACAATTTGAGTCTTTACTCTATGGTCGGAATCAAATAAATACGTTTATGGGTATTTCAATGGTTTATGGCACCATTAGTCTCGTCAGGATGATTAAAGACGAAATTGGTGTACCCCGTCAGTATGAAAGACCCGAAGAGTTTATTCCTGCCGCTTTTGATATATTGGTTTCAAAAAAAGCTGTCACGATGAATGAATCAAATCGCTTCATTATTTACGACAACTGTGCCTCGTATGGCTATCGTCTATTGACGGACATTGAAACATTGGATATAATAGATGTGTCTCCAAATGCCACTCGATCAGCCTTAGATGTTTGGTTAGATGATGTCGAGGGCATTGTCGAAGGGTATCGGAATGCTTATAATGCTGTGCCTGAGAGGGTTGAAGCTATTGTTTAATCTTTAAAAATTTTTGTTATGGAAAAAGATATGTTATATAAAGAAGTACATTTTTTAAATGAGTTTGCCTCTCAACTTCCTTCTTCAAATATTATGCAGTATGATAATGAAAGCACTTTATTCAATATATTTAATACTTTTTTAAAACAAACATCTTTTAAATTTCCAATACAATTTGTAGAATTAATTCTGTCTAATGAAAAACGAGAAAATTATTTGACCGATATTGTTTTTTTTAACAGGCATCCTGAGCGAAAAAACAAACCACTGGTAAGAAATGAAAAAGTGCTTATCAAAGAATGGTTATCTATTCGAAAAGTAATTGTTCACCCTGTACTTAATTATTTGTACGGTAAACAAACAAATATCGCCAAACTTTCTGGTAAAGATTTGTTTGATGATATTTTGAGGCATATAAAAACGTGGATAGATGCTTATATCATCGCGTTAGATAATTTTAAATACGTAACGGAGAAGAGTACAAAAAAAGAACTCAACGATTTGAAAGGCATTTCAGGTAAGTTTTTATTTGAGATAGCTAAAGAACTTGTAGATATTATCAATGACTTAACAGATAATAAAATTATTTTTTTTAAAGTGGCATTTAGTGTTGCAAGCATTATAATGAGATACGAAGAACGTCAAGAACAATACAAAGCTTTAAAAAATAAAAATGCAGTTATTGATTTTGTTATTTCTGAGAAAGAGTTTTTTTCAAACATAAAAATCACACTGGATAATCAATACAGGGAAATTTCTGAATTGCTTGTACCCATGGTGAATCAAGATAAACTTATTCGATTGCGTTTTGAAGATGTGTATAAAAAAAGTAAAAAACTATCTACTACTAATCAAGAAGCCTTATTCAAATTGATATGTGAAAAGTGGGTAATTCATGCTAAGGGATATTTAAAACTATTAGTTGATAAAAATATGAGTGTTTTTGAAACTTATATAAATGCACCTTTTGGGGCGCAAATAGCGGAACAATTTCAAAGAAAGGGCAATGGAACAATAGATTTGGAAGAGTTTAGAGTGATTAGAGAAATCATCTTTTTTCCTTTTTCAGATAAAAACACTAAACGGGATGCTGTGACATTTAGGATATCTTGTGTTAAAACGCCTGATAACAGTATTGTAAAAGTGGATAATAGTATGGCTAATTTATGGATTTATCAGAATGACCCTAGAGGTGAGATTCGGGAAGCTTTCAACAAATTTTTAGGATTTGTTCAAGGCAAGTTGCCGTCGGTTTCAAATATTAAGGAAGGTTCTTAGTTGTTGATATTGAAGGGCTTATCGAAGGCTATAATAATGCTTATAAATCTATTTTGGAACCTGATTCGTCGATGGTTTAATCTTTTAAATTTTTGATTATGGAAAGAGATATGTTGTATGTAGAGTTAAATAGTATTGGAAACACCTTCTCCTCTGATAGGGAAACACCTTCAATTGCAGCGAAATCTTCAAAAATGATTTGGAAGCATAATACTGATTTAGATGCGCCATACAGGGGAGGAAATTTTAATTTTCTATATAATCCTGGTGCTAATGAAGCTACAATTACGTTCACGACTTACTTTTCTTATAGAGGAAATTATACAAATGCACAGAAACAAACCTTGATAGAAAATTTGCAAAATGCTATCAACGCATGGGATAGTGCTGCGGAATTACAGATAAGGGATAATTCGGGAGCATATATGACAAAAATCAAATTGAGATTTATGCTTCAAATTGTGCAAAATTCAAAATTTGCCAATAAAAAAACAGATGTACATCCTACTGATACTTGGTCTTCTTGGTTTAATGGAAAAAATCGAGAAATTGTTATGCGTGATTTAAATATATTTATTGGAAGTTCTTATGAAACTCTTTGTCATGAATTAGGTCATGTTTGGGGGGTGAAAGACGAATACAAAGAAAAAGGGGCTCAAGCTTGGGTTGAAAGAAAGTTTAGTCCCGCCCACGTCGGTACAGATTCACCCTTGTTGAAAGATGAAAATGCACTTATGAACAAAGGGTATGAGTTTCGAGGGCGTTATTTCAAACATTTGGGGAGAGCATTATTAAAATCTTTTATGCACATTCCTGAATTTAGAAAGCCGATAGTTGTAGGAAATAAAACAGTAGCATATCAAGTCATAGGTAGAATTGCTTTGCTCAAAAAACACATCAATGGTGGTACACCTGATGATTTCCATCAATTTAACCCTCAATATATAGACGTAATTGATTCCTTTAGAAATAAAAATAACGAAATTGCTAATGAATTTGAGCTTGAAAGTCCAAGTTTAATTGAAAAAACGGAATTAGTCTTAATTGCAACTAATGAACTACACAATAAGCATCACTTAGAAGGCGATGCTAAACAGGTTATGAAAGACGTAACAGATACACTTTTTTGGAAACTTCATCCAGATTGGAAAGGTAAAAAACTAAAAGCAAATTCACCTATAAAATTAAGAAAGCATTGGATTGAACTTCGAGATGAAATTGTCAAACCCTTGGTTGATAGGTTTATGAATAAAGAAAAGCAAGATGAACCGCTTAAAGTAGATCTTAATGAAGTACCAGCTATGACATTTGGCTCTTTGAATATTAAAGGAGAATTGCAAAAAGCACAACCTATTCCATTAAATATTGTCTCAGTTTATTCTTTTTCTCGAGCAGATTTGTTGTGGACAGCTCGTTATATTATGGCTAATGGCTTGACTCAAGCAGGCACGAAAGAATTGGGTGCTGTTTGGACACGTTTTAACTTGTTCGCTGCTTTCATGATTTTAAAACCTCATTATTGGGCAAGTTTTGGCGAGATGCTTAGGGTTGTTTTGAGAAGTCAGCATCCAAATATTTATCATAAATCTATGACTTCTCAATGGATGGATTTAGATAGCAACGCTCGTAATTTAGCCATTAAATTTTTGACAGGCAAAGCCCTAAATCCAGGTATTGGTAATGCCATGTATTTCTACAATATAGAAGGAGAGTTTATGCTCAATAATAATGAAAAAAAACCTAACGAAAAGGAGCGACAAGCAACTCTGAAAAAGATTGCAGGAGAGAATAATAGAATTTGGGTAGGTGTGTTGCCAAATATAGACCAAAGTCAAATTGCTTTTTTTTCAAACCCTTATATGGATATATCTAATATACAAGTGGTAT
Source organism: Saprospiraceae bacterium (assembly GCA_031367705.1). Lineage (GTDB taxonomy): Bacteria > Bacteroidota > Bacteroidia > Chitinophagales > Saprospiraceae > JAAFJT01. Next base: position 27,531 of record JANLQI010000061.1, on the reverse strand, counting down.
TTAAAGAACCTTAAATCCTTTCTATTCTTCAATAGAATATTATATCAAGTTTAAAAGCTAAATATAAATTCAAACATCAACAACACACAATCAATTGGTTTATTCCTAATTTTCCCTTAGTTTTGTCTATCAAAACCAATTTATTAAACAAGCTATAAGATATAGACAAAACAATGAACGAATTAGAAGCCATAGAAAATATAAAACTATGTATTGCAACAGGAAAAACCAAACGCGCTGTTGATGAATTGATACTAATGACTCAAAAGGTCTGTACAGATTTGAACGACCCTGCATTGATGTTGAAAAACCGTATGGCAACTTTAGATCGCGAAATTGTGGAAGGCGTTGTCAGTCACGCAGACCAAAAAATGGAAGAGGCAAGGATAACAAGGGCTTTGTTAATTCTTGTTTCGAATATTGAAGATGAATGTCTGCCACAATTATTGGAAAGTCAAAAAGCAGAACAACAACGAAAAGCTGTAGAATTGAGCCAAAAGGAAGTAGATAATCAAAAAGTTGAAGCAGAACGTAAGAAGGCTGAACGTAAAAAAAACGAACGGGAACAAAAAGAAGCAGAACGACACAGAGATGAATTACACAGTAGAGAAATCCAACGCATCAAGGAAGAAGAACGACTGAAAGAAGACGCACACAAAAGACAAATCGAACGACAAAAAGAAGAACTACAGTTTGAAAAAGAGGAAAAACGACTTGAAAACATATCAAATACAGAGCCGAAAAGTGGAATAAAGTGGATTTTATTGTTTAGTGCTATCGGGATCATTGCTTTTTCTTTGTTCTATTTTAGGCCAAAAGAACAATCAAAACTTTTACCGGAGCCTGTGAAAATGACAATTCTATCGGGACAGGTGCGATTTCCAGATAAGAAACCAGCGCCTTTGGCTCTTGTTGAATTGACATATCACAATGCGATTTTTAAAGCTGCGGCTGATAAAGAGGGTCAATTTAAAATTGAATTGCCTGATAAAAGCATTGGGGACACGATGAATTTAAAGATAATATACAAGGGAGACACCGTTGTTAGCGTAAAAATAAGCGCCATTGAAGCAAATATAAAATCGCCAACAATTCCTTTTGAATGAAATAGAAACTGGATACCCCCTCAGTATTATAGCTGATTATTTATTATTTCAATCATACGATTCAAAAAACAAATTCGATGAAAAATAACATGCTCTATCTTGTTTGTTATTTGCTTTCCTGTCTCACCATTGAAAGTAGGGCTCAAAAAATATCTGGTAAAGTAATAGAAACCAATAATGGTAAAACAATCGGAGTTGGCAATATCAAAGTCACTGTAAAAGACTTCAGCTACGAGATTACCAACCAACAAGGTGAATTCGAGATAACGATACCCACCGGTAAGGATTATGTAAAACTGAATTTAGAGAATACCAATAGGCAACTCATTTCTCCTTTTTTAGGTCTTGTGTATCTGCCGCCATCAGATAAAGTGGAGTTGATTGTCTGCGCTCAGGAGAATAAAAGACTACTCGTAGAGGTGGATAAGCTCAATAAAAAAGTAAAATCCTTCCAAACTAAATATCAACTCAGCGAGAAGAAAGCAGCCTTGACATATAAAGAAATGATGGATACGATTGTGCATTACGAGCAACGTATTCAAATCTTGGATGTGCAGAAAAAACAAATGGAATCACAATACAGTGCAGAAGTAACACGGCTTCAAACTGAAATAGACCGATTGAAATCTGTTGAAGAATCGTTAATGCGGCAGCTTTTAGAAGCAAAAGATGATAAATTCAAGAAAAAACAGGCTGTTTTTCAGAATATATCTGCTGGACTTAGACGCTATGTAGATGAATTGCAAAACCTCAGTGATATGCTTATCCCTGAACGTATCTCTCAGTATTTTACCTACGATAATCGAGCGGCAGTAGATCAATTGAGTATAAAAATCAATGCTTATAACAAAGCCTATGATGAGATAATCGACACCCATGATGCTAATATCACAGCCACTCGACATTATTGGGAAGATGAGATAATTACCAATCAATTGGAAAATACTTATACTTTTTTGCTTTCTGAAGTTCACAAAATGACCGTCAAGCCATTGGAGTTTTCAGTGAATGAAGCTCTGAAAAAATTGGCTTCAAAGGAATTGGGAAGACGAGAAGCTGAAAAGAAAGCTAAAGAAAGTGCGCTTGATTTTATTTCAAAAATCAAAGTGAAAAAGACTGCTTTACTTGAAAAAGTGAACGAAAGTATCAATATACTCAATCAAAATTTTTAACTAAAAATAAATCAATTATGAAAACATTACTTTATCCTCTTGTTTTGTTTTGCCTCTTCATCTGCTTTGCAGATTGTAACCCAGAATGTAGTTCTTCGGGTAATATGACTATTTCTACAGACTTCAATCCTGCGGGATATGAATTTTTGATTAAAGCTACCCCCCTCAGTAGTTTGAAGAATAAACGAGTTTTTTTTAATAAAATACAAGCAGAAACACGTTTTTGGGATACCGTAGGCTTGATTTGTAAAGTGCCGACTAATATTTCAATAGGCAAAACCACCTTGCGTGTTGAAGACGACGACTGCGTTGAAACTTTTAATTTCGATGTTGCTAATAACGATGTTTTTAAGAAAAACCCCAACTATATTTTTCCACAAACACCAGAAATTGTTATCCCGACTTTCATTTCATCGGGTTTTCCTGCCAGTATTAACAATGCTTGGTTGAGTCCTGAAAATATTGACTACTGCATTTGGTTTACAATGAGAAAGGACTCTACTCGAAATCCGAATGGTAGCTATAATGTATTCGATATCCAAAGTATTGACGAAAATAAGAGCTTTGAGCAATGTACAAAATGTAATTCTTGCTCATCCATAGACCAGTCTCCGCTATATAAGAAAAATACGATGCAAGGATTTTATGATACAACCAATCGTGTTATTCACTATTGGATACAACGAGCGAATGGTATTGAGGAATTTGAAGGGCGATTTATTGATGACTCGAAAACCAAGTACGCTTCTCGAAATTTTATCTATCCCTGTGCAACGAAAGATTCTACGAGAAAGTCACACATGATTTTATTGACTTCTAAAAAAACAGGCAGACAAACCGTCATCTTCAAAAATTAAACCTATTAGAAATGAAAAACAGAACCACAATCTTTATAGCTTTATTTCTAAGCGTTTTTATATCATTCGCACAGGCACAAGAAGCCGAGCAAGAAGCTGATTTTTTCACAGGCATATCACCTGTTATATTGGGAAAAGGGCAAGCGGAGTTTAATTTTATGAATACATTAACCTCATTTCGCACCACCACTTCGCAATACCTCCCTTCAGTAGATGCCTATCACGTCACAGACAGAAGGCGTTATTCTCGTTTCGACCAAATGCTGCGTGTAACTTATGGGTTTTCGGAGTCCAAAAAGTGGGATTTGGGTGTTGAAATGCGCTTTGCCCATGCACGCTACGATGAAGCGGCGCGTAGTTCTCCTTTTGCTGTTTTCGGCGGCGAAAACGAGACAGGCAAAAGCTATCACGGCTTTGCACTTTTAGGTTTGAGAGCAAGAGTTATGTTGTTCCCCAAAGTGCCTGAATTGACACTACAAGCAACAGTTCATTATCCAATGGCGCGCCCAGAGGAAAAAGCGCGCGGTATAGGTTTTCAACAAACTCAAGCAGGACTTGGCGCAACATATTTCGTGCAATCAGGGAGTAATTTGACCTATTTTTTTCAAGCAGATTGGACAACACGCTTCGGTGTAGAACTTGAAAAACAAACTTTACTTACCAATCATCTTATTTCTGCCGCAACGTATATGGTAGTTAGAATCTATGAAAACAAATGGTATTTTTTTCCTTCTGCTACTTATGGTGTGGCAACCCGCTTCTCAAATGGCGGTTTTAGGCGCATCAATCAGCAAATATTGGGTGGCTTAGGTGTGTTTTATCAGCCAGCACCACAATTTAGCATATTGTTAAATTGGAATATCCCTTTTTTGCTGACAAGTGGAAGTTCGCTTACCATATTTGATAGAGAATCCTATACGGGGGTTACCTTGGGATTAAGAACGCTTTTGAACTAAACAAACTTACATGAAACCTCAATTAGTGCAATTGGGAATACCACTAATTTAAATCCTTGTCAAAGAAAGTTATTTCAAGTATCAGCTATAGTTTCGGTTCATTATAAGAGGTTAATCGCATCAGTATTGTTGTAAATTTGAATATTAAAGGTAGTTCTTTTATGAACGAGGACATTATATCTATTAGCAATATTTTCACATGACTCGGCGGTATTGTGGGTGCTTCAACTTTCTCTCAGTATTTTGTGGTATGAAAGGGTGAGGATATAGCACGTTTGTATGAGAAAACGCTTGGGTTGAAAAAAAAATGGTCTAAATATGCGATTGTATGATAGTATAAGAGCCTCTAATTTTGACCTGAAAAACAACACTATTCGCCTTATTTCAAATCAACATTATGGTATTCACATTACATCCCGTTCACCCTTTTTTGCAGCGTTTTATAAAACAATACGCTATCATGGATTTCCGAAAAGGAGACACAATGAATACACTTTATATCGCCAAAACTGATTCTGTTTTAATGTTCAATATTGGCAACAACTCAGATGACATTGCTATTACCTTCAGTTTTCCAAAAAATCCTCAAAAATCCTATATTTTTCACAGCCATGAGTGTTGGTTAGGAGGTTTAATCAATCAACCGCTATACAGTCAACTACATTCAAAAGCGTATATTTTCTGTGTTATACTTACGCCTTATGGTGCGCACAATTTGATAAAAGAAACAACGGAAAGCATCCTTAATGATGGTTTCACGACGGAAACGCTGGGTCTGAATAAGCATTTTGCTTGTTTAATAGACAAATTGAAAAATGTTACAACAGGTAACGAAGCCCTTGAATTGGCTGAAAATCAATTACTCTACTTCTTTAACAACATAAAAATACCATTTTCAATCAAAGATATGTCGCCAGTTGTTGATTATATTACTCAGCGCAATGGCTTAGTGAAAGTAAAACAATTAGAAGAAAAATTCAAAGTGAGTAGCCGATGGTTAGAAAAACAGTTCAGCGTACAAGTCGGTATATCGCCTAAAGAATTTGCCCGTATCAAACGTTTCACCGCCATATTGAGTTATGCCCTCATGGTCACCCCCTCAGTATCCGTGACTTGGGCAAGCCTTTTAGAGGACTTTGGCTACTACGATCAATCGCATTTGACTAAAGATTTTCAAGATTTTACGGGACAATCACCTACACAACATCTTATGGATAGAGCTCCCAATGGTTTGGAAAATATTTTCCTTAAAACAATGGGATAAATCGGAGGTAAGGAAAGAATTGTTCGCATTTTTACATGTTGGGTATGGCTCTTAGGCTTAATTTTGTATAAAAAAACAGTTTAACTGAAAAACCAATTTGATGAAACCATTACAAATACTTATGTTTTTGTTGACAACATTACAAAGCTACGGACAATATCAGTGGACAATTATTGGCGAAAAGCAGGAGTATAAAAATATAAAATCAGGTGAAAAATGTCATTTGTTTAATGTCCAATCTAAAAAAGTATTAGGTTATCATAAGCAAAAAAAAGGGATCAATCTATCATGGTTGAAGCCCCAAAAAACCAATTTCAATATTATTTTTAAAGACAAGAATGACGATGGCGTATTAGACACCCAGGACAGTGTGGCTATATACGTCGTGGACGGTGCATATCTGAAATATGGTGTGCGAGAGTACAGTATCAACATGGTTTGGTCACAAATACCTGTTTACGAATGGGTTATAGTTGCCGAAAATGCAGATGCAACGACATTTGTTCAACCCCAAAAGAAATATGGTTTGTACAACCGAAGCAAGCAAGCCTATATGATTTGTGCCGAAAGTGATGGGGTAGGTGTGCGTTTGCAGTGGTCGGATGAATGGTGAAATTTTAAAAGTACCCCCTCAGTATAGACCTTATTTTACATCATTTATTAAAACAAATCATTATGAAAATTACACAACAATTCCTTCTTTTAATGGCCGCTTTCGTGTTGTCGTTCTCTGCTTCGGCTCAATGGACTAAACAGACTTTACCTACTACCGTTGCCGTACCACACTTGGGCTACCCTGGGCTTCTTAAAAATACGATTGGCAAAAACGACCTATTTATGCTTTCTCGGAACGTAGATGGCAATGCAAATGAGGTCGGCGCAGTCGAATGTGTCAGAACCTTTGATGGGGGGAGAACCTACAAGGTTTCTCATCTTCCTATTAATACGGTTGATTATTACTATTCACCCCAATTATTAGACATCAAAACGGCTTTTGTGTCAACAACGCACTGGGAAACTGGTCGTACAGCGATTTATAGAACTATTGACAGCGGTTCAACTTGGCAAACCTTAGCTTATCATCCACAAGCTTTTTTGGATGCAGCAATCTTTTTTGACATAAATAATGGCATTACTATTTGTGACCCCGATAGTTTGGGCACTTTTATAGCTTTTACAACCAATGGGGGCAATAGTTTTACGCGTTTACCGCCGTCTAATGTGCCACGAAGCCAACCCCAAGAGGTTTTTCTGGGTGACGCACATCAAGTTATTGGTGATGCTATTTTGCAGCCATCTCTTGACTATGAAACAGGTCTTTTTCGTGTTTGGCGTTCAACGGATAGAGGACGTAATTGGACAGCGGGGGAATGGATGGAAGAAAATTCACCATTTGGACCAACAGTCCTTTTTACAGATAAAAACAATGGGCTTTGGATTGAAGGTATGATAACCCCTGATGCAAAAGCATTTTCGACAGCAGACGGTGGTGCGACATGGCAAACAAGTGGCAAATTCCCAGGCGTTCCTTCTGGTGGAACACCCAGTTATTTGCCAAATACACAAAATATCGTTGCGATTTTTGAAGACCTACCACGAAAAATGCTTTTTTCAGCGGGCACCAACGATTTTGGTAAAACGTGGCATTCTAAAAAAGACTTAGCTCCTTATAGTATAGACTCCATTTACGTTCAATTTGGGTTGCCGCCTTTCGGTTGGACGAATTTGGACATTGTGGACAACAAGACAGCTTGGGCTAAGTTCTCCCGAAAGGAGCTTTATCGTTATAACAGCACAACACCTCTAATTCCCGAAAAACCCGATTTAGACCTCGTATTCAAAGCCGACAATGACGGTTTGCCGCTTTACGGCTCCGTAAAATACACGTTAACGGTCACAAATCGAGGTATTTCCCCTGCAACAGGTGTTAAAATCAATTGGCTACCACCTTACAAACGCACCAATAATGGTGTTGGATCTTATGCCTATCAAGCTGCTTATGCTGACAAAGGCAGATACGACTCATGGAATGGCGTTTGGACTCTTGACAGAATAGAAGCAGGCGGCACAGCAACCGCGACATTCCATTTGTTTGTGTTAAACAATACCCAAAATGTCACACAAACGGCACAGGTTACTGCGTGTAATGAAAGCGATTTGGACTCTTCACCAAACAATATGGGGGTGACCCCAAGAGAAGACGATGAAGCGGTTTTCGTAGCAAAAGCAAGCAGCAGCACCGCCGAGATGCCAAATACCGCTTTTGTAGGCAAATTAGCTGATTTTGTAGTCAGTCCGAACCCTACAAAAGATAAAATCAATGTGTCCATTACGACCACAAATGAAAATATGTGGTCAATTCGCGTATTAAGCAGTATTGGTCAAACAGTGTATTCTCGCACGGGGCAAAACCTTCGGACTGTCGAAATTGATTCAAGAAGTTTTGAAAACGGTTTGTATCTCGTTGAATATCAAGCAGAAGGGGAACGGAAAGTGGAAAAAATTATGATTCAGCACTAAACGTAAGACGAGCTTCAGTTCGTGAAAGTCAAATTATTCACGAACAGAAGTTCGCCCTACGTACCCCTCAGTATAAATCCTTATTTTCTTTATCTCTAAAAACATCAAAATGAATACTCATTTATTTAAGTTTTGTTTAGCATTGTTTTGCGTGTTGGCTTTTTCAGCAACGCGAGCTCAAAATCCAAATGCGGCTTTGTTGCCGACTAAAACATTAGCCCAAGAACATGAAATAAAAGCATGGTCTTCGCTTGATAAAAATGAAGAACGATTATCGCCTTGGCACAAAAGTCCTTACCTCAATGTACCGCTTGAAAAAGCAACGGTTGGGGAATTGACGATTGCTTTTAAACATTGGCTAAAAGACAATTCTGATGAAATTGACCTCAAAAAGCGGCATAAAGACGATGATATTGCAAAATATCAACGTAAACTCTATCAGTGGCAGATGGACAATGGGTTTGACGAAGTGCCTGTGTCAACCAACCAAAAATTAGATGTTTTTATGAATTATGAAGCCCAAAAAGCATCTCAAGCAGAGGTTATTGGGTCTAATCCAGATGGCAACTGGCGTTTGTTAGGACCCATAAATCACCCCGACGATATTCCTTTTACCGAACCTGCTTTGTCGAGTAATCAATCTATGGCAAATTCAGGCATTGGGCGCATCAATTGCCTTGAATTTTCGATATGGGATACCATGAATATTTGGGCAGGGACATCTGGCGGTGGCGTTTGGAAAACCTATAACGGTGGTAAAACATGGATAAATATCTCTATGAATTTGCCCATTATGGAAATTTCAGACATTGCGATTGACCAATCTAACTCCAACATCATCTACCTTGCTACAGGTGATAGAGACGGCGGTGGTTTTGGTTGGTATGGTAATGGAGGAACGAGTCGGTTGTTTAAAACGACTGACGGTGGCGATAATTGGGTTCCCATCAATGCCGATTTTGGCACAGGTAGGCATATCGAAAACTTATGGGTTAATCCCAAACGTCCGTGGGAAATTGTGGTCGTGAAAACCAATGGTATTTACAAATCCGTTGATGGCGGCGGCACTTGGACGCAGACTTTGCAGACCAATTATGTTTCACCATTCAACGCACCAAATGATATGAGATTTGCCGCAGCCGCTTATGCCGACTTAGCCAATCCAGAACGTATTTATGCAGCTCATTTCAAGAGGTATAATGCCGATAACTATGCCTTTCAAATTCGTCGCTCCGACAATTTTGGGGCGACTTGGCAGTTAATGGATTCCGTAAAAGCGGTCATTAATAAACCAGATTTTTTGTGGGATTACATCAAAATGGCTGTCGCACCTTCTGATGCCAACTGCCTTTATGTCGCTTCCACGGAATATGATTTAGACTTCAATACAGACCGTTTTGGTGCAGTTTTTAGAACGCTTAATGGTGGCAGTACTTGGGAAGACCGCACGCGATACCCCTCAGTACCCAACACTTTGGGTTGGCTTTTGGGTGATTCGACTGATATTGGCTCGCAAGGCGATTACAATTTAGTCTTGTCGGTTGACTCCAAAGATAAGAACAATGTCTTTTTGAGTGGCGTGGATATGTGGGGTTCAACCGATGGTGGTACGACTTTCAATAAAACCACTTTTTGGGTCAATTCGTTGGGTGGCAGCGCACATGGCGACCACCATTGGGGCGAATATCAACCCATTTCAGGCAACTTTTTTTTAGCAACTGACGGTGGACTATACAAAACACGTAAACTGATACCAGGCAATACGCAACAAATTGCCCCTTGTGGGAATGGCAGAAATGACTTTTTTGAACTCGTTTCAAACATTTTCTTACCTGATTGCTATACTTTTCCGACAAAATGGGAATTTGTAGGCAATGGCATTTCAACAACAGAATTTTATTCGATAGCCGTCAGTAAAAGTGACCCAAGTATCATCATGGGTGGCGCACAGGACAATGGGGTCATCATGCGGCGAAACGGAAAATGGGATGCTGTGGTCGGTGGCTGGGACGGTTTTGTCTCTGTTATTCACCCGACAAATCCCAAAATTTACTTAACTACGGTTCAATTTGGTCAAACTTGGCGCACCGACGATGGCGGCTTGACTTATCGTTTTGTCTCAGGTGAAATGGAAAGCATGGATGCCGGTAATTGGTTGACTCCTATGGAAATGTCCGAAACGAACCCTAATATCATTATTCAAGCTCGTGAACATCATGTATGGCGGACGACAAATGGTGGCACAACATGGGCCCCGATGTCTAATTTTCCGCAAGGAACATCATCCAATACAACTTATGCGATAGCTATGGCACAATCAAACCCTAATATCGTTGTCGCTTCTCGTTTGAGTTTTAGCTCTGGCAGTCCTGTTGTTCGGGCTTTGTACAAAACAACAAATGGCGGTACAACATGGACGAATATTTGGAATACTGCTTTTCCAGCAGCTACGCTCAACTCAATTACCATACATCCGACGCAGCCAAATAAGATATGGGTTGGTTTTTCGATTGGTTTTACAGCGACCAACCCAAACCATGCGCGCAAAGTTTTTTACTCAGAAGACGGCGGCACAACATGGACGAATATCACCAATGGCTTACCAAATGTACCCGTTTGGACTATTGCGGCACAAGACAACAGCCCTGTCGGTGCCATTTATGTAGGCACAGCAATTGGCGTTTTTTACAAAGACAATACCATGTCTCGTTTCGTAGAGTTTCAAGTCGGTATGCCACGTGGTGTGATGGTAACAGATTTGAAAATCCATTCAGGCGTGGGTAAAATCTATGCGGGTACACATGGACGAGGTATTTGGGCGGCTAATCTCTATGACCGACCTTACGAAGGGTATTCCCAAGCCCTTAAAGTTAACCGTAATCTCTTGCTCAATGTCTTTCCGAATCCTGCCAACGATTATATCAGAATCGTTTGGGATGACAACAATAAGGTTGGACAAATGCTCAATGTAACAGATATATATGGGCGTGTTTTGTATAATAAAACCGATTTTACAGGTAGAACGACAGTGGATATATCCCAATATGCCGCAGGGGTTTATACTGTGCAGTTGACATCGGGCAAAGAGGTTTTGGTCAAAAAATTTACAGTCAGTAAGTAATTCTACCCCCTCAGTATTTGTCTTTTTTTGAGGTGAACTAAGTCGAATGAGGCTTTAAATGACCAAATTATTAAGCATTTTTTATACTTAGAAATGAGTGTTCTATCCGTAGAATACTCATTTCTATTACTTTCTGTGACTTTGAGCAATCTGTTTTCAACGCTTAATTCCCCTAAATTATAAATGATAATCTATGGTTATCGAATTTCATACTTTTATAGGATTGACAAGTTCAAAAAAAACATTATTTTTGTACAATAAAATAAAAATCAGAGTGAAAACATAGACTCAAAAACATTTATACTTTAGTCGGCTTACCCATGAATTCAATTCAATTCAATTTTTTTTAAAAACATCATTTATTAGGCTATTTTGTTAAGCCTTTTGTTTGAAAGTTGCATGTAATTTTAGAAATCACTCATTACTATTTTACTCGATTTTAATGGAATACTCAATTCAGCACTGATTTGGGTTTTATCTTTTTTATGGGAACAGAGTCATTCTGTCCCCTTTGGTTCAAAAATCAAATGCCTTTATTATTAAACTTTTTAAAAAATGTTCATTATGAAAACAAAAATCCTTTCAACAATGTGCTGTCTTTTGATAGCCGCTTTTTTGACCCCCTCAGTATTTGCTCAAAAAAAAGGAGGAAATCTGCCTTATTTTATTCAAAAAGAGAAAGATGGTCAAACAGACATTAATGCTGTAAACAATACGCCTCCAATATTATTGAAGCCCTGGCTACAAAAACCGTATCTACAAACAGAACCAGAAAAAGCCTCGGTTCAGGATTTGATGATTGCCGCTAAACTATGGCGTGAAAAAAATGTACCCAATAACATTCGGCTTAAAGACGATGAATTTACCAAATTTCAGCGAAAACTCTATCAATGGGAACGTGAAGGTTTAGACAATGAGCCGCCTGCAACAGCGCATCAACGTATGGATGCTTTTGTTGAATACAGTCAAAAACCTGTCAGCGAGTCCCTTTTAGACAATTTTAATGTTGACCCTAATTGGAAACTGTTGGGGCCCAACACCAACCCCATTAATGTGCCTTATTATTTTGAAGGTTATCCTGATGAAAGTCATGAAAATTCAGCATTGGGGCGCATCAATTGTATCGAGTTTTCTATCTGGGACGCCAACAATATGTGGGTTGGTACTGCCAGCGGCGGCGTTTGGAAGACTTGGGATGGCGGTAAAAACTGGTGGAACATCACGATGAATTTGCCGATTATGGAAATTTCAGATATTGCCATTGACCAATCAAACTCTAATATTGTATATGTGGCAACAGGCGATAGGGATGGTCAAGGCGGTTGGTATGGAAACGGCAGTGTTGCCAGTCGGCTTTACAAAACCACTGATGGCGGGCAAACATGGAATCAAATAAACGCTAATTTTGGCACGGGCACTTTTATTGAAGGTCTCTATACCCATCCTCGTCGGACAAATGAGGTTGTGGTTATTAAAGCCAATGCCATTTACAAAAGTGTAGATGGGGGAACAACATGGACAACTCAAACCACTTTTAATGCACAAAATGGGTTTTATCTCGCCAATGCTAATGCAAACAAAGACAATGCTGACAGGTTATACACTTTGACCAGGGATCAAAACTATATTATTTGGCTGAACCGTTCTGATGATTTTGGACAGACTTGGCGACGGATGGATTCCATTACCAGTGCGGTTAATAATTTCGATTTTTATTGGACAAGCCTCAGAATGTCAGTTGCGCCTTCAGATGCGAATACTGTTTATGTTGTTTCGCTTGAATATGATACAATCCATCAAGCAACCCGATATGGCATCATGTTGCGCACATTAGATGGTGGGCGTACTTGGAAGGACAGAGGTCGATACCCCTCAGTACCCAATACTTTTGGCTGGTTTTTGGGAGATTCAACCGATATTGACTCCCAAGGAGATTATAATATGGTCTTAGCCATTGACCCCAAAAATCGAGACCGTGTTTTTATCAGTGGGGTTGATATGTGGGGGTCTGAAAATGGTGGTTTGTCATTTGCTAAAACAACTTTTTGGGTGGATGCAGCAGGAGAAAGCGCACATGCAGACCATCATTGGGGCGAATACAGTCCCGTAACGGGGGAATTTTATTTGGCTACTGACGGTGGTTTGTTTAAAACCAAAAACTTAACGCCCGGCAATCTGTCAGCATTTGCAAACTGTTTTGACTTTAACCTATGGAATTACCTACCTCTCGGCTGTTATCAATTTCCAACTAAATGGGAATATGCTGGCAATGGGATATCCACTAATGAGTTTTATGCCATAGATGTCAGCAAAAGCAACCCCGATATGGTATTAGGTGGTACTCAAGACAATGGCACTTTTATGTATAAAAATGGGCAGTGGTCAGGCGTGTTTGGCGGCGATGGATTTGTACCCTTGATACATCCTACAAACCCAAATATTTTTTACACAACGGTCTATTATGGGCAAATGTTCCGAACAACAGATGGCGGTCAAAACTATCAGTATGTCTCTTTTGGTGTGGACACGCTTGACCAAGGGGCTTGGTCAACACCTATGGCATTGGTTACAGCAAGCCCGAATACCATTATTCAAGCCAGAGACCATAATGTTTGGCGGACGACAAATGCTGGCAATACTTGGCAACCTATATCCAATTTTCCACAAGGTGCAGTTTTCAATACAACAACGGCTTTAGAAGTTGCTCCTTCAACAGGCAATACAATTTGGGTCTCTCGTAGAACGATTCAGTCTAATACTTCAGGTTCTTTGCGCTACCTTTATAAAACAACAAATGGCGGTTCATCGTGGTCGAATATGTGGAATGCCGCTTTCCCAGCTGCTACGATAACAGATATTGCCATTCACCCGACCAATCCAAATAAAGTTTGGGTGACATTTTCAGTAGGTTATTCTGCTACGAATGTAAATCAATCCAAAAAGGTTTTTTACAGCAGTGATGGTGGCTTTAATTGGACAAATATTACTGAGGGGTTGCCGCCCGTTCCCGTTTGGACGATTGCAATTTCTGCCGAAACGTATGATGACGCTGTTTATGTTGGCACTGGCGTAGGTGTTTTTTATCGGGACAGTCGTACAGGTCGGTTTATTTCGTATCAAAACCCGCAAATGCCCAAAGGTATAATCGTTACAGATTTGAAGATACACGCTGCCACTCGTCGTATATATGCGGGTACTCACGGACATGGTCTGTGGCGTGGCAATTTGTATGACAATCCACAATTTGTTTACGGCGCAAACCAAGGCGTAGATATAAATGCTTTCCTTTCTGTTTATCCAAATCCTTCAACTGGTTTGGTAAAAGTGGTTTGGGATAACGATAAAATACCCGTCGAGTCCTTGAAAATAACAGATTTTATGGGCAGAGAACTCTATAGCGATAGCCAATTCAAGGACAAGTCTGTTGTGGATATGTCTGTATTTCCAAGAGGTATTTATATGATTCAGTTAAAAACAAAAGAAGAGACTGTCGCTAAAAAAGTGATTATCGAAAAGTAAGGTAGGAGCAAAATATGCGATCTATAGACAAGGTGATTTGAAGATTTCTATGAAGTAATATCTTCTTTTAACATCTAAAACACCAAAATTCTTAAGAGTTTTTTTATACTTAGATTTGATTATCCTGTCCGATTTTCGGACAGGATTTTTTTTGTTTTAAAAGAAAAAGCGCAATTGTCTTATTCAAACAGTTGCGCTTTTTACTTTTTATATTGACATAAAACCTTGATTATCACTTTTTAAAAAGACTTTCATAGGTTTTAATCCAGTTATCCACAGAGACTTTACGCACCAATTCACCAATCAGATTGTACGGAATGTGTTCTGGTTTTTTAAACCGAATACACGATTTACCCATATCCAATTTGGCTTTGGACTGTGCAGCAAATTCATTTACAAACCAATCCAAGAGCTTTTTATCACTATAAATACCCATGTGATACAAGGCAATAAAGTTTTTTTGCGAAGCAATATTCGTAAAAGGCAAGGGCAATTTAGGGTCACAATGATAACCTGAAGGATACAGTGTGTGTGGTACAATCCAACCAATCATTCCATAAGACATCGTTTCTACAAAGCCTTCTGGAATGTTTTCGTTAATGATGTCCCGCAATGTGACCATCGGAACAACTCTATCTTCTGGCAGTTCGTTGAGATATTGCTCAACAGTTGTCGCTTTAGATTGCATAATTAAGTGAATAGCGAAAAGTGAATAGTGAAAAATGGGAAGTGAAAAGTGAAAATACTTAGGGTTGTATTTTTCACTTTTCACTTATAACTTTTCACTTAAACCGTTTCTTCTGTTTTTACTAATAATTGGAAGCCATTGCCATGGATATTGACAATTTCGATGAGTGGGTCGCCACTGAGGTATTTACGCAATTTAGTGACAAAAACGTCCATTGAACGTGCTGTGAAGTAGTTGTCTTCTTGCCAAATTTTCGTCAAAGCCTCTGAACGTGGTAAAACGTCATTAATACGCTGACAAAACATTTTGAGCAATTGCGCTTCTTTTGGCGACAATTTGATTTCTTCTTTTGTGCCATCTAAAAGCAAAATACGCAATGGATAATTGAAATTGTACTTGCCAATGCGATAATCGCGCACTTCATCACGTGGGTCTGCTTTGGGTGCAGAACGTTTTAAAACGGCTTGAATGCGGTACAATAATTCCTCAGAATTGAATGGTTTGGAGATATAATCGTCTGCACCGATTTTGAAGCCATGCAAAATATCTTCCTTCATTGTTTTGGCAGTGAGGAAAATAATCGGCACAACTTTGTCTTTTTCACGAATGTCTTTGGCGAGCGAAAAACCATCTTTTTTAGGCATCATTACGTCGAGAATGCACAACGAAAAGCCCGAACCACGACGAAACGCTTCCCATCCAGCTGCTCCGTCGGTTGCGAGGGTCACATCATAGTCATTCATTTCGAGATAAGAACGCAGAACGTCGCCAAAATTAGGATCATCTTCTACGAGTAGAATTTTTGTAGCAATAGAAGCCATGAGCAAATATCTTTTTAGTGATTGGAGAATTTATATGATTGTTGCTTTTGTTAAAACGACGAAATGTTAAAATTCGTTTGTCATACACCAAAATAATTAGTATTAAATTTTTTCAATTAAAAAAACACCTCTTGTGCAATCCTAAAAGTTTGGGCATGCGCCTCAACGATTGTTGCAACACGCGTTGAATAACCCCCGCCCATACTCACCACAAGCGGCACATTGCTTTTTTTGCATATTTCAAAAACCAATTTATCCCTTTGTCCGCAGCCGTGCATCGTCAAGCTCAATTTACCGAGTTTATCGGTTGCCAAAACATCTACACCTGCATTGAAAAATGCGAAATCGGGCTGTACTTCGTCCATCAAAAGATTGAGGTTTTCTCTTAAAACTTTAAGATAAAAACCATCTTCTACGCCATCTGCCAAGCCAATATCAAGGTCACTTTGCTCTTTGTGAAGCGGATAATTGTTCGCGCCGTGCATTGAAAATGTAAAAACACCACCCATTCCTCGGGAAACCACCCCCTCAGTATAATTGGCTTTTGACCATTGATTTTTAGATTTTCTGAAAATTTCAGCCGTACCATTACCTTGATGCACGTCGAGGTCAATAATTAAAATGCTTTTTGCTAAACATTTGCTTATCAAATAGTTAGCAGCCATAGCCTGGTCGTTGAGTAAACAAAAGCCTTCGCCTCTGTCCGTAAAAGCATGGTGTGTTCCACCTGCTACATTCATCGAAACACCATATTTCATAGCAAAATGACACGCCTCAATCGTACCACCTGCAATCGTTATACAACGTTCGAAAAGGTGTTGGGTCAATGGGAAACCAATGCGCCGCATTTCTTTTGGCGTTAGTTCTAAATGCTTCATTTTGTTGAAATACTGAGGGGTATGCGTAGTAATAATAATGTCTTCCGAAAGCGGTTTTGGTGCGAAAAAATTATCGTTCGTTACGCTACCTTCATACAAAAGTTGTTCAGGAATCAGCTCATATTTGAGCATCGGAAAACGATGACCTTCTGGCAATTCGAGTTTGTATATAGGTGAGTAAGCTATTTTTAACATGAAAAAGAATGTTTTTTAAGCATTAAAACGCAAAGGACTGAACAAATCAACCGATATACTGAGGGGGTGTTTTCCAACAATTTCAGACACCAATTGCCCTGTTGCAGGTCCTAAACTCAATCCCATCATGCCATGCCCTGTTGCAATAGTTACATTTTTAAGATGTTCTAAACGACCAATATACGGCAATCCATCGGGTGAACAAGGACGTAAACCACTCCAAACGGCTTGTTGTTTTGGCATTTGCACATTTAATTCAGGATAAAAACTGTTCACACCTTGCACAATGCCTTTGACCCGATTCATATTCACAGACAAATCTATGCCTGCAATTTCCATCGTTCCCGCACAACGCAAATCGTTGCCCATAGGCGTAGCCGTTGCCCGTGCTTCAAGCATGATAGCTGGAATATTGACTTTATTGCCCAAACCTTCAAAACCCATGCTGTAACCTTTTCCTCCTTGTAACGGCAGCGAAATACCTAATTTTTCGGTCAAAACACCCGACCAAGCACCAACGGCTATGACAATTTCATCAAATGCTAATTTGTCGTTTTGAGTAATAACACCTGCTACACCTTGGTTTTTTAATTCAAAATTCAAAACTTCAGTCTTTGATAAAAAAGTGACCCCCTCAGTATAAAGGTGTTTTTTCAACCCTTCAATCAATAAATGCGGATTCAAATGTGCATCGCCGGGGTAAAAAACACCGCCAATGACATTGACTTTTGTATTTGGTTCAAGGTTTTGCACTTCTTTTCGAGACAAAACGTGGGCTTCGATGCCCGCTTTATTCGCCGTAGCTGCAACTTCCGCTTCTTCATGCGCCATGTTTTGTGTTTGATACAACATCATCAAGCCGCGTTCGTGCCAATCAAAATCGAAGTGATTTTGCTTCTGAAAGTCTTGATAGAGGTGTTTACTCAACAAACTGATATCTCTTAGTATCGGAATAGATTTTTCGACATTCGCTGCCGTTGCATTTTTATAAAACAGCCAACCCCATTTTACCAAATTACGGCTAAAACGCGGACGAATATAGAATGGACTTGTCGAGCTCAACATCCACTTTAGACCTTTCGCAATCATGCCAGGCGCAGCCAAAGGAATGATATGACTCGGCACAATCATACCCGCATTGCCATGTGAACAACCATCTGACATATCACTTTGGTCAATAATCGTCACTTCATGCCCTTGTTTTTGGAGATAATAGGCTGAAAATAAGCCGTTTATACCGCCGCCGATGATACCGATTTTCATGAATATTCTTGCTTTATATTTGTATTCTTATTTATACTCATGACGCAGCTGCCGCAACCATTATTAAATATAGCGCGCTGTAAGCAGCTATCAAAACAAGTGTCTCATCTATATTTTGAGCAAACGAAGGGTTAACCTCAATTTTAAAATCATAATGCCCTTTTGTCCATTTATAATCAGGCGTTAGGATGAGCAATTCAACCTCATCTCGATTGAGAAGCGTATATTTCGATTTCCATAAATTGCTCATTTTCAATAGATAATCCATACCTTTTCCATTTTCTAACATGTCAATAACGATTTGCCCTTTCCAATTCATTTTGAGTTCGGCAAATTCGGCATCACTTTTTGATATGCCGATTGATGTTCCCCAGAAGCCTATTTTGGCAATATCATAAAATTCACCAAATTGAGTCGTGATTTGGGCTTTAGAGGAAGACCATTTCTCTAATGTCAAGCTGCCGAGAAAAATGCCCTCGTCTGATGTTAAAACGTATTCTTTTTTGTCGTTGTAAAGGATTTTCATTTTTTATAAATTTATGGAATGTTTAATGTCGCAAAAGGTAACCCTTTTTGTTGGCTTTCTAAAAACTGTTTAGCTGTTTCCTCAATCGTTGTCGAAATATCTGAATAGGTGAAATCTGGAAATGCCGCCAACGATTTTTTATTATCAAAATAAAAAGTCGTTGCCGAAGTCCGTGCCGTCTCTTTTGTAATCAAAGGGCGTTTGCCTGTGAACTTACTTTTCAGCCATTCAACCCGCCAAGCCAAAGCTGCCAAAAAGGGCGTAACAGCAATATTGGCTGGTTTTTTATTCAAAACAACAGCGATTTTTTCAAACATCGTTTTATAAGTCATATTCTCACCATTGAGTATAAAACGTTGATTTTCAATGGGTGAATTCATCAATTCGACCATAAAAGTCACCACATCACGCACATCCACATAACCCGTTGACCCCTCAGTATAAAACCGTAAACTTTCCCAAACTTGGTCAAAAAGTCGCCCTGTTCCTTGTTCCCAAAATTGCGAACCCAATATTACCGTCGGGTTGACCATCGCCGCCGTTAGTCCTTCTGCGACGCCGCGCCAAACTTCTTGTTCCGCTTGAAATTTTGAAATAGCATAATGTGAATTAAGAGG
This sequence comes from Saprospiraceae bacterium, assembly GCA_031367705.1. Lineage (GTDB taxonomy): Bacteria > Bacteroidota > Bacteroidia > Chitinophagales > Saprospiraceae > JAAFJT01. Next base: position 8,028 of record JANLQI010000061.1, on the reverse strand, counting down.
CGAACGTTGCCATTTGTTCGTTTCACGCACCCATTTTTGGTGTTCCACACGTCCGATAGCGGCAATGCTGCTCGTATAAATGAGTTTTTCGATGCCCACTTCAAGTGCTGCATTGACTACATTTTCAGTGCCCACAACATTGATTTGATACATTTCCTCACGGTCACGCGGGTCAAAAGACACCACCGCCGCGCAATGATAAATCTGCTCGATTTGATGCCCTCTCAGTATATTTTCCAAAAAAGGTACGTCCAAGATGTCGCCTTCTGCCCACGTCACTTTGTCTTGCACTTCTGCGACCAAGTCCATACGACTTGTTGCTCTTTTCAAGCAAACGATGTTTTTATAGCCTTGTTTGACCAAAAATCGAGTGAGATAAGAGCCGACAAAGCCTGTTGCGCCTGTTATGAGTATGCGTTTTTCCATGTGTTGTTTATTCTTCATTTTCGGGTAAGTTCAAAATATACTCCAACTGCGTTCTCAATTCCTCTTCATTTGGCAGATAAAGTTGATATTTTGAGACAAAAAGCTGACTATTCATACGATGTGTGGCGTAACGGACAACCATTTCATCTTTTTCTCTTGCCAAAACAATACCAATAGGCGGGTTATCTCCTTCGGTATTTTCTTCTTCTTCAAAGTAACCAAGATACATATTCATCTGTCCAATATCTTCATAACCTGCTTCTTCTTTTTTTAGGTCAATCAGCACAAAACATTTCAAAATATGATGATAAAAGACCAAATCCACACGATGATGCCGATTTCCGAGCGTCACACGATATTGACGACCTATAAAAGCAAATCCTTTTCCAAGTTCTAATAGGAATTTTTGCAGATGTGTGATGAGGCGTTCTTCCAATTCAGATTCACTTAAATGATAAGGTTCTGGAACTTTCAAAAACTCTAAAATATAAGGGTCGCGCAAAATGTCTTCTGGATTTTCGATAATACGCCCTTGTTCAGCCAATTTTAACACACCTTCTTTATCTTTACTGGCTGCTAATCGAAGAAATAAAGCAGCTTTCTTTTGCCGTTTCAGTTCACGGACATTCCAACGTTCTAATATGGTTTGTTTTTCATAAAAGCTACGTTCTAAATCCATGTCTATTTTCAATAACTCATAATAGTGTCCCCAAGTCAATTGGTGGGACAAAAGTGATATATTATTGAATTTCAAATAGAGTAAACGTATGTAAATCAAATTACTACGACCAAATCCTTTTCCCAATTGGTGGGACAAATCTTTGGAAAGCTGTTCGATAAGTTTGATACCATAAGTTGCTTTGTCTTGCCCTTGTTGTTCAAATTCGACAATATGTTGACCTATATGCCAATAAGTAATGAGCATTTCCCTCCTTGCCAATTTAATGGCTTTATGTTGTCCTCCTACATAAGTTGCCGAAATGCTATTGAGTAGATTTTGATAATCCGTATTGTCCTGATTTATAAACGTATTTTTCATAAGTCGTTTTCTTTTAATTGTTTACATTCGGATTGTTTAGAGCTGCAAAATAGAAAATTTAGCTCAAATACTGCGGAGTCACTGCCCCCTACGATTCTCCAAAATTTTCAAAAAAGACCGCGACTGAATTTCCGCTATACTCAAACCCGTCACTGTTGCTTCGGCTTCCGAAATCGCACCACAGTTCAAGGCGCGTAAAAAATAGTTCAACAAACCTTGCCCAGTGGCGGCATCGTCGAAAATATCACCTGAAAGCGTTGCCCGTGCTGCCTTTTCGACAAAATGTTGCAACCGCAAAGCGGCTTGTTCATAACTATCGAGGAAAAACGCATAAACCGCCGCATAACGCATCGGCAACTGTGCAGGGTGCAAATCCCAACCTTGATATAAACCATTGATGAGCGAATGAGTTGTGTGGTCGTAGCCAATTTTCCAAGCATTATGCACCGTTTCCCTGTTTTCACGCAGTTGTGCAGCCGTCAAATCGTTGCCTTTGTGCGGTGCAACAGGCATCACATTTGTCGCACCGTCCGAGAGCATGATGCCCGTTGAACCGAGTGCTACCTTCGTCATGTGGTGTGCGAAATCGCAAACGGAGTGACCCATCGTCTGATATTTTGCCGTAATACCTGCACTTGCTGTGTAGTCATACGTGCCAAAATGGGCGGCGATGCAACGTCCGTCACTCGCCCGAATGAACGACATCAAGGGGTTGCGCCCTTCGGCATCCATAATCGTTTGGGTTTGTTCGACCATCGTTTCCATTTTCAAGGTTTTATGCGGCAAGTTGAATGCTTCTTCGATCAATTCAAACAGCCGTACCAAAGCCTTGATTTGCTCCGCAAGCACGACTTTTGGTAACATAACAATAAAATTATTGGGCAAAACACCTTTTGTTTCGGTCAATAAGGTCGTCAAAAAAATATCGAGTGTCCGAATGCCTCTTGCCTTTGTGTCTTCATTAAACGGTTTTATGCGAATACCGATGAACGGCGGCAACGAGTTTTGTGCCATACCTTTTGCCACTTCGAGAGCCGCTTGCACAGCTGTTTCGTCTTCCTCCTTGTCGGAACGGTTGCCAAAACCGTCTTCAAAATCAATTCTAAAATCCTCCAACGCTTCGGTTTTCAGTTTTTCAACGACTCGATTATATACCGTATAAGCCAACCAAGCGGGGTGTTGTCGCCTTGTTTCGTCGCTCATTTCAGCCAGTTTTTGACCTAAAAGAGCGATTTTCATTGTATCTGTGGGCAATTTTTCAGACCCTTCTAAGCCAATGACACGTGCTAAAATAGCAAAATTGGGCGCGTAAGTCCTCAAACTTTTTAAAGCAGCGGCGGAAAAACGGGCTGCGGTGTCGTGTGCAAATAAATTTGCGCCACCATAAACGGTATGCACAGGTTGTCGGTCTGCCGAGTCACCTATATATATGTGTTGGTAAGCGATGTTTGCCGTTTTTAAATCGCTTAAAATGGGTGCAGTATCGGCGTTGGTAAATGTTAGTTTCATTTTTTAAAAATTTATAACAATTCTATAGAGGAGTTTAAAATATCTTGAAAATTGATTTAAACGTTAATCAGTATCTTCTTTTATCGGTATATTTAGTATATCTGTTTTGCGGATAATATTGAGTATAGCCTTTTACAAAAATTAATGAATCTTTTAACCATCTAAAGGTCTCTCCAGATTCTCCATGATGAAATGAACTATGAGTTGATATCGTTTTTGAAATCTTATTAAATTTGGGATTTTCAAGACTTTCAAAGTAATCGAATTTTATAAAATTTCCGTGTATCTTCTTTTGCAAATAGCAAAAGTAATGGCAATTACCTCGTCCATCTTCACTGGCTTTGAGTAAAATATCATTCTTCCCATCTCCATTTATATCGGTAAACTGCCATTTATCGGCAAACGTGTTGCCTACAAAAACGGGGTCTATGGATATATGTTCACTGGGTAATTTGACCCACTTCCCAGCATTTTTTTCAAACCTATTTATATTATAAGCGACTATGTAATCAATAATTCTTTCTGAATCAAAATCATTTTTTGCATAGTCAATTAAAGAATTTATAAAAATTGCCGAATATGGAGTAACACAAATCAACAATAATGAATCTGGGTTGCTTTGTTCAAAAAAACCTGTATTTAAGTACTGATTCCATATTGTATCTGAAGAATTTTCTTCATTTTCAATATGAATATCGCTCTTTGATATTGAGCTATCAATTTTTTCAAAATTATATTTTGAACCGTCAGGATTTTTGATTTGCTCACAAGAAGTGATTAAAATTAGTATTAGGAATTTCAATGCAGTCTTCATTATTGTAAATTATTGATTATGTCCTAGCTCCCCCGATATGTCGAATACCCAAAAGGGCTCAACAACAGCGGTATGTGATAATGTGAATTGTCAGATAAATTAAATTGAATCTCTATAACAGGATAAAAACAAGGGCAGTTTTGCGCTGTGAAGTACCCCTCAGTATAAAACGTCATTTTGTACATACCCGTTGGTAAAACAGTGTCTTTCGACAACAAATCGGCGACTCGACCATCGGCATTTGTTGTGCCTTCGGCAAGGGTGTGCCAATAGCCATCGGCTGTTTTTTGCGCTAATTTTAGTCGTACATCGGCAGCAGGTTTGCCAAGAGATGTGTCCAAAATATGGGTCGTAATTTGGCTCATAACAACAGTTTTTTTAACCTAATTTTAGTGATTTTATTTTGCTCAATCATGGCATTGACGATTTCCTCAACGGCATCGTTTTCATAACGTTCTTTCAAAATGGAAAGCATGTCTTCTGCTGTTTTGCCCGTGGCAAAAACGATGAAAATGAAGCCGAATTTGTTGAAATACAAGTCATTATACGTTTTTAATTCTTCTAAAACGGCATCAGGAGCCGCTTGCACTTTGCCTTGTTCGCCCGATGCCCAAGTGGCGGTGGAAGCAAATTTTTTCTTTAAACTTTCGACATCGCCTATGCGTGGATGATGCGTAAATGCCTCCAACCAATCCGTTTTTTTACAAGAAAACCAATAACTTTCAGCTTTCTCAAATACGTCTTTTTGATTTAAAAAAGGACGAGCTTCAAACATCTTTTTGACCCAATTTTTTGACCCACAACATTTTGAAATATGCGTTTCAAAGACATCAAAAGGCAAATTATTCAGTTCTTCAACAGTTAAAACATCGGGTTCGATATGACCAAAAAGTCTTAAACGACTGATGCCACCGTCTGGAAAAATGGTCAATCGGGCATGTGTAAACGGCTCATTTGTCAATAATTCATGTTCGCAAAAACGCTCATTATCGGCTTCCAATTTCGTTTCATTTAAAATTGGAGTCCACGAAACAGCCCCCTCAGTATTTAGCAAATATTCATCGTCTTTTGCCAAAACACACCCTTCTAACATAAATCTATCGGGATAATTGCCTTTAAAATGGGCGGTGTCAATCACCACTTTTTGAATCCGCCCTTTTCGTGCCAAGCGCAAAATAAGCCAATCACGGTTGTTCGGCGTTCGATTGCGTTTTGTTTCCCAACCATCGCCCATATTGACACCCCGATTAGGCATATTGATATTGTCTTTATGACTAAAAAATTGGTCATTGCAGACAAGTGCTTTGCCGCCATTGACGGCTGCTGCGAGGTCTATGAGTGCGTCAGAAGGCACAGAGAGCCAATCTTTTTGGACCTTGCCATAAACTTTTAGCCTTGCGACACCACCATCTGGGAAAATATTAAGGCGTAAATGCGTCCATGCTTCACCGTTTTCAATGGCATAAAAATTTTGACTGCCTGGATTTAAAGGCGATTTTGGTAGAATTTCTGTCCAAACCGCTTTATCCAAGTTAAATTCCAAAGAAGTCATGCGACAGGCTTCTATGCTTGTAAACGGCGGATGATTACCCAAAAAATGGTTGGTATCAATGTCCACGCCTTGAATAATGCCGCTTGCACCGAGTTGAACGATACACCAATCATACCCCTCAGTACGTTTGCGGCGGCTTTCCCAACCGTCCATCCATTTGCCTCGGTCGGTGTATTTGTCAGCAATGAAAATGCCGCGACCAGACTTGATGAGGTTCTCTTTTTCGGCAAAAAAATCGTCGCTACATGCTAAGACACAGCCACCAAAACGCTCGGCAGCGAGGTCGGTAAGGTCTGTAAATGAAGGCGTATCAGTGGTTTTAGATGTCATTTTTTATTCTTTTTCACGTTGTAATGTTCCCGTTATATAACCAAAAGCATCGCCCGAAGCGACAAATACATCATTGTTATTTTCCATGTCAAACGGTTTCAAATTGATGGGCAAATAATGCAAATTAGGCATTTTGAAACTGATTTCAGAAACTTCGGCAACGTTTTTCAAAACAGCCTCGCCCATGACATAAAGCGATTGTTGAACGGAATCGCTGTGGTGTGCTGCAAAGGTTGTACACAATTCTTGTCTGATTTTATTTCTAATATCTTGAAAGTCAATATTTTCTGAATCAATGTATTGCCAAACGGCTTCCATTTCAGTCGCCAAAATGCGGTCAGATGCAGGGGGTAAGGTTGTAAATTTGTCCACAATATAGCCTTCAAAACTGGACTTGGTTGTTTTCACAATCCGCATACCCTTAATACCCGAATGAACGGAAAGGGCTTCTGAACGGCTGCGACGTATCCTTGTTATTTGTTGCTCGTTGCTGCCCGCAATATAAGTGTAAGGTTCGATGACTGTTCCGTTTGTCATACGTTCCCAACGGATTTGTGCGAGGTCAATTGTGACAGCGGATACCTGTGGGTTGTTGGTCAAAAAGTAGTCGGTCAAATATAGACCGAAGTCCTCAATTGTGGTCAACGGGTGGTCTTTGGCGAGAGCAAAAATGGTGTTTTTCATGGTGTCGGTTGGCAACACTTTTGCGTTTGACCCCTCAGTATAAACGGTTTCAAAGTCGCCTTCGAGTAGAATATTGACGTGGATTTCCTTGAAATCATGCCCGTCAACGTGGCGTGTGATTTTAGCTAAACGGACGGCGGACTTGCCGTAACTGTTTTGTATGAGATTGATTTTCATTGTTTTAGAATTTTATTTAGACACGAATTTCACAAATTACACGAATTAAAATGATTTAATTCGTGTAATTTGTGAAATTCGTGTTGTTAAAAAATAAAAAAAGATAAAATGGTATTTGATAAAGTGATTCATTCCCGCCGTGTTGTGTTACCAAATGGCATTAAAGAAGCAACGATTTTTATAAAAAATGCTAAAATCGCTAAAATTACTGAGGGGGGTGTTTTTAACGATAAAAATATTGAAAATGTTGGCAATGCAGTTGTCATGGCGGGTTTGATTGACCCGCATGTGCATATCAACGAGCCTGGGCGGACAGAGTGGGAGGGCTTTGATACAGCGACTCGTGCTGCTGCTGCTGGCGGTGTCACTTCGATGATAGAAATGCCTTTAAACGCCTCGCCTGTGACGACGACAAAGGCGGCTTTTGACTTGAAAATTCAAGCAACAGAAGGCAAATTACACGTTAATTGCGGTTTTTATGGCGGTTTAGTGCCTCATAATTTTGATGATTTGCCCGATTTGATACGGTCAGGTGTATTTGGTATTAAGTGCTTTTTGACACATTCTGGCATTGATGAATTTCCGAATGTGACGGAAAGGGATTTGCGAAAAGCGATGCCTTTGATAGCGAAGTTTGGCTTACCGATTTTAGCGCATTGTGAAATAGACAGCCCCCATACGAAGCAGATATTTTTTCAAAAACATCCCATTAATTACCTTGCTTACTTACATTCACGCCCAAAAACGTGGGAAAATCGAGCTATTGAATTGATGTTACGCTTGTGCGAAGAGACGAATTGTCGGACGCATATTGTCCATTTATCGTCTGCGGATTTGATTTCAAAATTAAAAAATGCGAAAAAACGGCTGCCTTTGACGGTTGAGACGACCCCTCAGTATTTGTACTTCGCAGCCGAATATATTCCTGATGGAAAGACGGTTTATAAGTGTGCGCCGCCGATTCGGGAACGGGCAAACAATGAAAAATTGTGGGCTGCTATGGCAGACGGTACGCTTGATTTTGTGGGTTCTGACCATTCTCCTGCGCCACCGAATTTGAAAGAAATCGCTTCGGGGAATTTGGCGAAGGCTTGGGGTGGCATTGCGGGTTTGCAATTTACCTTGCCTGTGGTTTGGACGGCTGCCGAAAAACATGGTTTGGCGATAACGGATATGGCAAGGGTATTGTCTGAAAATCCTGCTAAATTCCTTGGTTTGAACGAAAAAGGGCAAATAAAAGAGGGTTTTGATGCAGATTTGGTGGTTTGGCAGCCTGAAAAAACGTTTATGGTTGAGGAAAAAGACATTCAACATCGGCATAAAATTACCCCTTATTTAGGCGAAATACTGAGGGGGTCGGTTTTGCAAACGTATGTCGGGGGGCAGTTGGTTTTTGATGATGGGCTGTTTGTTGGTTTGCAAAAAGGGCGTGTTTTGAGGAGGGAGGTATAGTAGACGAAAAATTGAATAGGTTTTTGTTTTTTTTGCAAAAAAAAC
>JANLQI010000522.1:0-2079 GCA_031367705.1 Saprospiraceae bacterium | reverse complement strand
TTTGAAAGTTTAAAAGTAGAACAAGGTTTCTGAAAAACAAAATGCCGCCGAAGAAAAATCTTTGGCGGCACGTCATTTAATAATGGAATGAAAATAAATGAAAAATAAAATTCACCATAATTGAGTGATAATCAGATACTTAAAAACATAACATTTATCATTCATCGTTTATCATTCATCATTAAAAATATGGTTGTGTAAGTTATTGACTTAAAATTGCAAAAAACAGGAGGCTTGTTAGTTAGACGTGTTGTAGTATTGGATATAACTTTTACGCTTCGTCGAATTTACAGAACCACCACAGGATTTACTTTCCTCTGTGTTCGAAATCCATCTAACAAGATAATTTAGACGCTCATTTGCCAATTCAACAAGGGCATTGCAACGGCAGGTCGGATAAGACGCACCATAAATACCTTTGTCTGCTGCTGGAAAAATCATTTCTATTTGAGCATCTCTTGACGTTTCCCATGCCGATTGTGCCGTCTTGAATTTAGAAATAAAGACATAGTCTCGCTCATAATCGTCGAGAATCTTCTTAATCACGTCATCAACTTCTTTTTTCAATCTGAGATAATCGCTGCAGCTGTTGCGGGAGTTGTCAACTTTAGTATTTTGAGCATTTACAGCTGTACCCAAAAAAAGGACAAATAAAAAAATACATGTGTTCCTCATGAGGTTTGTCATTTAAATTAAAAAAATATGTTTGTTAATATCGCTGCAAAGGTGTTATTATTTTATGACATTGACAATTATAAATTTGTTAAAGTTATATTTGTATAAGCAACTTTTTATAGCATTTTGAAGCATTCTATTTTTCTCAAAAAAAAATCCAAGCAATTGATAATCAACTGCTTGGATTTGTATCTTATACTGAGGAGCCTATTTTTACATCACAGGCTCAACCGCAGATGGTTGGTTTTCAGGACGCAATGAACGTACTGTTTTACCTGCTTGCCACATTTCAGAATCACGTAATTCAGCCAATTCAACTTCCAATTTCTCGCGGTAGTCCACCTTTGAGTTTGAGTCAATTGAGCGTTGTGCTTCGTTACCAGACGCTACTTCGTCGTACAATTCTTTGAAAACAGGTGCTGTTGCATCCCGGAATTTTTTCCACCAATCCAATGCGCCACGTTGTGCCGTTGTTGAACAGTTTGCGTACATCCAATCCATACCGTTTTCCGCAACCAAAGGCATCAACGATTGTGTCAATTCTTCAACTGTTTCGTTGAACGATTCAGAAGGTGAGTGACCGCGTTTGCGTAACTCATCGTATTGAGCTGCGAAAATGCCTTGTACACAACCCATCAACGTACCACGCTCACCTGTTAAGTCAGAATAAACTTCTTTTTGGAAGTTCGTTTCAAACAAATAACCTGAACCGATACCGATACCCAAAGCAATTGTGCGCTCGAAAGCACGACCTGTTGCATCTTGGAAAATCGCATAAGACGAATTCAAACCACGACCTGCAATGAACATACGACGTAAAGACGTACCAGAGCCTTTTGGTGCAGTCAAAATCACGTCCACATCAGCAGGAGGAATGATGCCCGTGCGCTCTTTGTAAGTGATACCGAAACCGTGAGAGAAATAAAGGGCTTTACCAGCCGTCAAATGAGATTTGACAAGTGGCCAAGCTGCGATTTGTGCAGCATCAGACAACAAATTCATGATGATTGTACCGCGTTTGCACGCCTCTTCGATGCTGAAAAGATTAACGCCCGGCTCGAAACCGTCCGCAATCGCTTTATCCCAAGATTTTGATGGTGAACGCTGACCAATGATGATGTTCAAACCATTATCGCGCATATTCAATGCTTGTCCAGGACCTTGTACGCCATAACCGAGGATAGCGATTGTTTCGTTTGCTAATACTTCTTGTGCGCGTTCCAATGGGAACTCTTCGCGCGTGACGACGTTTTCAACAGTGCCGCCAAAATTCAATTTTGCCATGATAACTTATTGATTAATAGTTTTTTTGTAAAAAATTCTAATTTTGTGCAAAAGTAAAATTATGTTTAAAATTATTTTCGATAAATATCTTGAAGACTATGATGCTCAAATCAAGTCTTT
>JANLQI010000518.1:0-5891 GCA_031367705.1 Saprospiraceae bacterium | reverse complement strand
CAGGCATATTTGAATTCAAAATGTAGAAAATGGAATGTTAATTTTCAAATGAATGAATGTTTAAATGGTATTTAATATTTTTTTTAAATCTTTATTATTGAAATATTGAAATATTACAAATAAAATTTTATAAAAATTATTAAAGCCGCATTTAAAATCCATTTTGGTATGTAATTTGTAGTTAACAATTTATAATAAATAAATATGTTAAAAATAAAATTTTTATTAAAGCATTGATATTTAGTTTATTAAAGATTTTATTTAAAATTAATGAATTAGTAGAAAGTTGAAATAAGCAAGTCACAATTTTTGATGAACGGTAAACAGAATGTACATGAGATTTACTTACATTGACTCAATTCACCCTTCTACATTCGTCAACATCCCATTTTGACCTTCCTCAAATGACAAAATTCCCTGTTAACATCATTTTTCCTGTATCCAAATATTAAATCAAATTTTAAATCAAATTTTAAATTTAAAATCATGAACCTTTTAATGCCCGTTTCTACGCTTATGTCGCGTAAATTTCATGTCGTTTCAGATCTTGACAATGTCAAATTAGTTAAAACAATTTTTGACCGCAAAACCGTATCGCATATTCTCGTTATGCGGAATGACCGTATTGTTGGAACAGTCACTCGCTGCGATTTTGCCAGTTTTTTTAACGGTCTTAATAAACAGTTTGACAATCTCTCAATGACTCAATCTCTTTTGCAGATGTACACTGTTGGTGACATTATGAATGGTATAGTGACTTTTATCGAAGCCAATGACCGTATTCAAGTCGCCCTCGAAATGTTTAGAGACAATATGTTTGCTGCTTTACCTGTGATTGATGAAAATGATAAATTAGTGGGCATGTTGACGACAATGGATATCATTAAAGCTTTAGCGAGTGAAAAAGCGACTGAATTGCATTTCAGTATTTTTTAATTTCAAGAGGGAACACCCCCTCAGTAAAAAAGCCTTTGCACAGGATGCAAAGACTTTTTTTATGTGTAAACCAAAGTGAACTTACAACTTTACAAACCGCCCATTCGACCGAATGAGGCTTGACTCATCTAAGATATTTATAAAGTAATTACCAGAAGGCAACGATTTGTCGAGCGTAACGTGATGCGTTATATTGCCTTGTTGCGCACTAATAGATTGTAAATCAATCACTTGACCTACTTCATTATAAATCATAACATGCCAAGTGCCATTTGTTTTTTTATCAAATGTGAGATTGACCTCCTCAGTAACGGGGTTTGGAAAGACGGTCAAGGGTGTATCGTAACTCGCGATGTCTTGTGAACCCGACAGTAGATTTTGTGTAGGCTCAATAACTCTATTGGCAGCGGTAATAAACGCTTCATCTACGCTCAGCACAAAATTAAGAATGCCCCGTTTGAATCCTATTCCCCGTAAATTATATTGAATAGGAGTTGTATCTCGTTTGCCCTGTACTAATCGAAATGAATCCAAAATGCGTAGCGGCATCGGTGCGCCATTAAGGTAAAAACTGTCTTGACGCAATTCTGCATATCGCTCAAACAAAACGCCAAATTCAAGATTGGGTCTGCCGATAACAGGATTTCTCAGTCTTAATGTTCCCCAACCAACTATTTCAGTGGTAAATTCCGCAAAACGGATGTGATTAATATTAGCCCTTGTTGTATAGCCAGCGGAAGCCCATGTCATTTGGTAGGGAACGGTATCAATTGTTAATACTTTTGATACTGTTGTTGAAGTCATTGGTAGTTTTACCTGGTAAGGTGGGGACGTAAATCGCTTGGTTCGAGGTAAAAACCATAAAGAATCTGAACTGCCTCCCGTTTGAGCCGTAATCAAAACTGACGATGAACCTCTAGAATAACCCAATATATATACCCCTGTCGAATCTAAACGCCTGAAAAGGGAATCAATAATCGAGTAAGGACCGAAAGTGGGTCTTATCCTACTGGGGACGAACGTTGCATCCTTAAAGTAAGCAGGGAGTGAACTGGAGACCGCAGGCGAATTGTATAAGGTCGTCGTTTTATTAGTATCTTTAATTGTTGTAAAATCCCATATTCTATTTGAACCTCTTTGTGGAATTGCTAACCCAGTAATTCCTATATCTCGAAATACAAAAGAATCAACTACAATATCTGATAAAGGGTAATCTGCCCGCTTTATCGTAATTTGTGAAAAAGCCATTGTAAAAAAAGAGACGAAGAACAAAAAGAGTAAAAAACGTTTCATATTTATAGGTTTTTAATTTTAAAAAATAGATTTTGAATGGATTTCAAATTTATACATAAATATTCAAAATAAGGCAATTTTAACACAAAAACAATAATGACAAGCCTTAGTTTTTTAAGATTGCAACACCTACGGCACAATTGACACACTGCTTTTTATCGCAATATTCTGTCTTCAACTGAATTATTGACTGCGAACGTGAGGCATTTTTAACCTCTAAACCTAATTTTTGCCACCCCTCAGTAACGACATTTTTTTCAGGCTTTAAATCATCCAGTATTTCAAGTGCACGGTCTTTCACCGCTTCATCTTTCCTCATTTTGCCATAAAAAAACAAAAAAGGTGCAACGACATTGATGAGCAAAAGGTCAATCGCCTCTTTTCCAAAGCTTTTTTCCGAAAATACTGAGGGGGTGTCAAATACAAAATGACTGCGCCAATAGTCGCTGACTTCTACTTCAAAAAGCGATTTTAAGTCCGAAATAGGCATAGGTGCAATGGTTTTTGAAAACAAATGACTGCTTTTATGCACCAAATCCGCCAATTGGGCCAATCGAATCGTCGGAAAACTCTGTGGACGCATCCTTGAAAATTTCCAAGCCGCTTTACCAACAGGCGCAACGAGACTGTGCTTTTTTTGTAAAAACTGAAACTCCTTTTTCAGGGCTTTTGGATAATCGTCTTCAAATTCAGTATCTAACAAACCCGATTGACCAAACAATAGAGCTTCTATTTGAAATAGTTGGTTTTTATGTTTTGCTAATATCAAATGTGGTAGTCCGTTCGCCAATCTTTCCATCGGTTCAGCATTAACTTTTGAGCCAAAATAACGGGCGATGAATTGCCAAAACGTCTCTTCCCAATCGCCGCCATTACGCTCATAAGCCGCAGCAATCGCTTCCGTTTTGCGCTCTAAACGCTCAATAAGCAAGCGGTCGAGCCATAAATCTTTTGTTATTTCAGACACTTTAAAGAAATGATGTTGGCAAGGAATCCAATGCTCATTGTTCAAAAGCGACCAATAATTTTTAAAAATGCCTTCGGGAATGCGGTTTTTTAAGACCAAACAAGGTAAAAGAGATTCCTCAGTATTTTTCGTTTTTAACATGTTATTTTCCTTGTTTAAATGAAAAATAGGCACATCTTCTTCATAAACAACGTGCAAAATGACATTGCGATAAGCTGCATCGTGTTGATGTTTATGCAACAACCAATCAGATGATTTGAGGTGCATCTCGACATTACCAAACCACGTCAAATCAGCTATTCTCAGCTTAACATTCTGAAAATCAGCACCCGCATCTAAGCGATTGTATTCCCCAAAATCAAGAATTTCAAGCGATTGCCCTGTCGTTGTCTCCAAATTAGACATATCAAAACGGCGTGTTCGCCAAAGGAAGTGTAGGAAGTCTTCACGCATAGTGTATGTTTTTATTTGATTAGAAATGAAAAATGAATAGCCCTGAAAGGGCGTAATTTAATAGCAATGGGTAACGCCCATTGAATGTAATTAATTGAATATCAACATTTGCGAAATTTTTAAAATTTCGCAAATGTATATTTTATACTACATCTAAGTCCGTTCAAAAACCTTGAAAATGTAATCAAACTCATTCTTTTCATCATTTTTATGATGTTCTTCCGAAACGAGTTGCCATTTTGATAAATCAATTTCTGGAAAAAAAACATCCCCCTCAGTATCCAAGTCAACTTCTGTCAAATAAAGCCTAGCCCAAAGGTCAACCGATTGCTTATAAATTTCACCGCCACCGATGATAAAAGCCTCTGTTTCACCATTGTTTTCAGCCGTTTTCAAGCCTTCGGCAATAGAATTGACCATCAAACAACCCGAAGCGATATAAAACGGATTGCGAGTAATAACGATATTCGTCCGTTTTGGTAAAGGGCGACCGATGCTTTCAAAACAATTGCGCCCCATAATGATGTGATGATTAATCGTAGTGCGTTTGAAGTAAGAGAAGTCGGCAGGCAAGTACCAAGGAATCTCGTTGTTTTTCCCAATGACCCCATTTTTGGCGCAAGCCACTATTGCTGAAATTATCATAAATTATTGATTATTAATATCTTAGTCATTTTCAAGTTCAAAAGTAAAAAAGCTGTTTGACAATAACAAAGTTTTGACCCCCTCAGTATCAGAAAAGTTTACGGTATTTGGTTTTCTTAAAATACTAAAATAGCTTTACAGCAAAAAAGGGGTCGTAAACGTCAGTACGACATTAAAAAAAATACACAATGAACACTTTTGCAGATAAAATCATCGCTTTCAACGAGCAAGTAGCATTTACGGGTCAATTGCCAGAAGGCATCCGAATAATGAACCCTTTCAAGGAAAACCCTGAGGTTTTAGCTCTTTCGGGTGCATTTTACAAGAAGTTTTACAACGACAACAACCAACGGCATTTGATTTTGGGCATCAATCCAGGACGTTTTGGCGCGGGCGTAACAGGCGTGCCGTTTACCGATTCGCATCGTTTAAAAAAAGAATGTGGATTGCCTTATTCTGGCAAAGACACTTATGAACCGTCGGCAGTTTACATTTATGAAATGATACATGCTTTTGGCGGGGCGTCGGCTTTTTATCAACATTTTTACATCAATTCTGTTTGTCCTTTGGGTTTTACTTCTATAAAAGACAATGGAAAAGAGGTCAATTACAACTATTACGACAGCAAAAAACTGACTGATGAGGTCTATGATTTCATAGTTTGGAATATCCAAACGCAGATTTCAATGGGCGTGAGTACAGACGTTTGTTTTTGCTTTGGCACAGGACAAAATGAAAAGTTTTTGACAAAACTGAATGACAAAATGTCGTTTTTCAAGAAAATTGTGGCGTTGGAACACCCACGTTATATTGTGCAGTATAAATCGAAGTCGAAGCAAATGTATATTGATAAATACTTATCCGCTTTTTCTGAGGTTTTATAAAACCCTATAATTTTCCTTTTCAAATACCAACTAAACCACCGCTACTTTGTTACTTTGCGAAAATTTAGACAGTATGAATGAAAAGACAAAGCTTTGGTTCAAGCGTATCGGTATCGGCGGTTTCCTTTTTTTCTTAGGAAAAGGTATTTTATGGCTAATCGCTTTTAGTTATATGGGTAAATGCGCTTTGGGATAAAATATTGATAATCAACATATTTTATGAAAATAATTCAAGCAACGCTCGAACATCTCGACGAAATAGTACCGCTTTTTGAAGCTTATCGCATTTGGTATAAAAAACCTGCGAATGAATTGAAAACGCGTCAGTTTTTGACGGAACGCATTTTGAAGCAAGAGAGCATCATTTTTCTCATTTATACTGAGGGGGGGACTCCAGCGGGTTTTACGCAACTGTATCCAACTTTTAGCTCCATTCGTTTAGCACGTTTGTGGTTGCTGAATGACCTATTTGTTGTGCCAGAAGAGCGTGGCAAAGGATTTTCAATCGCCTTGCTTGAACACGTTAAAGATATGGCAAAAAAAACGGGTGCAGCTGGTGTGACTTTGCAAACAGACCAAACCAATGATATTGGCAATAAACTATATCCGAAAACAGGTTTTGAGTTAGAAAATACGTATTATAATTATTATTGCTGGGATAATCTAGATTTTGTCATTTAAGATGTTTTTTTAGACCACAGATGACACTGATT
>JANLQI010000533.1:0-2575 GCA_031367705.1 Saprospiraceae bacterium | reverse complement strand
AATAATCCGCCTAAAAATTTCTTATTCATTTCGATTTATTTTCAGAGACTTTTAGTCTAAAAATTTCTTTAAAATGCCATTTATACTGAGGGGGGTATTTCGCCAGATTTACGAAATTTTTAAAATTTCGTAAATCTCTGCTCCTATCTCCCAAATATTAAATCAACTTTTGATTAATTTCCGCAGCACCTGATGTGCTTAAGAAACTCTTAAAAGTATCTACTTCTGCTGAACTTGCGCCCGTTACATCGAATGCAACACAGAATTTATCATCTGTGATACGGTCATCGAGTGTTGGGTTTTTGATGCCAGGTCCCATTCCACAAATGGTATAAAACGTTACCGTCATACCAATTGAAGCAAAAAGCACTGTCAACTCGAAAGTAACAGGGATGAATGCAGGTACTGGCCAGTAAGGTTTGTTACCAAAAATGATAGGCCAATCACTCCAAAAAGCCCAAGTCATAAACAAGAAGCCTGTCAACAATCCAATCGCGCCGTAGATAAAACCCGCTTGATGCAAACGAGATTCTGACAAATGTAGCTTCGGGTCAAGACCATGCACAGGGAATGGTGAAAAGACATCCCAAATATCGAGGTGCGCTTTATTGGCTTTTGTCACGGCTGATAACAACTCTGTTTCATCATTGTATAAGCCAAAAAGAATTTGTTTATTATAAAATTTCATTGTATAGAGAAATTTAAATCTTTCAAATAAATATTGATTATTAAAAAGAGCAATAATCAATCAACATTAATCAATAGTCAATAATTAATGGTGTGCGTGTTCTTCTTCTTCCTCGTCGTGTCCATGTGCAGCATGGTCAGCCACTGTATTATTATTTATATATTGGTCGCCCATTGATTTCAAGATTGACTTAACCTCTGCAATAGCCACAACTGGTGCAATACGTGTAAATATTAAGAAACAAGTAAAAAACAAGCCCAATGAACCGACAAACAAACCGATTTCAACCCATGTTGGAGAATAATAACTCCAAGAAGATGGGAGATAATCACGTGCCAATGTCGTTGCAATAATGACAAAACGCTCGAACCACATACCGATATTGATAAAGATAGACATAAAGAACGTCACCCATATATCACGACGGAGTTTTTTACTCCAAAACAATTGTGGTGAAACAACATTACATAACATCATACCGAAATATGCCCACCAATAGATACCAAATACACGGTTATAGAAAGCAAATTGCTCGTAAATATAGCCAGAATACCAAGAAATGAACAACTCCGTCAAGTAAGCCACACCTACGATTGAACCTGTCAACAAAATGACCTTGTTCATACTTTCGATGTGTTCCATTGTGATATAGTCTTCCAATCTCAACAACTTACGAACGACTAACATCAATGTTAATACCATCGCAAAACCTGAGAATACCGCACCTGCTACGAAGTATGGAGGAAAGATTGTCGTATGCCAA
Source organism: Saprospiraceae bacterium (assembly GCA_031367705.1). Taxonomy (GTDB): domain Bacteria; phylum Bacteroidota; class Bacteroidia; order Chitinophagales; family Saprospiraceae; genus JAAFJT01. The sequence goes on along the minus strand of JANLQI010000533.1, from coordinate 1,124 downwards.
CCAGGAATGACCGAAGTTGCGAAGTCAAAAGATACAATTGTGTGAACCGACAATACAAGTGGTGTAGAAATACCAGCCAAAACAAGCGACAAGGCTTCCCAACGTTGCCAATGTTTTGCCGAACCCGTCCAACCGAATGCTAAATTTGAATACATTTTCTTTCTCCAACCTGTTGCACGGTCACGAACTGTTGCAAAGTCAGGTACAAGACCTGTGTACCAGAACAATAATGACACGGTGAAGTAAGTAGAAATCGCAAAAACGTCCCAAAACAACGGTGAGTTAAAGTTTGGCCACAATGGACCACGTGTATTTGGGTAAGGAAAGATGAACGGTGCCATCCAAACACGACCCATGTGAATAATCGGGAATTGACCCGCACAAATAACGGCAAAAATAGTCATCGCTTCTGCTGCACGGTTTACACCTGTCCGCCATTTTTGACGGAACAACAAAAGGATGGCTGAAATCAAGGTTCCTGCGTGACCGATACCGACCCACCAAACGAAGTTGGTAATATCCCAACCCCAACCAATGGTACGGTTTAAGTCCCATGAACCAATGCCATTCCACACTGTCCAAAGTACACTAAAGAAATATAAACCGAGAGCTGAAACAGCCACGATAAAACCGATAATCCACTCTTTCGACGGTGTTGCCTCTGTTGGTCGGCAAATGTCTTCCGTTATTTGGTGGTAGGTTTTGCTACCAAGAATTAACGGTTTCCTTACTTGTGCTACAATCGTACTCATTTCTGATTGATTATTAACAGCTTTTTTAATGATGAATTATGAATGATAAATGATGAATTTCACTCAACTCAACTTTCAACACTTAAAAATCAACTGTTTATGATTCTTTTAAAAAAAATTATCTTTAAAAACCCTCTTTATACTGAGGGGGTACTTTTGAACTATGAATGTTAAAAAATTCATCATTTATCATTCATAATTCATCATTATCTAAGCATCTAACGTCTCGTCTTTGTTAATCACTTTTGCAGAATAAGACACATTTGAATCTGTGTTTACTTCTTCCAAAACGCGGTAGTTCAATGACGATTTCAATGTTTTGCTGATGTCGCTGCCTTTGTCGTTGCGATTTCCAAAATTAATCGCACCTGT
>JANLQI010000451.1:0-6943 GCA_031367705.1 Saprospiraceae bacterium | reverse complement strand
CACTGCTTCATGGATTCCTGTTTTCGCTTTCGGTCCTGGCGCGCAAGAGTTTACAGGTGTCTATCAAAACACCGCTATTTTTGATAAAATGAAAAAATTATTCGGATTTTAACTAATGATGAATGATAAATTATGAATATTCATCATTCATAATTTATCATTTTAAAAAAAATTTCTTTTGGAAAAACATCAAACAACTTCCTCGATACTCATGGTTCGCCCTGCACATTTTGGATTTAATACTGAAACAGCGGCGGACAATGCCTTTCAGGTGAATGATAAGTCATTGACAGTTAAGGAAATACAGCAAAAAGCGATTGCGGAATTTGATAATTTCGTCGCTATACTGAGGGGGCGTGCGGTCAATGTGGTTGTTGCAGAAGACCAATCTGCACCTGTGAAAACCGATGCCGTATTTCCCAATAATTGGATAACAAGTCATGGTGACGGTACGATGGTTTTGTACCCGATGAATGCGCATTCTCGTCGTGCAGAACGTGCTGATAATGTCATAAAACAAATAGAAACCCTATTTGTCGTCAAAAAACGCATCCATTTAGAGCATTATGAAGAAGTACATACCTTTCTGGAAGGTACAGGTTCTATGATACTCGACCGTGTGAATGAGATTTGTTATGCCTGTTTAAGTCCTCGTACAGATTTGACTCTTTTGGACGAATGGTGTGAAATCATGCACTACAAACGGGTCGCTTTTCATGCCGTTGACGACAACGGGCAAGACATTTATCATACCAATGTGATGATGGCTTTGGGCGAAACATTTGTTGTAATTTGTATGGAGACCATACGCAATGAAGCAGAGAGACTCAATCTCATCAAGCATTTTGAATTAACAAAAAAAGACATCATAGAGATTTCACTCGACCAAATGATGTTGTTTGCGGGCAATATGTTGCAAGTGCGGAATGATTTTGATGAAACATTCCTTGTTATGTCAAAACAAGCCTATGATTCTTTAAATGCTTCACAAATTGCTCATATTCAAAGGCATACAGAAATACTTTATGCTGATATTAAAACAATTGAAACCTATGGCGGCGGTTCTGCGAGGTGTATGATGGCAGAAATATTTTTTGATAAAAAGTAAACACTTAACTCTGACACGAATTTCACAAATTGCACGAATTAAAGTTGATTAAAAATCATTCGTGTAGTTTGTGAAATTTGTGTCACTAAGTAATTATAGAAAATTCATCATTTATAATTCATCATTCATCATTTCCGTATTATATTTGAGACTAAATTCTAACATCTTAATTATTCATCCTTAAAATCAATTGCTAAAAATGGAAAATCAATTTTTAGATTCTAATTTCGATAATGCCACCCCTCAGTATAGCGAGTATGGCGGTTTCTGGCAACGATTTGTTGCCGTTATTATCGATGGTATTATACTGTACATTGCACAAATGATTGTTTTTTCAGTTTTTGGTGTCAGCCTATTAAAAGCTGACCCAGATTTGTTCGCTGAAGGCGTACCTAATTCATGGATTATAGCTTACGTCATAACTATAGGTTTGCAAGTTGCGTATTTTGTTTACTTCGAGTCAAGCGAAAAACAGGCAACTTTTGGCAAACAAGCGATGGGAATAGTAGTTACAGACCTAAATGGGGAGCGTATTACGATGCTCAATGCAGTGGGGCGTTATTTCTCTAAAATTCCATCTGCTATGATTTTAGGTATCGGCTATTTGATGCAGCCTTTCACCCAGAAAAAACAAGCATTACACGATATGATTGCAGGTACTTTGGTATATAGAAAATAAGGAAAACAAAAATTTAGTTGAACAACTAAAAAACAGAAAAAAGCCTTTGAGTGTGTAATATCTCAAAGGCTTCCTTATTTTTGGCGCGGAATCACCAACTTTATATTTAAACATAATGACTTTAGCAAAATGGACAATGAATTTTTAGATTCAGATTTAGAAAAACCGACCCCTCAGTATAATGGCTATGCAGGCTTTTGGGAACGATTTGGGGCGGCTTTAATTGACGGTATTATTTTATTTGTAGTAGGGCAAATGATATTAGGCTCATTTGGTATCAACTTTATAGAGATGTATCAAAGTGCTGCACGGGGAGAAGACCCTGTTGATATTTTTGGTTCTAATTTCTATACTGCCAGCATTTTAAGCCTTGTTTTCGACTGGTTTTACTTCGCTCAACAAGAATCAAGCCCTACAAAAGCAACTTTAGGCAAACGTGCAATGGGTTTAATCGTTACCGACTTAAATGGAGAAGGTTTGAGTTTTCAACATGCCAGCGTGCGTTTTGTGATGAAACAAATCATTTCCTTTGTTTCCCTTTTGAGCGCGTTTTTATCGCCTAATGTTGTTAGTACATTGAGCGCATTGGCTTTGGCTGGCTATCTTATTCAACCTTTTACTGCTAAAAAACAAGCACTACACGATATAGTGGCTAAAACTTTGGTTTATCGGAAATAGGGATTGGTTATTCGTTATTCGTTATTGGTTATTCGTTATTCGTTATTCGTAGTCCCAAATACACGAATAACGAATACACGAATAACGAATACACGAATAACGAATACACGAATAACGAATACACGAATAACGAACAACTATGACACCTGAAGGCATACTTAAACAATATTGGCAATACGATTCGTTTCGACCGATGCAACGGGACATCATTCAGTCGGTTTTAGACGGACGTGATACGCTTGCGCTGTTGCCAACAGGTGGAGGTAAAAGTATCTGTTTTCAAGTACCGGCGCTTTGTACTGAGGGGGTCTGTTTGGTCATTTCGCCTTTGATTGCTTTGATGAAAGACCAAGTGGAAAACCTTAAAAAACGAGGCATTTTGGCAGCTGCGATTTATTCAGGTATGCACTACCGAGACATTGACCGACTGTTTGACAATGCCGTTTATGGTGGACTAAAATTCCTCTACATCTCTCCCGAACGTTTGATGACTGACTTAGCAAAAGAACGCATTAAACGCATGAATATCAATCTGTTAGCGATTGATGAAGCACATTGTATCAGTCAATGGGGTTACGATTTCCGTCCGTCTTATCTTGAAATTGCAGCTATCCGAGAGTACATGCCCGATGTGCCTGTCATGGCTTTGACCGCTACGGCAACGCCTGATGTGGTGGAAGATATTTGTAAAAAATTAGAATTTAAGAAGCAATATCAAGTTTTTCAACAGGATTTTGAAAGAAAAAACTTGAGCTATATTGTCCGAAATGAGGAGAATAAAGAGGCGAAATTATTAGACATTATTAAGAAAACAAAAGGCACGTCTATCGTCTATGTCCGTAGTCGTAAAGGCACAAAACTCTTGTCGGATTGGCTTCAAAAAAAAGGTTTTAAAGCCGATTTTTATCATGCAGGATTAGACCCCGAAGAGCGTGGTCGTCGTCAAGATGCTTGGATTTCAAACAAAACACAAGTCATAGTTGCCACAAATGCTTTTGGTATGGGCATTGATAAACCCGATGTGCGGACAGTTGTGCATTACGATTTACCCGATTCCTTAGAAGCTTATTTTCAAGAAGCGGGTAGGGCAGGGCGTGATGGTAAACGGAGTTATGCTGTTTTGTTGGTTAACAAAAGTGATACTGCTAATTTGGAAAAGAATTTTGTGATTTCTTTTCCCGAAATGAAAGAGATTCGACGCACTTATGAGGCATTGGGCAGCTACCTACAATTAGCTGTCGGTGGCGGTGAAGGGCAGAGTTTTGATATGGAAATTGTGGAATTTGCCCAACGTTTCAAATTAGATGTTTTGACAACGTATTCCTGTTTCAAAGTCCTTGAACAAGACGGTTGGCTCGTTTATACTGAGGGGGTGCATCAGCCGTCCAATTTGAAATTTATGGTTGATAGAGAGCAATTGTATGATTTTCAAATTAGAAAACGCGATTTTGAACGTGTTTTGAAGGGTTTATTAAGGGCGTTATCAGGAGCTTTGACGGATTATGTCAATTTTAATGAGTTGCAAATTGCTCAATTTCTACGCATGTCTGTTATAGATTTAGAAAAAATATTACACTATTTACACAGCGAAAACATCATTGATTATCGTCCGCGCAAAGACAAACCGCAAATCGTTTTCCTACGTGAACGCACCGATACACAATACCTTTCGATTGATTGGAACTTGTATATGTTTAGAAAAAAACGCGCAGAATATCGTTTGAAAAAGTCCATAGAATATGCTCAATTAGATATTTGTCGTTCACAACAATTACTCCATTATTTTGGTCAAACCGATGCCGAAAAATGTGGCGAATGTGATGTCTGTTTAGAAAAAGACAATGCCGATTTGGAAACCGATGATTTCACTGTTTTTTCAGAAAAAATAAAGGTTTTACTCAAAAGAGAGCCTTTATCTTTGAAAGAAATTGTAGATTCATTTGCCGAAAGGCAACGAACAAAGGTCATTCAAACCATCGGTTTTATGCTCGATGAAAGGGTTTTGAAAAAAGAAGGGGATAAGTTTACGATGTAAAGTAATCACGCATTTTACTTGTTTTTTTCAAAATAAGGGTTTAGTTTTACGTTTGTATAAACAAACAAACTTCTTTAAAACCATTACAAACATCACTATGCAGATAGCTAATCCAATTTATGATACGATTTTTAAGTATCTGATGGAAAATGTTGAAATAGCTAAAATTATTCTTTCAGCTATTTTGAATGAGCAAATATTGTCCGTCGAGGTCAAGCCACAAGAGATGACCGTCAATGTAAAGTCCAAAGGAAAGAAAGTAGTTCGAGTCATTCGGTTGGACTTTAAGGCGACGATTCAAAGTACAGATGGTACTTTGAAAAAAGTCCTCATTGAGATACAAAAAGCGAAAAAAGGTTCTGAAATTAAAAGATTTAGACGATATTTGGGTGAAAATTATATGGAAGAGGATAAGGTGGGCAAAAATAGTGAAGACAGTTTACCCATAACTTCTATATATTTTTTAGGGTATCGTTTGAAATATATCAGATTTCCAGCTCTAAAAGTCGGGCGAACTTTCATGAATGCGATAACGCGTAGGATGATTAGAACGCCTTTCATTGAAAATTTTGTTGAACAATTATCACACGATATGTATGTGATACAAATTCCACGATTAAAAGAAATGGCAACTCAAACTCAATTAGAAAAAGTGTTAGACGTTTTCAGTCAAAACAAATACAAAACAAACGACGCACATGTTTTGGAATATACAGGCGATATGAGTTCACCTGAAGTAGCTCAAATTGTGCGGTACTTACATCGAGCCATTGCTGATGATGATATTCGTCGTCAAATGATAGCTGAAGATGAAGAACAGGCATTTATTGACGGCTTGGAAGCGAAAATAGATTTTGAACGGGAAGCAAAAGAAAAAGCTATTGCAAAAGCAGAACGGGCTAAGGAAGAAGCTAAACAAGCTAAAAAGGAAACAAAACAAGCTAAAAAAGAATTAAAACAAGCAAATGCGAATGCCGACAAAGCAAAAGCAGAAGTAATTAAAGCAAGAACAGATGCAGCTAAGGCAAGAGCAGATGCAAATAAAGCAATAGAAGATGTAGCTAAGACAAGAGAAGATACAAATAAAGCATTTATAGAAATTGACGTATTAAAAAAACAGTTTGAAGAATTTAAGAAAAATGGGAAAAAATGATGATTCTGCGATTAATTTGAATGTTCAAAATCGTAAATTTTTACTTTGCCTTAGCTTGAATGATACTTAACTTTTGAATACAAAAAAGATTATTTTCACCGTTACTAATGACTTGACATATGACCAACGTATGTTGCGTATTTGTACAACCCTTGCTACTGAGGGGTATCAAATACAACTCGTTGGGCGTAAATTGCCTTCGTCAAAACCATTTGAGAATCAACACTTTACAGCACATCGTTTCCGCCTTTTGTTCAATAAAGGCAAATTGTTTTACATCGAATACAATGCCCGTTTATTCTTTTGGCTGTTGGTTCAACGCTTTGATATTGTCTGCGGCATTGACTTAGACAGCATTTTGCCGTGTTATTTTGTTTCGATACTGAGGGGTAAAACTTGCGTCTATGATGCCCATGAATTGTACAGTGAAACGCCAGAAGTCATTCGTCGCCCCATGATTCAAAAAGTATGGTTAGCTGTCGAAAAATTCATTGTGCCGCGCGTCAAATATCGCTACACCGTCAGTCAATCCGTTGCCGATGAATTTGAAAGACGCTACGGCACAAAGTTCGAACTCATTAGAAACCTACCTTTTTTAAGTGAAAAGTTAAAAGTTAAAAGTGAAAAATACGCACCATTCACCATTTACCATTCACCATTCACCATTAAAATAATTCTTTATCAAGGCAATTTGAACGAAGGACGTGGGCTTGAAACGGCAGTTGAAGCCATGCAATACCTTGAAAATGCCGTATTATGGATAGTGGGCGATGGTGATTTGATGTCTTTACTGAGGGGTATGGTTTTAGATTTAAAATTGGAAAATAAGGTGAAGTTTTGGGGTTATGTTGAACCTAAAAATTTACCCGCCATAACGGAACAAGCGACCGTCGGTTTAAATATTGCCGAAGGCAAAAGCCTAAGCTATCAGTTTTCTTTGAGTAACAAAACGACGGATTATATTCAAGCAGGTTTGCCTCAGATTTTTATCAATTTCATTGAGTTTCAACGGATTAACGATGCGTATAATGTCGGTTTGGTCATTGATAGTTTAGAAGTTGCGGTGCTTGTGGCAGCTTTAAAACGACTTTTTGAAGACCAAACCTTGCTTGAAACCTTGAAAGCAAATTGTTTAGAAGCTGGTAAAGTGTTGAATTGGGAGAATGAAAAAGTAAAGTTGATTGATTTTTATCAACAATTATGAGCGAGGTATAGTAAACGAAAAAAAAGAGTGATAACATTTTTTTGCAAAAAAAATGCAATCAATCTTTTTTTCCGTTTACTATACCT
>JANLQI010000442.1:0-27513 GCA_031367705.1 Saprospiraceae bacterium | reverse complement strand
AATTGAATAGGTTTATGTTTTTTTTGCAAAAAAAACATAAACCTATTCAATTTTAGTTTACTATACCTGCCGCCAGTCCCAATTACTGAGGGGGTGGCGGGCCTCTACGCTTCAAAACCAAGCTGTCGGCAGGGTATTGCGCTTTTAAGCTGTCCATTTGTGCATGTGCCCAATCAACAAGCGTTTTGCGTTGCTCATCTGTCAGTTTAGCCTCTGAATGTAAGCCTAAATAGGTATATTCAGACATGGGCATCTCCTTTTTTTCAACTTGTTCGGCAATTTCTTCAAATTTATGATTCTGTACGGCAATCGGACGTGTAACGAAATCAGAGAAATTCAAATGATGCTTGCCTTCGTCAACATGATGTGCTAACCACCAAGTAGAAGGCTGCACTTCGGCATACCACGGATAGCGTGTATTGTTGCTGTGGCAGTCATAACAAGCTACTTTGAGTATCGCTTCTACGTTTTCAGGCACTTCATATTTTTTTGAAACGGCATTCAATTCGTCATCCGATTGATTTTTTTCAGGACGAATGAATTGAATGATGACGAAAATAGCTAACAGCCCTAATAAAATCTTCTTTTTCATAAATTCAAGTTTAAATATTTAAAATATTGGCAAGGCGTAAAGCCTACCAGTCGTTCGTTTTACATTATTTTTTTTGCCGTATTTAACCTGTCGCTGACATTGTCCCAATCAATGATATTGAAAAGTGTATCCACAAAATCGGCTCTTTTGTTGCGGTATTTGAGATAGTAGGCATGTTCCCAAACATCAATGACTAAAAGCGGAATAACGCCCCATTGTGTGAGTTTTTCATGGTTTTCACATTGCAATATCGTCAATTTTTTGGAATACGGTTGATAACCCAATATGCCCCAACCATTGCCATCCACATTTTTCGACGTAGCAGCAATATAGCCTTTCAATTTGTCAAAACTGCCAAAATGGGTGTCAATTTCTTTCAATAAATCGCCTTTGGGTTCTGTTTTTTTATTGGTCAAATTTGTCCAAAAGATAGTGTGTAAGATATGACTTGAAAAGTGAAAACCCAGCTTTTTTGTCCAATAATCTACCGTTTCCATATTGTTTTCATCCATTGCCTTGCGTATCATCAACATGTCTTTATTCGCTGCTTTGACCGCCCCGCCATGATGAAAAGTATAGTGTAGGTGAACAGTTTCCTCATCCATATAAGGTTCAAGAAAATTCTCTTTGTATGGTAGGAGTTGCAGTGCAAAATTGCCTTTTTCGTCTGTCAATTTGTCTAAGCCACTGCCTTCATTTGTTGCACCTAAGACACTGTTTTTGGGCAAAATAGAAGCGCCGCCTATGATGAGGCTGTTTTGCAAAAAGGATTTTCTGTTCATAATAAATATGTTTTAATGATGAAGCCAAGAACGGCTGCCACGAAGATAATGTGTGGCTCTTTAATCTGTTTATATTTTGTCAAAACAAAAGCTGTAACCACCGCAAAAGCAATTGGAATAAATGCAACCACCCCCTCAGTATTGACGAAAGTTCGGTAGGCAATGATTGCCACAGCACCCGCCAATGCACCAATAACACAAGCCGTTATGCCATCAACAAAGGCTTTTATGGATAGATTTTTAGCTATTTTTTTGAAATACGGTGCGGGAATAATCGTCAAAAGATAACAAGGCAGAAAAGTTGCCAATGCTGCCACACATGCACCCGTCACCCCGCCGACCAAATAGCCAATAAAGCCCACCGTTATCACAACAGGGCCTGGCGATATCATAGCGACGGCAACAGCATCTAAAAACTCTTTTTCGTTGAGCCAACCGAACTCGTTGACAACGCCACCGTGCAAAAAAGGGACAATCGCCAAGCCACTGCCAAAGACAAATGTGCCTGCTTTGGCAAAAAACCAAGCAATTTGCCACAAGGTATTGTCATTGGTTGACCATATAATAGCAGGTATAAACAACAAAATGGACGTTATTTTAGGGCTTTTTGTCCATGACGGCGGTGCTTTGATGAACATATACAAAAAGCCCGCAGCGAGAAAGGTCAGTATGTCCTCGTTTTGTGTAATGACTGTTATTGAAAAACCGCCTGTATATAAGAGCCACAAAAGCCAGTTTTTTTTGAAGGAATCAATAGTCAATTGTCCAATTGATTTTGTCGTCAATTTATAGGAGCTTATGGCAATAATGCCAATAACGGCTGCACCAACGCCATAGAAAATCGCTTGCATCCAGTTCAAACCACCGTACTCTTTGTAGAATATGCCCAATACTAAAACCATGAGGAAGGAGGGTAAAACGAAGGCTATACCGACCAAAGTTGCACCCAAAACCCCATAATGCACAAAGCCCAAATAAATGCCCAACTGCGCTGCCATCGGGCCAGGCGACAATTGCGACAAAGCCATGCCTTCTTTGTAGTCGTCTTCGCTGAACCAACGTCGTTTTTCAACCAAATCGGAGTGCATATAACCGACCAAAGCCACAGGGCCACCAAAACCCGCATAGCCTAAGTACAAAAAGTATTTGACAATAGCCCACAGACTATAACTTGGGTTTTGAGTTTGTTCCATTGTACAGAAATATTCGTTTAAACAAGCTGATTGATTTGCGCATATTGTAACAGCAAAACAGTTTTAGCGTCCTTTATTTCTCCTTTTTTTACCAACTCTATGGCGTGTGCAAACGGCATTTCCAAAACATCAATATCTTCTTCTTCGTGTTCCAAACCACCCCCCTCAGTAATTTTCTGTTCTTTCGAGTATTCGGCGACAAAAAGATAGAGAATTTCAGTGACGGAACCAGGCGACATATAAACTTCTAAAACCTTATGCACATCAGAAACAATATATCCTGTTTCCTCCTCAGTTTCACGGCGAATGCAGTCTTCGGCGTTGTTTTCTTCCAATAAACCCGCACAGGCTTCAATCATCATACCTGTTGCGTTCCCGTTTATGTAAGTCGGCATACGGAATTGGCTGGTCAAAACCACCGTTTTTTGTTGCTTATTATAGAGCAAAATAGCCGCCCCATTGCCTCGGTCATAAGCCTCTCGGTGTTGGGTTTCCCACGTGCCATTTTTCTTTTGATACTCATAAGAGATTTTGCGGAGTGTGTACCAATTATTGGATAAAATGTGTTTTTCGATGTTTCTAACTCTTGGATTCATAATTGTTCTTTTTTAAAATTGAGCAACAAAATACATGTTTTCTTGTACTCATCATAAAAAAGCCCCCTCAGTATAAAAAACTATTTGGAGGGTTTTATACTGAGGGGGCATGTTGTCAACTCACCGAAAAAACTTACAACAACCTTACGAAGACTTGAAGCCCGTAAGGTTTGATCAAATGCCTTTCTACAAATATTTTGGCAACTCTGTCGGTTTTTGCAACACCTCTTTTGGATGACAAAAGTGGTATTCTCCCCAAATTTACACCAGTACGCCCTAAAAAGACCTCCAATGTCTTAAAAAACAAGAGGTTGTCTCAAATGGTAAGAACTCCTTTTTTTCGCCAAATATTATTTTATAGAATGGCATTTACGTTCGGGGAACTTTTGAAGTTCCCCGAACGTGATGTCCGAATCGAAACAATATTCTGAGTAAAAAAAATAGTCATTGCCTTTTGAAACACCCTCTTGTTTCCAGAATTCTTGCCCTTGTTTCCAAAATATTTCCCCTTTTTTTCTCAATTCTTCCCCCTTTTTTCTCAATTCTTCCCCCTTTTTTCTCAATTCTTCCCCCTTTTTTCTCAATTCTTATCCCTTTTTCTCAATTCTTCCCCCTTTTTTCTCAATTCTTATCCCTTTTTTCTCAATTCTTATCCCTTTTTTCTCAATTCTTCCCCCTTTTTTTTCAATTCTTATCCTTGTTTTCTCAATTCTTATCCTTGTTTTTTGAATTCTCATAAGGTTATAGGAGGTATGGAAAACAGAAGAGGCTGTTTACCATACCTCTCACACTACTTCATCTTTATCACTTCCGACCCTGCCAACAAATAAGCACCCGCACCAAACACTTCATAACTATCCGCACTAAAATTGCGGCGCGGGTCTGCGCCAATCGGTTGCACCCACCCATATCTGCCTTCGGGCGAAACGAGCGTATTGATGCCTTTCCAAGCCTTTTTTACTGAGGGGGTGTATGTTGCTTTGTCCAATAAACCATTGTTGATGCCCCAAGCCATAGCATAGCAATAAAAACCTGAGCCACTACCCTCTCCGCCTGGATAAGCCATCGGGTCGAGTAAACTTGCTCGCCACATGCCGTCTGCTTGTTGCAATGTTTGTATTTTAGCCATCATGTCTTTGAAAAGTTGCTCATAAAACGGACGTTTGGGATAATTTGCAGGCAATTCATTCAATAAACGCACTAAACCCGCTACAACCCAACCATTGCCCCGACTCCAAAATACCTTTTGACCGTTGCCTTCATGTAAGCCTTCGCCTTTGTCATTCAATAAATACCTATCGTCACGATAGAAAAGATGCTCGTTTTTGTCGTACAATAAGTCGTAGCATTGCTGATAAAGGGAGTCATTTAAGGCGAAATACTGAGGGGTCTTTAAAGTTGTTCCCAACTTCGCTAAAGTTGGCGGTGCCATAAAAAGGGCATCGCACCACCACCATGTTATACCGTGTTTAGTGGCTTCGTTGCCTTTGGTTGTTTGCAATTTAGAGATAGAATCAAGCGTCGCTTGAATCATACGTTTATCGTTTTTCAAACGATACAAGTCAATATAGGTTTGCGAAACAGCAATATCGTCGGCATGGTCAAAACGGTTGTGCGTCCGCCACTGATTGCGCTCACCTATTGCCATGAGGGAATCTAAAATGGTTGGGGATTGTGTTGTTTCATAAGCGGCATAAACACCTGTATAGAACGCTCCATTTGTCCAATCAGTAGGCGAATGTAACGGATGTTTTAACTGCCAATCTGTCACCTGAATCATCGTGTTTTTGATGTAATTCTTATGAAAAACATCAATATAAGGGTTTAAATAGGTTGACAAAGGGCAGTTATTTAATGCCCGAATACCGTCCGCAACAATTTCTGCATTGAACCTTGCGCCATCATAATCAGGGTGCGTGTGGTCTTTTGGAAAGAATTGTTTTAAGACAGCCGCTTGACCAATTTCTTCATAAGCTGCCGCTACTTTTGTATTCAAGTCAATAAAAAACACGCCTTCTTGCTCGGCTATTTGTTGCGCCCACAAGGCGTATGAGTCGCTTGATAATTTGACTTTTTTACCTTCTTTATCCCAATCGTTGCGTGGCACGAGAGAGCAAATAATGGGAATTGCGCCTTTTGCTTTAGCTTCTTTGACGTATTTACGCATATACCAACCATAAGTATAAACGGTCTCTTGCACTTTGCGAATCGGGTTGTAAATGTCTTTCGATTCGTCTCCGATGCCCCGAATTGTGCCACGCGCACGAGCCGTATCATCAAGCGCCGCAGGGTCATTATGACCGAATTGCATGATGACAAAATCACCTGCTTTTAGGTTCGTGAGTATTTTATCCCAACGCCCGTCCGTTAAAAAAGTACGGCTGCTGCGTCCACCGATGGCGTGGTTTTGAATGTCCAAACGATTGGTATCAAAATGGGTTTTGATGACTGAACCCCAACCCCAAAGGCTGTCTTTGCCGAGTCCACTGCCATTTTTGACGGTTGAGTCACCGATGAGGTAAAGAGTGGGTTTGTCTGTTTGGAAATTAAAGGAAAAGAGGATGAGGCTTGCGAAAGTGACAAGCGTGGTGTAGCAGTATTTTTTCATAGAGAAAAAGAATGTTTTCCGTTTAAAAAGTCGTTTTATACTGAGGGGGGCTTACATAAAAATCTTATCGATATTGAGTTCAAAACCACTTGCTGTATCTTTTAAAATGCCTTGGTTATAGGTTTCTGTTTTTTGATTGGGTCTAAAAAGCATAACAGATTCTATCTGTGGTAAGACAACCCAAACGGATTTCATACCCGCAGGGAAATAAATATTATTGATTTTATCCGTAATATCGTCAAAAATCTGTCTTGGTGACAGTATTTCAATCGCTAAAAGGGGTGGATTCTTTGTTTTAATGACATCAACTTGCCAATTACGAGGTGTTTTGTCATAAATACAAATATCTGGAACAGCACCTGGCGTATTCGGTATCAAATCGAGTGAAAGCTCTGGGAAAATGTCGAATTGATTGCCGTACTGATTTCTTAACTCAAAATAGACATTTCCTTGAATGATTGAATGATTTTTACTGGGCATAGGTTTACCTCGTTCTTGTTCATAACGGGTTTCAAGGCTGTCAACTGTTGGTTGTACCTCTGAAACCGTTTCTGTGGTTGTTGGAGAAGTTGTTTCAAGTTGCATGAAGTTTATTTATTTTTAGCAAAAATAAGGTATTTTTCGGCTTTTTCAAAAAAAACAGACAATAACGATTGATAAAATACCCCCTCAGTAAATCAAAATACTGAGGGGGTAAAAACTAAGTTGTATGAAAAAAAAATTAATTCTTATCAATTATAGCCTTTGTTTTGAGTCCAAAAACCGGGATTAATCAGCAATTCGCGTTGTGGAATCGGATAGAGCAAATCGTGGTCGTCAATTAAGCGACCAATCGGCACAGCATTGTCTTTGAAATGCTTGTTCATTACTTCTACCGCACGACCTGTCCGCACGAGGTCATGCCACCGCAAGCCTTCGCCGACAAATTCCCATTGCCGTTCTTGTTCTATTGCCATTCGGAAACCTTCCTTTGTGGCGATGGTTGTATCTGCCAAACCTGCACGTTTGCGTGTCCGATTGAGGTATGTCAAGGCTTGTAGTGGTGGTGTCGCAGCTTCTTCGTTAAGCACTTCGGCTTGCATTAACAATACGTCTTCGTAACGAATAAGTGGAAAATTGTTGGGTTGGTCGCCAATACTGGTCGGAGCAGTTGAGCCTTTTTCCAAAAATTTAGTCAATTGGATACGATTTGATTTTGCAAGTGTTTTGGTATCCGTATAACCTGTATCGAGTGTTGCAAATTTACGCTTATCTAAGTTAATCCAACCTTTTACTAAGGCAGGTGAAACCTGAGCATCGAAACCAATGCCCGGCTGAAAAGCAGACCATTGCGAAGGATACTGAAACGCCATAATATTTGCAGCAGGATTGCCGAGACCTAAACCACCAGACACGTATTGAATTTCAAACATGTAGAATTTATTGTCGTTTACCACTTTGAACATATCTGCAAAATTGGTCGCCAAAGGGAATAAAGTTTCTTTGGCAATAACGTCTGCAAATTCTGCTTTTGCCAATGCCAATTTATCTGCTTGTTTGAGCGGAACCCCTGCCATTGTGAGATAAACGCGCCCTAAAAGAGCTTTTGCAACCCATTTTGTCGCACGACCTTTATCTGTGGCAACATACGTTTCAGGCAAGTTAGCGATGGCAAATTTCAAATCTTCGATGATTTGATTATAAATATTGACAGCCGGTTCGCGTGGAATTTTTTTCGATTCTTCAAAAGTCAAAACTTTTGTCGCCAAAGGCACGTCACCAAAATAGCGCACTAAATCGAAATAAGCCAAAGCACGCAAAAAACGCAATTCCCCTTTAAACTGAGGTACACGTACAAAAGAGAATGTCTCAATTTTCTCTAAAACAATATTGGTGCGATAAATCTGTGTGTAGAGATTCGACCACGCTGTTTGAATCGCGCCTGTTTGCGATGTAAGCAGGAAATTGCCAATATCTAAGGGGTCGCGCTGTGCCCCGCCGAAGAGTTCGAGCATATTGTCAGAACGCACGTCCGCCAAAAGCCAATTATTAGCTGGCATACTCATGGTCGCATTATAAGCTGCGATAACGCCTTGATTGACTTGGTTTTCGTCTTTATAAAAGTCATTAGACGTATTGTTCGTAGATGGCGAAATGTCTAAGCTGTCTTCGCTGCAAGAGGCAACACACAGCACGAAGAAAAGACAACCAATCGCTATTTTTATATTTGTGAATTTCATTTTTTTATTGATTTTATGTAAACTATCACCGTTTTATGTTCGCGATAGCTCTGTTTAAGAATGTTTTTGTCCTTCTTTCACTCCGTTCAGAAGGGCAAAAAAATGTGCAAAATACTGAGGGGGGTGAATTACTAATCAAAATGAGTTAAATAGAATGTACCATTTCGAATTATAAAGCATTGTAAATCAATGCTTAAAAAATTCATCATTCATCATTTATAATTCATCATTCCCTAAAACCCTGCATTCAAGCCAAAAGTAAAAACCTTAGATTGTGGATAGCCACCATAATCCCCGCCTTCATTGTTCAAGGCTTCGGGCGACATGCCGCCGTAATACTTATGCCAAATAAAAGGATTTTCAAGTGATACATAAAGTCTTAAAGCAGTAAGTCCTTTCATTTTTGGCGCATTATAGCCAACAGTGATGTTTTTGATACGCAAATAATCAGAACTGTACAACCAACGTGTGTCATAAAAACCACCTGTTGAGGCGTTCATATTAGGTACCCAACCATTGCCTGGTTTGTCAACTGATTGCCAGCGGTCTTTCCAAATGGCTAATTTATTGTAGAGATAACCCATTGTTGGACGGTCAATTGAACGACCAATCATGGAGTAAATATTACCACCTGTTTGTGCAAAAGCGACGATACGCAGGTCAAATCTACCGTAAGTGAAATCGTTTGTCAAGCCATAAGTAAAATCAGGAGAAGGTTGTCCCACGATGGCGCGGTCAGCAGTCGTGATAATTCCGTCACCGTTTTTGTCGGCATAACGTGAGTCACCGACTTTCATCGTACTCATTTTTGGATACTTCGCTAAATCTTCCGCCGTCATAAATACGCCGATGTGTTCGTAAAGCATCATGGAGTTAATCGGCGCACCCACTTGAATGATGTGCGTCAAACCAGAGAAACCAGAAGGAATCGGTGTATCGTCGAAACCTAATTTAAGAACCTCGTTTTTGTTGTATGAAATATTGAAATTTGTGCGCCAAGTGAAGCCTTTGCGGACAATATTCCGTGTTGTCAAAGTCAATTCAACACCTTTGTTTTCCACTTGACCGATATTTTGCCAGCTTGTTGAAAAACCAGAAGTTGAAGAAACGGGTGCTTGATAAAGCAAACCATCGGTTAAACGACGATACACATCAACAGAAGCCAAAACGCGGTTTTTGAACAAACCGAAGTCCAATCCATAGTTTGTACTAATCGTTTTTTCCCAACTCAAATCAAGGTTTTCAATTGTTACAGGACTAAAACCTGAAACAGAAACATTGTTCAAAGCATAGTTTTGGTTGCCGAGTAAAGAGAACTGAGCATTGTCAGGAATTCGGTTGTTGCCTGTTACACCCCAAGAAGCACGGAGTTTGAGGTCACTTACGATTTTATTGTTTTTCAAAAAGTTCTCATCTGAAATGCGCCATGCCGCTGAAACCGCAGGGAAATCAGCAAACCGTTTGTTCGCACCAAACTTTGATGAACCATCACGACGGTAACTTGCCGACACAATATACTTGCCTTTGTAATCATAACTTGCACGGCTGATGTATGAAATCAAGCCACTTTTACCTGCATTGATACTTGAACCAATCGTTTTGACCGATGCTGTACTGAATATAGGTGACCAGTCATTGGCAAAACCAGAGGCTGTTTGGTTACTGCTTTCAAATTGTGTTGGCTCAATGGCATAACCGACAATAGCATCAATATTGTGATTTTTAGCAACTGTTTTTTTGTAGCTCAACATACTTTGGAACAAAAAACGGTTGTTCCAAGCTTGGTTGCGGGTAGCCGTTGTTGCAGCCCCTTCTACGGTTGTTGCCCAATCGCGGATGGCAGAAGTTGGTACAAAACGAACATCTGTATTATAAGTATAATCCATAGCCGCCAAAAACTGCGCTTGTAAACCCTTAACAATGTCCACATTCAAATAAGCATTAGAATTCAAACGGTAACGACGTGCCTCAAATGTTGAACGTTCCATATTTGCAATCGGGTTTTGGTAACGACCCGACCATGCATAAGGACCATAAGGCATTGCACCTGTGTATTTCCCAGCCACTTTGTCCACGATAGGCGGCATTTGGATAGCCACCATAGCTGTATTATCTTTTCCGTCCACACGACCCGCATTCGACCATTCTACTGAGGGGGCCAACATAACGCCAAATTTGAATCTACCTGCAATTTTGGTTTCAAAATTAGCGCGGATATTTACTCGTTTCATGTTTGTGCCAACAGCAATCCCATCTTGGTCAAGAAATGTACTTGACAAATTATAACTCATATCCTCGTTTCCACCCGATACGCCCAACTGATAGTTTTTTGTCATCGCATCTTGAAACATTTCTTTTTGCCAATCGAGGTAGGTTAAGCTGTCTTGACCATACTCCCATTTGGGGTCATAAATCAAATTGGCAATTGACAAAGAAGGTGTTGCCCAACGGCTGACACCCAATTCAGTAGCACGGAAGTCTTGTGAATCCGTTGCTTTATAGTCTTTTTTAGGGTTTAAAGTCTGTCCACGAGCGACCCAAGCGTCATCAATGCTTTCTTTACGCATCTGAATCCAGTCTGGTGCAGACAACATATCAATCTTTCCTTCAAGGCGTTGCACACCGACATAAGTATTAAATGTTAAGCGTGGTTTACCTTTTTTACCTTTTTTAGTCGTTACAAGCACAATACCATTGCCACCACGTGAACCATAAATAGCCGCCGCAGCCGCATCTTTGAGTACGTCAAGGCTTTGAACATCCGCAGGGTTGATACCGCGCAAATTGTCCACAGGCACACCGTCAACAACATAAAGTGGTTCATTCGAAGCATTGACAGAACCCGTGCCACGAACCCGAACCGACATTTCCGCACCCGGTTCACCATTCACAGTTTGAGCATAAACACCTGCCATCGTTCCTGAAAGCGCATTTTCAATCCGATTGAGCGGACGGTCATCAAACGTTTCAGATGAAATACTCGATACAGCGTTTGCAATATTGCCCCGTTTTGCCGTACCATACCCGATAGCAACAAATTCTTCGAGCATACCCGCAGCTGGTTCAAGCGTAATTTTCAGAGCTGCCGAACCCTTGAAGTTTTGTTCAACAGGGCTGTAACCGACAAATGAAAAAATCAATGTGCCACTCGATGCAGCAGATTTGAGTTCAAAAACACCGTTTTCGTCGGTGATTGTACCCGTGGATGTGCCTTTGATAACGACACTCACACCTGGCATCGTCTCGCCAGAAGCAGAAACCACTTGACCAGAGATGATGACATCAGCCCATGTTGTTGGGCTATTCGCCGCGCTTACTTGCTGGAACGCCAGCAACAGCGGCAGAAGGACATACAGTAATCTAATTTTCATGTACAAAGTGAGTTTAGTTGAAGAGAAAAAGATTTAAAAAATATAGGCGTTGTGTCAAATCAACACATTCTTTTTGGTAATGGATAATGGATAGTTGATAATGGATAATGGATAATGTTTAGAAATTATCCACTTTCCATTATCCTCTATCCATTTCAACTATCCATTAAGTGAGTGTCATTGTTTATCAAAAAGTATAAATGAATATTTAATTGTTTTCTTTGTAAAAGAGGTCAAATCCCTTATTTTGTTTTACATACTTGGATATTAACACAATGATATTTCAATTATAAAGTCTTTCTGCTATCTTTTTTGATTATACTTTTACACTTTCTGGTCGGTAACGTTTCCGATTTTTTTAGGTCAAAAATTAGGATTATTCATTTTTTTTACAGTAATGTCTAAAAACACAAAAAGTCCGAGAACTTTGAATCAGGTCTCGAACTTCGGGCATTTACCATCAAGTTTTTTACGTCTAACAAATTACTTTTTTTAATTCCCATCGGGTTTTACAACAGGTACCAAAGCCCCTAATGGAAACTTAAAAGTCTCAAAAGGCATGGGTACTGAGGGGGCGAACTTCGGCACTTTTTGAAGATACACCGCTAAATCAGGTACATTCTCTCGAATGCCTTCAACCATACACTGCGCCAATAAGTACGCACCGTAGTTTGAAAAATGCGTATCGTCATTAATCGGTTTCTCTTGACCTGGAAACGAACCCAATGGAAAATGAACGAACGCCTTTTTAGCCTTTTCTGCACCCAAAGCTTCCCAAAGTGTTTTGCTCATCGCGTTGAGGTCAATCAAGGGCACATTTTCCTCTTTCGCCGTTTGACGCATAGCATCAGGAAAGTTGCCGAGCGTATTGACGATGTGTCCCAACGAATCGAAGTTGCGGCGGTGCATGGATGTGACCAAAACAGGCTTGCCGCCCTTTTTACGTGCTTCGTTGATGAATTTTTTCAATAAATCCTTGTAACCCACATATGGGTCAAAGTCCTTCAACTTTTGGTCATTGTGTGCAAACTCGATGAACAGATAATCACCCGCCTTCATCAAACTCAATAATTTATCTAAGCGTTTTTCTGAAACAAAACTCTTGAGCGTTTCGCCCGATTCTGCATGATTGGCAATGGCTATACTGAGGGGGTCGAAAAAACTAGGTATCATCTGTCCCCAAGCGGCAAAAGGCTCGATGTATTGGTCAACAACTGTTGAATTACCCGCTAAGAAAACCGTCGTCGCTCCTATATTGGGCGTAATTTCGATGGCAGCAATTTTGGGCATATTTTCACAAAATTCAAACGTCAATTTATTATCCCAATGCAAGTAATTGTACTCGCGTGGCTTCAACTTGACCGAGTCTTTTCCACTTATTGCTGCATTTCTAATATTGACCGTAAACGTTTGGTCTATTATTTTGCCCCTTTTTGTTTTCACTTTTTCAAGCATCAAACGCCTGTTTTCAACCTTTACCGTTGTTAAAGACGTGCCTTTTTTATCACCAAATGTTATTTTGACATCATAATTCCCTTCGGGTAAATCCACAGAGAAGTAAAAAGGTTTTTCAGATGTTATAAAATGAGAACCTAAAGATGGCTTTTGCTTCTTCCGTTCAACTGCCTGAATAGGTGCAGCCGAAGGCAAAAACCCAAAGCCTTGTTTCGCCCTATAGGTCGTTGTGTTGTTCACACCGATATAACCCGTCGTCGGTTTATCAGTGCCAAAATCAAATTTATAAGCCGTTGCTTGTGCGACAGCAAAACTTAAGGTCAAACCAAACATAAAAACGAGAAAGCAAAAGCATTTTTTCATAAAATTTTATTTTTTGTCAAAATTAGAAAACGTTTTCAAAACGAATAGATTCTTATGCGATAACGTTTCTGTTCTAAAAATTCATACGACAAATAGGCAACCCTCAGTATATTTGCTTTTTTTCATCTCAAATCATTCACATGCTCCACTCATTTTTCTCCCACCTCGAATGTACGGAATGTCGTCGTTCGTTCAGCAAAAAAGACATTCAAACATATTGCCCCGATTGCTCCGCACCTTTGACAGCCAAATACGACCTTTCGACAGGGCTTGATAAGTCTGTACTCATCCATCGCCCCAAAACCATGTGGCGATACCACGAAATGTTGCCCGTTGAAGACATCAAAAATATTGTTTCATTAGGCGAAGGTTTTACACCCATTTTGCCTATGGAAAATCTCGGCAAACAGTTGAGTCTTTCAAACTTATTTATTAAAGATGAATCGGGTAATCCGACGGCTTCCTTCAAAGCACGCGGTTTATGCGTAGCCATTTCAAAAGCAAAAGAGTATGGTATCATAAAAGTCGCTTTGCCAACGGCAGGGAACGCGGGCAGTGCCATGAGTGCCTACGCCGCCAAAGCCAATATGGAAGCGCATGTCTTTATGCCAACAGCGACCCCCTCAGTATTTAAGATGGATTGTGCCTTTTTTGGCGCAAAAGTCACCTTAGTTGAGGGCTCTATCCGCGATGCGGGGAAAGCGATGGCGCAGCAAAACACCGCAAAAGCCTGGTTTGATGTGTCCACTTTGAAAGAACCCTACAGAGTGGAAGGTAAAAAGACAATGGGTTACGAAATAGCAGAACAATGCAACTGGCAATTGCCTGATGTCATTATTTATCCAGCAGGCGGTGGCACGGGCTTGATAGGGATTTGGAAAGCCTTTGAAGAAATGAAAGAACTGGGCTGGATAAGTCATATTCCGACCCGTATGGTGTGCGTACAAGTGGCGGGTTGCGCCCCTATCGTTGATGCATTTGACAAAGGTTTAACCGCTGGATTGCCCGTCGAAAACCCCGACGAAACCATTGCCAACGGTTTACGCGTACCTGCGCCTTTTGGCGACAAATGGATGTTGCGGGTTTTGAATGAAAGTAATGGCACAGCTATCCGAATCAACGATGCTGAAATGCTCGAAGGCATCCACGAGGTCGCACATACTGAGGGGTTGTTTGTTTCACCCGAAGGCGCGGCAACTTGGATGGCTTTGAAAAAACTTCTTGCAACAGGTTGGATCTCTAAGACAGAAACGGTGATTTTGATTAATACGGGTTCGGCCTATAAGTATATTGAGAATCTAACAGTATAAAAATAAAATAAATACATTATTTATTAATTTGTAACCCCAAAACTAAACTTTGGCTCGTTTTTTACGAAAGAATAAAAGAAGTAATATTTTTTTATTAAAAACCGTCTAAAATGAGAAATTTTCTATTAAAATTGCGGCTTTGCAGCCTTTCCCTCTTTATTTTATTCACCTCTCCCCTATTTTCGCAGTCTTCGGTTTCTGTTCAAGCCATTTATGGCGGACGCATCAATGCCATGTCGGGTTATAAATCATCAACCACGGACGGGCGCATTTTTGTCGCTACTGAAAGTGCGAATTCTATTTTTTCAGCAGCCGTTTCAACACCCATGATGGGTGCATCGTCTGTCGGAACTTTTAGCGTCTTGCCTTGTGCAGACGAAACGGCAAATTTGGGCAGCAGTATTCAACGCATGGCGACGCACACACTTTCAGAGTCTCTCGCTTTTATTGCATCTGGTACGCTTTACACAACTGTCACACCTTACACTTCGAAAGTGACCATCGCCTCAGGCGCAAATGACGTTGCGATAAAATTAGGCAACCTCTTCTATCTCCGCAACAGCACAGAGCTGAATTGGGGTAGTTTAAGCGGTGCGGGCGCATACACCGCCACAAGTTTAAAGGTTTACGCCACACTCGGCACCTTGTCAAATGCCAAATTGACGATTGGTTCAGACGATTATATTTATGCCTTTGGCGAAGGCACAACGCCTACTTTATTAAAATCATCGGACACCTATTCGGCGTTTACAACCAGCTCTACTTTTTCGGCTGTTTCCTTAGCGACCTTGAGTTCTTCGGTCACTTGGAAGGTATTTAGTGTAGGTCCAGATGGTCGCCTTTTTGTGGCAGGTTCTAACAACACGAATAAATACATTGCTTATTCAGATGATGCAGGTACAACTTGGACAAGCGTTAATACAGGTTTAAGTGGTCAGTCTGGTTCTAATTTGGCATTTTATCAAACAGGAACTATGCCGATGGCTTATAAAGTCTTTTTTGCCAAAGGCTACTCCGATGACAAGGGGGCGACATGGCAGGAGTTTGGCAACAGCAGTTTTGAAACGCACCCTAACGATGGCTGCGTCGCTGTTTTCCCAAGCCCGACGCTTTATGGTAATTTCATCGTGTGTATGACCACAGACCAAGGCATTGGCGCATCAACAAATGGCGGTTCGCAGATAACCGAAATCGACAATGGCATCCAAGCCGTTCAAGTCAATGATTTTGACATGAACGACACCAAAACAGACGGTTGGATGGCTTCAAAGGCGGGTGTGCGGAGCGTTTCGAGTTTTAACACAACCCCCATTTGGTCTGTTGCTCAGTTCCCAAATGGCGATGGTTCGCCTTATTATGCAGCAGAAATGGTCGGCAATACAGTCAGTTCGGCTTATGTTGGCAATGTACGCGTCTATAAAACAACGAATACAGGCTCGACGTGGACACAACTCTTTACAGCTGAAAATGCGCCTTATAATTTCTCGGGTAGTAGTCAGATAAAAGCGATTGAGGTCTGTCCAACGAATACCAACCTTGTTTTGGTCGGTTACAATCAACCTGGCAGCAACAAAGGCGGCGTTTTTTATACCGCAGACGGTGGTACATCGTGGGCGCAACTGCGCATCGTCGCCACTGCGGACGGACAAGACGTAGATGTGAACGATATTGCCTTCAATACTGAGGGGGGTAATACGGTGGCATATATTGCCGTGGAATACAACTCCTCGTCTCCTGCGAGTTACAGTATTTACCGCGCTGTTTGGAGCGGTTCGGCTTGGACAGTGGCGCAAAGTATGACGGCAGCAGAAACGGCTTTGGGACACGACTATGTTGTTACGATTGAAGACATTCACATCAGCAGTTCTGGCAATTTACTCATCGCTGGCGGTGCGAATACTTCTGGTCAAGCTCGTTTGTATTACCGTGACAAAACAGGCACA
Source organism: Saprospiraceae bacterium (assembly GCA_031367705.1). GTDB lineage: Bacteria > Bacteroidota > Bacteroidia > Chitinophagales > Saprospiraceae > JAAFJT01. The sequence goes on along the minus strand of JANLQI010000442.1, from coordinate 11,081 downwards.
GATTTATGGACTTATCTTTCGACGTATGTTGCGGGTGCAACCACAGTTCCTGCCGTAACTTTGGGCATTGATACAGTCTTTTATGCCTTGAATAATCAAGTTTATGCTAAAAAACTAACGGGCGGCTCTGCCGTTTACCACACTTATCCCAATGGTACACAAATTAATTTTCTGTATTACGATGCCCTTTTAGCGGGTACAGGAACGGGTATGCAAGATGTTAATTACACCAATATCGTTTTACCTGTCGAATTCGTTGATGTTCAAGCGACTTTAAACGACCAAAAAGCGGCTCTTTTGACTTGGCAAACAGCTTCATCGGTGAATGCCAAAGGTTTTTATATTGAAAAGGCTAAAAACCCCGCTTCTTTTCTCTCCCCTTCTGGGGTTGGGGGTACTGAGGGGGGTAAAAAATTGGCTTTTCAAAGTTTGGGTTTTGTTAAAGATAAAAACCAAGCAGCTTCTTACAGCTACATTGATGCCGATGTGAGTGAAGGCAACACCTATTATTATCGTTTGAAACAAGTGGATATGAACGAGGCTTTCACTTATTCTAAAGTGGTTGCTGTCGCCGTTTTAAGTAAAAAGTCGGATTGGCAATTGTATCCTAATCCAAGCAAAAACAATACAAATATTGCTTTTTATGCGCACAATGATGGCGAAACGTGGGTTAGCCTTGTAGATGGGACGGGCCGTGAAGTAAAAAGACAGTCGTTTGGTTATTTGAAAGCAGGGGCGCATCAAATGAGCATTAACACCACCGATTTGCCTAATGGCAGCTACGTTTGTCGCCTTGCGACGGCAACACAAGTGTTGGTCAAACGATTGACAATTGGTGACTAATCTTTTCTATCTTTGAGCATTTAAAAGCCTTCATGCATCGGATAATTTGAAATATCCGATGCATGAAGGACAATACAAACCACTTCATCGACACTTTTCTATTCTTTAAAACTTGGTTAACATTAAAACAAATACTATTTTTATCCCACTAAATATTTTTTTCATGGAAAATAACAAAGACAAATACAAAGGCTTTGCCAACGCCGCAGAGTATGTACAGGATATCTACAACCGTTACGCCGCCTTTGAAGCAAAAAATGCAGAGTATCTCGCTTATCTTAAACAAAGAGAAGAGAGCGGCGAGTTAGATACAGACACGAAAGTTGACCCACAAGACATGATGAACGTAGGCAAAATGATAGAAATCATCGAAGCACCCGAACATGAGGCGTTTTTAGAAGACGAAGAATTGTCTCATGCTTTTAAAAGGATGAAATCGTCTTCCGAGTTCTATCAAAAAAATGAAGCCTTTCACAAAGAAATGAATGAAGGCATGGCACTTTTGTATGCCGATAAAGTGGATGCTGCCAAAGCTATGGTTGAACAAATGTCTGTTTGGATTGACACCATCAAAGAGTACATTGCTGAAAATGGTTCGACTTCAGAGCAAGATGACCGTTTAGAAAAACTTGAAACGGCTGTCGTCTATCTAAAACAAGACATGGCGCTCAGTCAGTTACAAATCAATGCGCTGCAAAAGGAATTGCATAATTAACTTTTGAATTAGGATGTGTGGGATTTTAAAGATGCTAAGGATTTATACGTAAATCCTTAGCATCCTTAAACATCCTTCGCATCCTAATTCAAAAGTTAATATTCAAAGGAATACACACCCGACCCAATGTCAAACTTCACCAAAAGCCCTTCTGTTCTTAGGTTTTGCACCGCGGCGTTACTGCTCGCAGATTTACCCCCCTCAGTAATATTGCTCATTTGAACATTTTTTAGGACAATTGTTGCCGTTGTATTGGCAGGAATTCGAACATTGAGGGTCGTTTTACCATTTTTACGTACCCAACCCGATTCTATTTTGCCGTACTCACTGTCATAATAGGCTTTTGCATAGCTCAATTTATCCGTCGGTTGAGGTTGAATCAAAATATGCTTATAACCCGCCTTACCTATTTCTAAACCTGCAACAACCCGATACAACCAATCGCCAATCGCGCCATACGCATAGTGATTAAACGAATTCATGCCATCAGATTGGAAAGTGCTGTCCACTTTCATACCGTCCCAACGTTCCCAAATCGTCGTGGCACCATGTTTCACAGGGTACAACCAAGACGGATACGTTTCTTGAAACAACAAATTATAAGCGACATCGGTGCGTCCATTGTCGGACAAAACATGACACAAATAAGGCGTGCCGAGAAAGCCTGTTGACAAATGGTTTCTGCGACTTTCTATATCATCTACCAAGTATTGTGTGGCTTTTACACGTAATTCTTTGGGTAATAAATCAAACATCAATGCTAATACGTAGGACGTTTGCGAATCGGAAGCTGTGCGCCCCGATTTTGTCACGTATTCATCATTAAAGACCTTTTTAATTTTTTCAAACAAAGCATTATAGAACTTGGCATCTTCTGTTTTGCCCAATACCTCCGCCGATTGCGCTAAAAGTTTGCATGAATAAGCGAAAAAAGCGGTTGAAATATAATCTCTACTCGTATGTCCATCGGGTTCACTCGCTTTGTCAGGCGAAGGCAAATAGAAAAGCCAATCGCCGAAGATACTGCCACCTTTCCATATCAGACTTTCACCTGACTTTTTGTGAATATAATCCACCCACGCCTTCATGCTTGGATATTGCACTTCAAGAATTTTCTTATCGCCATACACTTGATACATCGTCCATGGTGCAATTGTCACGACATCGCCCCAACCTGCCGAAGTCCCTTTAGGTTTCGATTTATCAGGGTTCAAAACGTCAGGGATAACAAAAGGCACTTCTCCCTCCTTGCCTTGGTCAGCCGCCACATCTTGCATCCATTTTGTAAAGAAGCTCGCTACATCTTTATTGAAAGCAGCCGTCCGCACAAATGCTTGTGCATCGCCAGTCCAGCCGAGTCGCTCGTCACGTTGCGGACAGTCTGTTGGTACATCAACGAAGTTGCCTTTTTGACCCCATATAATATTGTGTTGCAATTGATTAATGTCTTTATTGGAACATTCAAAACCACCTGAAATCGGCATATCGGAATGAACAACCACGCCTGTCAAGTTCGCTGCCCGCAACTCTGCTTCTGTCAAACCTTCAATAGCGACATAACGGAATCCAAAAAAAGAAAAACGTGGCTCATACGTTTCGCCGTTCGCAGACCCCCTCAGTATATATTGCGCTTCAGCTGTCGCATGGCGATAATTGGCTGTATAAAATTCGCCAAATTTATCCATGACCTCTGCATGGCGAATCGTTATCGTCTTCCCTGCTGCTCCTTTGACCGTCAAACGCACCCAACCGACCATGTTTTGCCCCATATCAGCAACCAAAGTACCTTTGGGCGTTTTGAAAATACTGAGGGGTTTGATTTCTTCAACTTTACGCATCGGCACACTCACAGAAGCCACCAAATTGTCCATTGAATAGTTCCCCACTTGCACCGACGACCATGCTGCATCGTTAAAAGCCGTTTCTGACCAACCGTCTAAAGTCTTGCGGGCATCATACGTTTCACCTTCATAAATGCCATCCATCCGAATCGGGCCGTCTTGATTGGCTTTCCAACTGCCGTCTGTCTTGATGGTTTCTTCGCTGCCATCGCTGTATTTTACTTGGATTTGGCACAACAAACCCTTGTGTTTACCATAAATGCCCCATTGCGACACCCAGCCCAAAGTACCTCTATACCAACCATCGCCGAGCATCGCACCAACGACGTTTTGTCCTTCTTTCAATAAAGGCGTAACGTCATAGACTTGATATTGCAACCGTTTTTCGTAACTCGTCCAACCTGGTGTAAAGACGTCATCACTCACTTTTTTACCATTCAAATACAATTCATAAAAGCCGTGTGCCGTCACATAAGCTCGAGCGGAAGCGACTTTCTTCTTCATATCAAAGGCTTTGCGCACCGTCACGGCTGGCGAATAACGGGCCGTATCGCTTTGCAATTCAATCCATTGCGCTTGCCAATTTGCGTTTGACATCAAACCCATTTCAAATGAAGCGGTCGGACTCCATCCCCACTCCATCCCCGTATTATCCCAAGTCTTTACTTGCCAATGATACTTTTGACGCGCTGCCAAAGGCGTACCCGCATACGTTTGCAAAACAGACGCATCTGTATTGACTTTTTTAGAATCCCAAACCATGGACTTAACAGCAAAATCAGCCGTTGTTGCCACTCGAATTTGATACGCCACTTGTTTCACACCCCTTGCATCACTTTCCAATTGCCAACTAAAACGTGGCTCTTTGGTATCCATACCCATTGGGTTTGTCAAATGCTCACATGTTAAATTTACAAGGTTGCGGGTTTGCGCTTGTACTTGACAAGCAAAAAGTAAGAAGAGAAAAAGGTTGGTTAGTCTTTTCATTTTGATAATTGTTTAATTGAAAATGGTTGTTATACTTAATTTTTTCTTTTTCATAATGTGCAAAATAGGCTAAAGTATTTCATTCTTGATTCTTTTGGGCTCATTTTTGAGTTAATACAGTACATTCTTTACACTTCAACTACCTAAAAATGAGATGTAGTCTGTCCTTTTTTATGGCTAAAACATCACTTTTTGACACTAATATGTTCAATTTTATGACCTTTACATCACTTTTAATGACATAACATGTCCTTTTTTATGACCTGTACATCGCATTTTGTGACCTATATATCACTTTTTACGACATAACATGTCCAATTTTATGACCTTTATATCACTTTTTATTAAGCACGTTCACGTTTAGAAAACTTTTAAGCCCCCTTTCGCTTAAATTTTTGCGCTTAAATAGTCAAATGAAATGTTTAAATGACTTTAAACACCTTAAACGGTGAAAGAATGTAACTATGATTTTTTAATCGTTTAAGGTAAATAAGGAATTTAAGGTCATTTAAGAAGTAGTATTAATCACGCATCACAAAATAATGCCTTATATTTGGTTTACTAATTGTCAACCTAATCGCTTACGTTTAAACAAAAAGTACAATGAAAAAGCCTTTACACTTACTCCTTGCCCTAACGCTCTTTGTGGCATCTTGCACAACGCAACGCGTCGCCCAACTAACGCCCGATGTGCCTAAACAATACGTGGACAAAGACGGTTTTACGCTTCAAAAAACGGACAATCTCGACATCACCTTTGGCTATTTATTCAGCACAAAGGACTATTTGGTCTTTGAAGTAACGGTTAAAAACAAAGGCGTGGATTCTGTCCTCGTTGACCCACAAAACTTCTCTTTTCAACCCATGTCTTTTATAGATTCGGCAACCAATCCGAGTCCTATAAACGCCCATTCTTACAAGCAAATCATAGCGCAATTGAATGAAAATGCTCGAAAAGCAGCTTTAAAAGCCACTGCTATCAGTTTGGCAGTCGTAGCATCTGCTATTGCGATTGATGCGGCTATCAATCAGAAAGTTACGCCCCGTTATCGAGACTATAACTTCGCAGTTCGCACAGGTGTCAACCTCTCTTTCAACTATTTTGATGCCTTGATTTTCAATCAAATATCTAAAAAAGAAGCCCGTGACGGTTTGAAAAGGAGTTTGATGTTTCCTCAAAAAATCGGGACGGGCGAAGCGCACATCGGCACGGTCTATTTCCCTCGTTTTGATAATGCCAAACAACTTTCGTTTAACTTCAAAACGGCTGGACAAGACTTTGAAACGATGTTTAGGCAAACGATTGAGCTTAGATAAGTCTTAGAAATAGTTAATCATTTTTTATCATTCTGAGGAAAACCGACACTTAAACGGTGTCATCTAAAACGAAATGACGCGGACAAGTGAGGCGATGATTTTAAATCATCGCCTCACTAAAAACCAGAATGACAAAATGGTCTATTACTATTTCATAATTATTTGTCCCACAAAACATTATCCTTTGGCATATACTCGCCAATCAATTCCAATAACTCAATCGCATTCAAACACCATTGCGCTGTACTATTAGTCGAAACATTCGGAATTTCACGCATCGGACGCAAAACAGTAGGCGTTTGCACCTGTTTTGACCCAAATGCCGTACCGTCACGATAGAATTTAGGCGATAAAAAGATATCCCAAGCCTTTTTTGCTGCCGCAACATCGTTTGTTTGCTGTGCATAATAGGCAGGCAAACGGGTAAAATGCTGCGACAAATCCCCTAATTGAACATCTCTTTGAAAGACCTTTTCCGTTTCCTCCTTCGGAGAACCATACATTTTGCAAAACTGCAAATATAAACGTGTCCAATCGGCATCTTTGAAGTAACGACTCAACTCAAACGCCACTTCGGGTCCGCCCATGAGCACACTCAGATGCGATTGCCCAATGTCTTTTGGATTCAGTTGAAACATCTCATTCGTTTTAGGGTCATACCCAAACGCACCTTCCTTGCCCGAAAAGAAACCATAAGGCATTTTTGCAAAACTTTTGACCCCCCTCAGTATTTTGTCCTTCCAAACGGGATTTCCAGTCCGTTCCCACTCCGTCATCCAGTTCCCAACCATCGCAAACCAATCAGGACCCACGCGGGCATGAGTCGGATAATCCGATTTTGGCAAAATCATACGCAAAGGGTCTGTTTTCAATAAGGCTTCATCGGCATTTGCCACTTCACGCATCAATTCACCCGTCCGTTCATCCGTTGTCAAATAATAAAGAAACCGTTTCAAAGCCGCTTGTGCTATCCGAATCTCTTTCGCGCCATCACCCCAATGCCTTACATTATGCCGCGACCCCAGACCCGCAAACCGACCCAAATGATACACATCCACCTCGCTCGTATGCCGTGTCATTGCCTCCGCCATGCGGAAAACATCGGCACGACCCGACCGTAAAAAGCTGTACCACAACCACATATCAGGCATCAACTCCGTATTTGCCCATGCAAAACCGCCAATATCGTAACGCCACGCATGACGCACATTATCATAAGTGTGCATCACATCGCCATAGTTCCAGAAGCCATACCAATGCTGCTGTTCCACTTCACTTTGATAAAAAGAGAAAGCTGAATCCAATTGATTTTCAATCCATTCCCGCCCTTTAGTCGTTCGATTGGGCAAACTCCAAACCCCAAACGCCCCTGCATCATGCAAGTACTGAGGGGTTGCCACAAGCAACGGTGGATTGTTAGACAATCGAGCCGCTTGATTCAATTGCTCATTCGTCGGCACATCGGCATAAAAACCGAGCGTCAATTCACTCGTCCGTGCCATACCTTTCGGCGTTGCAAAACCAGGCTGCACGTCCTCATAAGCCGCTTCCAAACCATGACCAAAAGCCAGCGTATCATAGTTCCTCATATCCATCGCTTCGCCAAAAGGCGACCACAACCACCCCCTCAGTATCGCCGACTCCGAAGCCGCATTTTTAACCTCAAAAGCCGCAGGAAAGGCTTGCCAAAAGTCCCGAATACTCAAAGACAAACCGCCCGACACGTCACCCACAAACGCCAAGCCCGAAGACCGTTTGCCGCCATTGGCATCAATCCAAGCCCCTTTGTCGTGCGTCCTTTTTTGAATCGAAAAACCATCCGCCGTGTTTTGCGTCAACCGGAAATCACGCCACACCGCCCAGTCTTTGATAAGGTCTTTGCCCTTTTGGTCATATTTATCGGTGTTTGGCACTCGTTTCCCTACAATTTGGTCTTCATACACATTCTTTTTATCCAAAATCAAAGGTCTTCGACCCGTTAACGGCTGAATCGGTTCAGACCAAATGCCACCGTCTCCCGCCTTCTCACCCCCAAAACGCACATGCCGATTCAATACCTCCTCGCGCATCGGCACATCAAACTGCCAACCAAAACCTTTGATGAAATCCGTTTCCGCTTCACCATCATATATCAAAGTTTGAACAATACGGACGTTTTCTACCCCTGCATAAAAATATAATCGAACAATAAATGGCAACCAGCCCCCCCGCCCCGAAAGGGAGCTACTTGCGGACAGCTCCCCTTCGGGGCGGGGGGGCTGAAAATTACCTTCAATGCGAATGACTGTTTTGACATCACCTTTTTGTTCAATTGTTACTTTTGAAATTTGGCTCTTAAAAGTCTCTTTCTTTATCTCTGCTAAAAAATCATCATCAGGGGCATTTTGCCAAAGACAAGTCAGATGCCCCCCATTGCCAATGACTCTATCATTTATGGTCAATGAATCAAGCAAAACAGAGCCGTTTTTAGGAATTTTGCACCCGATTCGACCATTTTTGATGCTTATACTGAGGGGGCCCTCTTTGACTTCGATACCCCCACTTTGAGGTTTTTCTACTTTGCCAACACTCAATTCAAAACCTTTTTCACCACCTTCGGCAACGGTTGCCAAACCGAGCCATTTCAGAGAACCATCGTCCCAAAAGGCATTTGTCCAAGTTTGTAAAGGCAGCGTCTTACCACTATTATCTTTTAAAATGAAAGACTCTTTGGGCTGCACTTCGCCCCTTTTGAAAGGAACACCCCAACTGATGCCTGTTTTGAGAGGTGATGTCGTTTCAGACAACCAATTCAAGGCAATCGGTTGTTTTTGAGCCACTAAAACATTTATTTTTAATAGGAAAAAGAGGGTTAGGACAGGCAGAATTTTCTTCATTGTTTAGTTGAATTTAGTATTACGGCAATAAATACCGTTTCTCCGACAATGATAGGTCTTAAAAAGGAGTAACTTTTTATCGCTTTTGGTTAATGTTTTGTCTTTTATGATTTTTATCCTAAACAACAAAAGCCATCTCGATTTGTACATCAAGATGGCTTTTCTATGTTCTAATAACCTACGCTTCTTAGTTCATCGTATCATCACTCATGCGACCAATCGCACAACTGATATAAGACTTTGCGGTTGCGGTCAATGCACCAAAACCTGCCGTTGTGCCTGTTTCTGGATAACCCATTTTCTTTAAAGCACCCGTTAATGTTTGCCGATTGACCCCCTCAGTATGTGCGACCGAAACTTCACTATTATCGAAGTCAATCGCTACATTTTCGACACCAGAGATGTCTTTAAGCGTCTTTTTGATGGTCGAGCCGCAGCCGCCACATTTTAGGTTTTCTATTTTTATTACTTCTGATATGGTCATTATATTTCTAATGTTATTTTTATATTTTTTTTTCAAGAAACCATAATAGGCTGACTTTCAAAGGCATACGCAATCAAATCATACGTTGTCAATATCCCAACCAGCTTTCCTTTTTCCACAACAGGCAAGGCATGATATTTATTGTGATGAAACAATGCGGCGGCATGACTAACCGTATCATCGGGTGAAACAACAACGGTATTGGGTGACATCACCTCCTCTGCAAGCAGCGATTTGAACAGCCTGTTGTTGAGCTCTTCATTACTTTTAGAATGAAAAAGGTCAACACAATGTGAAACGCGAAATAAATCAATCCGACTGATAATGCCTTTCAATTCGTCCTTTTCGACGACGGGAATGTGGTGAAACGCATGTGTATCAAAAAGCGTTTTGACTTTATCGAGCGTCATATTGGGAGTCGCAATGACGAGATTTTTTGTCATTATTTTAGAAACAGGCGTTGTGATATCCATAATAAGTGGTTTAGGTAATGGTGAATGGTGAATGGTGAATTTAGTGTTATTCATTTTACTCATACAAAGTTAAAGCCTTTCATCCTTACAAAAAATGATACCCCTCAGTATGGCCGATGACGACGGTCAGTTATGCTCAAAAAGCCAACCAAAAGGCTTGAATTTTTGCTCAGGTTGGAGGTTAAATTGGTCAATGCCATATTGCCGAATGTAGTCTACCGCCTCTTCGATGCTATCGGTAACAAGGTAAAGGGAGGTATCGGCTGCCGCAATTGTACCACCTGCGACCATGCGATTGATGTGTGCCACAAGGTCTTGATAAAAATCTTTATCGAAAATAACAATGGGAAACCCGCTCAGTTTTTTAGTTTGAATAAGCGTAATGGCTTCAAAAAATTCGTCAAGCGTTCCAAAACCGCCTGGCATGACCACAAAAGCGTAGGAATACTTGATTAACAAGGCTTTACGCACAAAAAAATAGCGAATATCCACCCATTTATCGAGGTAAGGGTTTTGTTTTTGCTCATGCGGAAGTATAATATTACAACCGACAGAACGCCCACCAACATCTTTCGCACCCCGATTAGCGGCTTCCATGATACCTGGGCCACCGCCTGTCATGATGGTAAAACCAAGTTTGGCAATTTCACCAGCGAGTACTTGAGTTTGTTTATAAAACGGATGATTTTCATCGAACCGAGCAGAGCCAAAAATGGTAACGCAAGGCCCTACAAAATGCAAGGCACGAAAACCTCGAATGAAATCGAGAAGTACCCAAATGGTCATTTTAAAATCTGTCCACCGTGATTGTGGCCCTTTGAGGAAGCGAATTTCTTCTTTTCTCATGGTTGTCGTTTTTGATTAAAAATATACTGAGGGGTCAAATTTAGACATTCGATTCTATCAAAAACGCATTTTCAATTAAAAACAACAAATTAACGCATGGCATCGTCGTTTGTGCGCTCAGTATAAACCATTTCAACTACCGTATTTGTAGACTCTTTGCCATTGCTTTCTTGTTCGCCCAAAGTCCACTTATCCGTCCTTGTGGTTTCGAGCCAAGTCCCCCTTGATTTCCTAAAAACTTGAGCAAACAAGCCGTAACGAACAGCTAAAAATTGTTCAAACTCCCCTGTTATCGTTTCTTTTGTCAAAGTCAGAACGCCCTCTTTGAGCATACCAATTTGTTTAAGCGTTTGGGTTCGGTCAAAAATAAGAAATTTCGACCACGATGCCGCTTTGTCTTCATGCGGTCGTGTGAAAAACTCGATTTTCAGGTGCGGAAAAAGCTCTATAAAGGCTTCTTGAACGTCCGCTACCGTTTTTGAATATGTGAGTAGTAGTTTCATGATAATAATGGTGAATGATGAATGATGAATAATGAATGATGAAAATTAGGTTTTATTTAGTTTGCTGAAAGTGATATTTACGAAATATTTAAAATTTCGTAAATCTTTGATAATCAACAGCTAAGTAATGAAATAAAATAAAATACACCACAAGTCTTATTGTTATACAGGTCTCAATTGCCTCCATCTTATGAGT
>JANLQI010000439.1:0-2650 GCA_031367705.1 Saprospiraceae bacterium | reverse complement strand
AGCCAAATACAATGTCGAAAACATCAACGACAGAAAGCGTACCACAGGTAATTCGTTCAATCAAATGGCGGATTTTTTGAATCTCGTAGGCTTCATCGCTTTGCTTTTGGGCTGTATCGGTGTTGCATCTGCGGTCAATATATATGTGAAAGACAAATTGCCAACCGTTGCGATTTTGAGGACTTTGGGTGCAAGTGGTAAACAAGCCTTTTTGATTTATTTGACTCAAATTGCGGTCATGGGCTTAGGTGGTGCGGTCTTAGGTGCTGTCATTGGTACATTGATACAAAGTTTTTTACCTATCGTTTTAAAAGATTTTTTACCGATTGACAACGTTTCAGCCGACCCCTCAGTAACAGCGATTATTCAAGGCGTTATCACAGGTTTGGGCGTGTCCGTTCTGTTTGCCTTGTTGCCTTTGTTAGCGATTCGACGCACTTCGCCGCTTCGGACTTTGCGCAGTGGTTTTGAAGAAGAGGAATCAGGACGTGACCCTTTGCGTTGGTTGATTTTTGTCTTAATTACTTTGTTTATCTTTGGTTTTACCTATTTACAAACGCAAAGTGTCAAAAGTAGCTTGATTTTCATAGCAGGTATCGGCACAGCATTTGGCTTGTTGGCGGCAGTTGCCAAAGGCTTAATTTGGGTTTTGAGCCGTCGCATACTGAGGGGTGTCTCTTACGCGGTGCGGCAAAGTGTGGCGAATTTGCACCGCCCACAAAACCAAACATTGACCTTAATGGTGAGTATTGGCTTGGGTACAATGTTGATTTCGACCTTGTTTTTGATTCAACAATTATTGATTAGTCAAATCTCGTTTGCGGGTTCAGGCAATCAACCGAATATGATTATGTTTGATATTCAGCCTCAACAACGTGATTCAGTGGCGCAACTTGTTGTAGATTCAAAAATGCCGATTATCCAAAAAGTGCCAATTGTGACGATTCGTTTGGAAGAACTCAACGGTTTGTCGCGTATTAAATACCTAAAAGACTCGACAAATCCGATTCCAAAATTCATTTTTGAGCGTGAATGGCGGGTCACTTACCGTGATACGCTCATCGCTTCTGAAAAACTCATTGAAGGCACTTTACCACCAAAAGGTAGAATGGCAGATGGTACTATTGGTGTTACCGTTTCTGACCGAATTATGAAGGATATGCACGCAAAAGTAGGTGCAAAAATCACTTTCAACGTGCAAGGTGCGCTCATTAACACAACTGTTACGGGTATTCGTGAAGTGGATTTCAACCGTGTACAAACCAATTTCCTCATTCTGTTTCCATCAGGTGTTTTGGAAGCTGCGCCACAATTTGATGTCGTTATCACCCGTGTGGAATCGGCAGAACAATCTGCAAAATTCCAACAGCAATTGGTTAAAAACTACCCCAATGTCTCTGTTGTGGACTTAACACAGATTCTAAAAACGGTTGATGAAGTCCTATCAAAAATCTCTTTTGTCATTCGTTTTATGGCATTATTCAGCATTTTGACGGGTTTAATGGTCTTAATCAGTTCCGTTTATTTATCAAAATATCAACGTGTTCGAGAATCCGTTTTGTTGCGTACCATAGGCGCAAGTCGCCGTACTATATTGACAATCAATGGTTTAGAATACCTTTGGCTTGGCAGTTTAGCGACATTGACAGGCATCGGGTTGTCCTTGATTGCAGGTTATGGCTTGGCAAAATTTGTTTTCAAAATTCCTTTCCAAATTGATTGGTTGCCGCTTTTAGCAACCCCCCTCAGTATAACGGCATTGGTCGTCATCATTGGGCTTGTGAGTACGCGGAAGGTAGTGAGTGAATCTCCTTTGGAGGTTTTGCGGCAGGAGGTTTGAGTTAGATAGTTGGTGTTATACAAAATAAAAAAACAGCCATTTCTTGTTGAGGAATGGCTGTTTTTTTTGTTGATACTGAGGTGTATTATTTTGTTTGCCAATTGCCCAAATATTTTTTTAAGATTTCATCTTCCAAAATTTGTTTTTCATCAAAGCCAATAGGTAATGCCAATATGCCATGTAAACGTTTGGCTATAGATGTTTTGCCTTCTTTTTTAGGCGGCAGCGGCTTCTTGAATTTAGACAACTGAAGCACTAATTGTTGAATAGTTGATTGCAATTGATTATATTCTAATTCAGATATTGTTATCGCTGCCATCTTTTTTTATTTAAAGATTAAGTATTTTGGACAAAAATAAGCGTTTTGTTTCAAAAAAATATGATTTTTTGTTGGAGATACTGAGGGGGTGAAAAATGAGTTTGTTAATGAAGTTCAAATGGGCATACTTTATTGTTGGTTTGTATGTGTTTGTTTTAGATTTGAGGTTTAATATGAAATCAATGCTTATAGAGCATTTAATAAGTAAATTATTTTATAAACCAGAATAAACTTAATTCCCATGTTTGGACTATTCAAAAAAAAGAACACAATCCAATCCGAAATTTTATCGGATTTACGTCAGGCAAAAAAATCTATTCAAGTTGCTGTTTCATGGCTTACAGACTCTGTTTTGATTACAGAACTAATTGAGAAAAGAAGACAAGGTATTGATGTTAAGATACTTGTTTCTGCCAATGAATTGAATATCATTCGGTTTGTGGATAAATCAGTGAAGTTGTGCCACCCTCGTCAATCCAAATTGTGCCACG